>JAZORY010000046.1:0-34221 GCA_045656825.1 Candidatus Avispirillum sp.
CTTCAGAAGATTCAACGGGATCTTCAGAGGATTCAACGGGATCTTCAGAGGATTCAACAGGAGCTGCTGTTGTGTCGTCGCCTGCATCCTCTGCTACGTATGTAGAAGCAAGACCTGCATGACCTACGTAAACGTCTGTCAAGCAAAGTTCAATGTTGAATACACGAAGGATAGGATTGAGAGTTGTCTTTGTTGTTGTGAAGTGAGGATCGTATTCACCAACTGCAAGTTCGCCGTCCCAGAAGAGGAGAGCTGTGTTTGCGTCGTAGTCTACGAAGAATGTGATCTCGTTCCATGTATCCTTACCAATGTTAAGGTCGGATTCATCGATTTCCTTATATGCGAGAGCTGTTTCTTCGAAATCTGCAATTGTGAGTGCAGAGCTGTTATTGGGAGTGATTGCAAAGTAGTACTTTGTATCTGTTACATCGCCTGCTTCGTTCTTATCTTCAACGATGAAGAGACCTGCGAGATATTCGATACCGTTAGGACCGAACCAGAAACCAACTGTGTCGTGGTAACCTGTTTCGCCTTCAAATTCTCTGTCCGCTGTGTTGAGGCGGTTCCAGAGGTCAACCTTCATAGATACAGTTGCATTTCTAACGCCTGAATCATAGAATTCGAAATAGGAAGCTGTTTCAGAGAAGCATGTGAAGTCGAGAACAGCAAAGTCATAGGGGCTAACCATTGCTGTGGACTCTGTATGCTGGCTGCTCTTGATCTCAGGTCTTGACTGACCGGGGAGCCAGAGAGCGCACTTGGACTTACCTGCGTTAACGCCATCGGGAGTTGCTACGGGAGAACCTGCTGCGCTATCCCAGTTGCCGTCAGCGTTCTTTGTCCAGTCGATCTTTGTCCATGTTGCAGAGAATGCGCTGCCGAGCTTCTTTGTGAGCTCGTCCTGAGCGTTTTCTGTAAATGTATCGTTCTTATTGAACTTTCTTGTTGCTGTTTCGTCAGCCTTTGCAAGTGTGTTATCGAATGTTTCGTTACAATCGTTACATACTGCGTTTGCATAGCCTTCTTCCTTATATGTGGGAAGCTTATATTCTACAAGCTCATAGTCGTGGCCTGTCTTGAAGCCTCTTTCGTAGCCGCAAATTGTACACTTTTCAGGAGTTGTGCAGTTTGCTTCTGCGAAGTTGTGCTCATGAACGTCTTCTCTCGCGTTGTATGCAACACCGGAAAGTGTGAGAGAGTTGGAACCGTTACATGTGTCGGGATCATATACGGGACGGTGAGAAGCGTTTACACCTGTACCCCATTCAAGGAATGCGCCGTAGTTTTCGGACTGACCGTATTCTCTGTCGATAACCATTGTGGAGATACCGAACTCATCGCCGATCTCAGCGAGGAAGTCGTCGGAATCGTCAATGTAATCCCAAGGAACAGCAATTTCATACTGCATCTGTCTTACAAGCTTACCGCTTTCAACACTCTTAGCCTTAGCTGTTGCATAAACAGGACCGTACTCAAAGTACTCGGGGATACGACCTGTGAGGCCGTTTGCCTTATACTCTTCGTATGTGTTGCACTTCTTGGAGAAATCCTCATTGTTTATTTCATAAGAAGTGGAGTAGTAAGAGAATTCAGCATCGCAATATCTTGTTTCAGTTGTTGCCTTGCTTGTATCTTCGGGATACTCAGGGTCGGGAATAAGCTCATCGTGGGGGAAATATCTGTTAGCGTTATCACGAACAAGTGTGAAGCCTGTACGAGCGTTTGTACGTGTAACGATAAAGTTGGGAACCTCAGATGTGATCTCGCTTGCGCCCTTGAATACAGAGGATCTCCAGGGGAGATTTGTGATCGTGTTGCCCTCTGCATCTGTTCCAACGGGATTGTATCCGTCTTCTCTTGTGTAGGAGCCGTCCTTGTCAACTCTGAACTGGAATGTGTCTGCATTCCATGCATTGGAGTTTTCGTTACCACTATTGTGGCCGGAACCATCATAAACGTCAGCAGCGATATAAAGGTACTCTTCGTCCCACATGAAGTAGAGGGAGTAGTTCATACCCTTATCCCAAGGATAATAGGTCTTAGAATTGCCCTTATAGCTTGCCTTGTTGTAATAGAAATATGTGTTTTCAGCAGAAGGCTCTTCATAGGCACCGTTATGTCTGCCTGTGAGACCGTCGTTGCTTGCAGCATATTTGCTATCTACGAAAACAACGGGAGAACCCCATTCGCCTTCGTCAATTGTACCATCAAGAACAAGTTCACCCTTGGAAGCATCGCCGTTTTCCTTGATGGAAATGCGATCAACTTCAGTGATCTTTGTTGCTGTTTTACCTTCATGGTCAACGAAGGTTGCTGTACCACCGTAGTAGTATGCTTCTACTTCGGTGCTCTTCTTGTCTTCAGTTGCAGCTGCGTTTGCAGGGATTGCTGCTACCATCGAAAGCAGCATTGCAGCTACAAGAACAAGAGATAAAATCTTTTTCATAATGTATCCTCCATTATAATTTTGAGTAGCATTGGTCAAGCCAAACCAATACTCTGCTGTGTAAAGTATACCACAAGGGGCTTTTGATTTCAACATATAGGAAAACTTTTTTCGTAAAAATTACCACAAAAATTCACCCTGATTTTTGTTTTCCGTTATTATGACGAATTTAATTTATATTTTTTGTCGATTCTGCCTCAAGCGCCTTTTGAAAGAATCTGTGCATTAGCAATTTTCAGCTTCCCTTTCCTTACATAAAAACAAAAACGACCGCACAAACCAAGCGCTTCAAAGCGCCGACTTATGCGGTCGATCCATTATATTTTACAATCGTCTAATTACTTTTCTTCTGCTACAACTGCGATGCCGAGCTCCTCGAGAGCCTTGGGATCTGCAGGTGTGGGACACTTGGAAAGAAGCTCGCTTGCGTTCTGAACCTTGGGGAATGCGATAACCTCGCGGATATCCTCAAGACCGAGAAGGAGAGTTACAAGACGGTCAAGACCGAATGCAAGACCACCGTGAGGAGGAACGCCATACTTGAATGCATCAAGAAGGAATCCGAACTTGATCTCAGCCTCAGCCTCGGAAATACCGAGAGCGGCAAACATCTGCTTCTGGCGCTCTGTTGTGTGGATTCTGATAGAACCGCCACCAAGCTCAGTACCATTGAGAACGATATCGTATGCTCTGGAACGAACCTCGCCGGGAGCGCTCTCAAGCTTATCCATATCCTCTTCCATAGGCATTGTGAAGGGGTGATGCTTGGAATAGTATCTGCCGTCCTCTTCATCATACTCGAAGAGGGGGAACTCTGTTACCCAGAGGAAATTGAACTTGGACTTATCGATCATATCGCGGCGCTTTGCGATTTCGCAGCGGAGCGCACCGAGAGAATCGAACACAACCTTAGGCTTGGATGCGATGATAAGAGCAAGGTCGCCCTCCTGAACGTTCATCTTTGCGAGGATAGCGTTTGTTTCCTCTTCTGTCAGGAACTTAGCAAAGGAGGATGTGGGAGCGCCTGCTGTGTTCTTATACCAAGCAAGGCCCTTTGCGCCGTATGTCTTAACAAATTCAACGAGAGAATCAATTTCCTTACGAGCCATGGAAGCGCCGCCGGGAACTGTGATACCTCTTACTGTGCCGCCCTCTGCAACACAGCCTGCAAACACGCCGAATCCGCAGCTTGCAACTACGTCGCTGATATCGCAAAGCTCCATGCCAAAGCGTGTGTCGGGCTTATCGGAGCCGAAGCGGTCCATAGCCTCTGCATATGTCATTCTGGGGAAAGGAATCTGAACGTCCTGCTTCATAAACTGGTCGAACACAGCCTTGATGAAGCCTTCGTTTACAGCGATGATATCCTCTTCGTCTGCAAAGGACATTTCAAGGTCGATCTGAGTGAACTCAGGCTGACGGTCAGCACGGAGGTCCTCGTCTCTAAAGCAGCGTGCGATCTGGATATAACGGTCAAAGCCGGAATACATAAGCATCTGCTTATAAAGCTGGGGAGACTGAGGAAGCGCATAGAAGCAGCCGTTATGAACTCTGGAGGGAACAAGATAGTCTCTTGCGCCTTCGGGAGTGGGAGCGATAAGAACGGGAGTTTCGATATCGATAAATCCGTTATCGCGGAAATAGTTTCTTGCGATGTTTGTGATCTCGCTTCTTGCAAGGATGTTTCTCTGCATATCGGGACGGCGAAGGTCAAGATATCTGTAAGTGAGTCTTGTTTCGCTGTTTGTCGTGCTGTTTTCAACGATGGGGAAAGGAGGGGTCTGAGCTGTGGAGAGGATCTTGAATTCGTCAACCGCAACCTCGATCTCACCTGTGGGAAGGTTTGTGTTTACAGCGCCCTCTCCGCGTGCGCGAACAACGCCCTTTGCACAAAGAACGTACTCACTGCGAACACCGAAGGCTTCGTCAAAGATAGCGCGGTCTGTATTATCATCAAATGCAAGCTGAACGATACCTGTTCTGTCGCGAAGGTCGATGAAGATAAGGGAGCCAAGGTCTCTCTGGCGCTGGCACCAACCGAGAACGCAAACTCTCTCGCCTATATTTTCTTTTCTGAGATCAGCGCAATAATGTGTGCGCTTATCGTTTTTCTCAAAAGCTACCATATTATATATAAACCTTTCTTTTATATCAAAATTCAAAAAACTGATCGCAAACGCTCATAAGATCGTCTGTTACAAAGTCGCTTCCTGCTTCGGCAAGCTCATCTGCCGTAAATGAGGTGTTGACCGTTGCAACTCTCATGCCTGCCGCCTTTGCCGCCTGAATACCTGAGATGGCATCTTCAATAACAAGGCAATTTGCAGGATCCTCGCCCGCCATTCTTGCAGCCGCAAGGAAAATATCGGGAGCGGGCTTTTTGTTTTCAACGTCGCTTCCCGTTACGATTGCAGAGAAGATGCTCTTCTCAACGCCGATGCAGCTGATATTGATATCAACCTTATATGCTCCGGCAGATGATGCAATAGCAATCTTAACGCCCTCGCTGTGAAGCTTCATAAGAATGTCCTTGCTCCAGGGGAACACCTTAAGGAGCGTTGAAGCATACTGAGCGTACAGCTCATATGAAACGTCTGTCATTTCAGGCACGTAAGGAACTCCGTGCGCCTCGGACACTCCGCCGATATAAAGAATATCGCCCATGCCCGTGAAAGGCTGAAACTCGTGATACTCCGCCTTGACGTTCCACTTCTCAAGAGCCTCCGAGCACGCGCGTCTGAATGCGCCCTCAGAATTTACAAGAACGCCGTCCATATCAAATATGACAAGCTTTGGAATCTTTTTATCCGACATATTTTTCCGCCTTTCTGTTTTGCATTACATTATATTATAACAAAGCTTTTTCTCCATTACAAGAAAAAACAAAAAAATATTATAAATATTGTTTTTCCAATTTTGAAAGCTCCTCGGGCGTGTCAGAGTCAAGAAGCTCTGCTTCGTTTTCCGTCTGAAGCAGAAAGAGCATTTCGGGATGCTCCTTTATAACAGCCGAGCCGCCTCCGCTCTTTAGCTCTGCCAGATGCGGAAAAAGCTCACTTGGGAAAATCACGGGCATACCCACGCTCTTCCCCGAGGCAAGTCTGCATATCTTGTTTTTCTCCGAGAGAAATACATTCACCAGCCTTGCAACCGTTTCGCGACGAAGCAGCGGCTGATCGGCAGGGCAAAAGGCGCAGCCTCTGATACCCTCCATTTTTTCAAGACCCAATTTCACCGTATCGCTTCTATCGGGCATATCATGCAAAATGCAGTCCACTCCATAGTCCCTGCATATATCGGCAACCTCTTTATATCTCGTTACCACAACTCTACGGGAAAATATCCCGTCCGTTGCCAGAATCGCTCTTTCAATAAGCGTTTTTTCACCAAATCTCGCAAGGAGCTTATTTGAACCGAAGCGGCGGGAATGGCCCGACGCCATTATAACGCAGCCAACATCTCCGCGAATCATATCCAGATCCACTGCGAAAACGTCATCCCTTGCCCAAAGGCGACAAATGAAGTCCGTTTTCTCCTTGCGCGTAGTTATTACCGCTCTCCTTTTATCCAGAAGGTTTTCTATGGCGCATTGAAACTCATATTCATCATTTTCAAGATAGCCTATCTCATCTATCAGCACGGTGCCGCCAAAGCCCTCAGCAGAGCGCGCAGCCAAGGCGCCAGACTTAAAGCCCTCGGAAACGGGAACCATTTTTCCCTCCTCTGCGCTATACTCACCAATCACATAGCGTCCGCCGTTATGCCTGTCCCGCAGGACCACCTTTTCTTTAGGAACTGCATAGGTTTCGATTCCGCAGCAGCCCTCTCCTGCAAGTTTTTCGGCAAGTGTCGTTTTGCCAACACCTCTTCGCCCCGTTATCAATATATGCTTTTTGCCGCTTCTGTTGAAAGCGGCAAAAATTTCTTCTTTATTTACGTCATTCATCAAATTCACCTTGGCAGCATAACGAGGCTGCCCTCCACGTCAAGTAGCTTTATTTCTCCATAGACGCTCTGAAGCTTTTTTTCCATTTCTTCAAGGCTGTCTCTATTAGTGCAAAGCTGCGCTATGCATCTGCCATCCCGTATCAGCACAAGCCTGTCGCAATATCGGAGAGCCACCGAAGGCTCGTGGAGAGAAACTATCGCCGCACCTCCGCTCTCCTTCAGCTTATCTGAAATCAGCTTCATGGCCTTGCCTCTGTTTGAAAAGTCCAGCGAGCTCTCAGGCTCGTCCAGCAAAAAGAGCTTCGCCGAGGACACAAAGGCTCTTGCCAAGATGCAAAGCTGCTTTTCTCCTTCGCTGAGGCTTTGATAATCTCGCTCTGCAAGCTCTGCGCCACCAACACGCAATAGCGCCGCCGCAGCCATTTCTCTTTGCTTCGGGCTATACTGAGAAAAAACGCCCATCTCAGCATTGAAGCCCATCAGAACAACGTCCAGAGCAGAAATCGAAATATCTATTCCGCTTCTCTGAGGAATATAGGAAACAAGCCTTGCCATTTCCCTCTCCCTTTTTTTCTTCAGGCTCTCACCCAAAAGGCTTACTTCACCCTCTGCCGACACAAGAGAGCAAATAGATTTGAGAAGAGTTGTTTTTCCGCTTCCGTTTGCTCCGAGAAGCCCCACAAGCTCTCCTTCCGATGCCTCGAAGGACACCCCGCGAAGCACCTCCTTCTTGCCATAGGAGAATTTCAGGTTTTTACATTCAAAAAAGCTCATACTCTTCTCCTTTCACGCCAAACAAGCCACACAAGAAAGGGCGCGCCTATAAGAGACGTGAAGATACTGACGGGCATCTCGCTCTTTCCAACGCTTCTGGCAAGAATGTCGGCAATTGTCAAAATTGTTCCTCCCACAAGTCCACTCATAAGAAAGGTCAAGGATCCGGTTCTTTTGACAATCAGCCTTGCAACGTGGGGAGCCAAAAGCCCCACAAAGCTGATTATTCCCGTTACGCTGACGGTTGAGCTGACGGCAAGAGTTGCAAAAACAAGCACGGCAAAGCGCGTTCTGTAAACGGGAACGCCCAACATTCTGGCTTCTTCCTCGCTGTTGGACAGCATTATAATCTGTCGGCTCAGAAGGAATATGGGAACAATCGCCGCCGCGCAGATAATCATATTGACGTACGAGCCCTTAAGGGAAACGGATGCAAGGGAGCCCATTATCCAATATTCGATGGCGGCAAGCTCTCGCTCGGGATCCGCCGTTGATTTCAGCACCATAAGCAAGGTCTGGCAAAGGGAATGGACCGCAATTCCCGAAAGAACGATGGATGCCTTCCCTCCCGCCTTATGAGCGCGGGAAAGAAGCAACGTTACTATTACAGCAGCAAGGCCTCCCAAAAAGGAGGCCAACCCAACGTGAATTACTGCGCCCGAGGCAAACAAAATAGCAAACGCTGCGCCTGCGGATGCCCCTGAGGAAACTCCTATCATATCGGGAGCTGCCAAGGGATTATGAAAAATCGTTTGAAAAACGCACCCTGCAACGCCAAGCGCAAATCCGCCCAGAGCCGCAACCATTGTTCGAGGGAGGCGCAAAGTCAGAAAAACTCTGCCCATCATTTCATCCCCGGAGAAAAGGCCGCTAATAGTTATGGGATATTTGCCAACTGCAAAAGAAACGAAACAAACCACCACCAGCAGCAGCGCTGCTATAATGAGAAGCTTTACGTTTCTGTATTTTTTCATTCGAAGCGGGAGGGAGTGAAGCCATAGTACTCCTCATAGAGATCAATCAATGCAATATTGCACTCTACCATGGAATACTCCGTATCAAGAATAGTTGCCGCAAGCCACATACTGCCGACAAAGCTGCCGGGCACGGGGCTGTCCCAGGATTCATACTCGCCGGGAAGCTTAATAACGTTTCCGTTCTTAACAGCGTCAAGATCCTTAAGGTTTTCATCCTTCAGAACGGATTCAACCGTATATTCAGAGTCGGACGCAAGAACGATATAATCGGGGTTCCACGTGAGGATCTGCTCATAGGAAACCTCTGCCCAATAAGTGTCTGTGATTTCAGATGCAACGTTTTTACAGCCTGCATTTTCAATAAGGAAGTTCTGATACATAGCAGAGCCTGCTGTTGAAAGAAGAGAGCTGTTGGATGCAAGATAAACTGTGGGCTTATCCTCAACGTCGCCTATGCGGCCGTAAAGAGAAGCGATGCCCTTTGACATAGTTGTGTTAAGATTAGAGCCTCTGTAAAAAGTGTCCGTTGCCTTTGAGATCATACTAACTGTTTCAAGAAGCAATCCGAAATTTTCAGGATTGATGGCAATAACAGTTATTCCAAGGCCCTCAAGCTGCTCGATAACGCCGCTGAGCTTAACGGGGATAACAACGAGATCAGGATTCAGAGCTGCACAGCCCTCAACGTCGAAATTCTTAGCTGTTCCAACGCTGGGAAGATCAATGATCTGAGGCGCCGCATTTTTATAGATATTTCTTGTGTCTGCCTTAGCCTCGATACCAACAAGCTTATCCTCAAGGCCGAGAGCGATCATAACGCTTGTGGAAATATAATAAGCGGAAACAAGCTTTTCAGGCTTAGCCTCAATTGTAACCTCGCGGTCAAGATGGTCCTTGATGGTTACGGGATATTTTGTTTCATATTTTGTGAGGTCTACCGTTTCAGCCTCTGTTACGCTATCAGGCGTTGTATCCTTTGATTCATCCTTATTGCCGCCGCAAGCCGCAAGGCTGAGAAGCATAGAAAGACAAAGGAGAATAGCAATAATTCTTTTCATATTTTCCTCCGATCAATATTTGCAAAAAAAGCAGATTTATAGTTGTATTTTATCACACCGCTCTTCAAAATTCAAGGGCATTGTGATATAATATAAAGTAGTTATGACAATTTCACAAGCGAGGTATTTTTATGATAACCATCAAGGAATACAGAAGGGTTGAAAGTCTTGACGAGGCATTTGAGCTTAATCAGAAAAAAACCAACAGAATAATCGGCGGTATGCTCTGGACTAAAATGAGCCGCGCCAATATAAACGTTGCCATCGACCTTTCAGGTCTCGGCCTTGACAAAATAGAGGAAACGGACGACAGCTTCATTATCGGAGCCATGACCACGCTGCGCAGTCTTGAAACCCATAAGGGATTCGATCTTTACACTGACGGAGCAGCAAAGGAGGCACTTTGCCACATCGTCGGCGTTCAGTTCAGAAACGTTGCAACAGTCGGCGGAAGTGTTTTCGGACGATACGGCTTTTCCGACGTTCTCACTCTGCTTCTCTCTCTTGATAGCTACGTTGAGCTCTACAAGGGTGGCATCATCCCCCTCTCCGACTTTATAAATATGCCATATGACCGAGACGTTCTTGTAAACGTTATAGTTAAAAAGGAAAAGCTTCGCATGGCATACAAGTCTGTTCGCATCACAAAGACAGACTTCCCCCTGCTTGCCTGCGCCGGAGCTTACACCAAAAGCGGAGTTCGCCTATCCTTCGGAGCAAGGCCCGGAAAGGCTGTTCTTTTAACAGATAAGGAAGGCATTATCGAAGGCGAGATAACGGAAGAATACGCCAAGAAAATGGCTGAATATGCAAAAAGCATCATCAAAACAGGCTCCAATATGAGAGGAAGCGCTGAATATCGCACACATCTTGTAGGAGTTCTCTGCGAAAGAATACTCATGGATTTGGGAGGGCTTTCAAAATGATCGTTACAATTATCTTAAACGGCAAAAAAACTGTTCGCGACGTTGCACCTGACACAGTTCTTCTTGATTTTGTTCGAAACGAGGGCTGCAAAAGCGTTAAGCGCGGATGCGACACCTCAAACTGCGGACTTTGCACGGTTTTCATAGACGACAAGCCCGCCCTCTCCTGCTCTGTTCTTGCAGCAAGAGCAGACGGACACAAGGTTACCACCCTTGAGGGACTTCAGGCTGAGGCTGAGGAATTCGGTGCATTTCTTGCAGACGAGGGCGCAGAGCAGTGCGGCTTCTGCAACCCCGGTCTTATTATGAACGCCATCGCTCTCTTCAGAGAAAATCCCGAGCCCACTCCTGACGAAATCAAGGAATTCCTTTCGGGAAATCTTTGCCGCTGCTCAGGCTATGAGGGGCAGATGAGAGCTATCCTCAATTTCATGGAATGGAGGAAAAAGAGATGCTGAAAATCGTAAACAAGCCCGTTCGCAAAAAGGACGCTATGCAGCTGGTTACGGGAAAGCCCGTCTACACAGACGACCTTGCTCCCTCCGACTGCCTTATAGTTAAGCTTCTTCGCAGTCCCCACGCCAGCGCGCTGGTTAAATCAATAAACACGACTATTGCAAAAAAAGTGCCCGATATAGAGGCTATCTACACTTGGGAGGATATTGACCAGAACGGGCGCCGCTTCACCTGCGCAGGTCAGACCTATCCCGAGCCCAGCCCCTACGACAGACTTATAATCGACCGCAGAGTCCGCTTCGTTGGCGACACTGTTGCCATCGTTGCAGGAAAAACAGAAGCGGCAGTTGATAGGGCACTTTCTCTTATTAAGGTTGAATACGAGGTTTTCACCCCCGTTCTTAATTTCAGAGAGGCTCTTGACAACGAAAACCTCGTTCACCCCGAGGAAAACTGGGAGTTCCTCTGCCCCGTCGGAGCAGACAACAAACGAAACCTCTGCGCCCACGACGAATGTGGCGAGGGCGATATTGAAGCAACGCTTGCTTCCTGCGACGTCGTTATTGAGCACACCTATCACACAAAGGCTTGCCAGCAGTCTATGATGGAGCCCTTTGCAACGTATTGCACCATCGACGCCTACGGACGACTTAACGTTGTCAGCTCAACTCAGATCGTTTTCCATTGTAGAAGAATCGTTGCAAACGCGCTGGGTATTCCCAAAACTCAGGTTCGAGTTTCCAAGCCCCGAATCGGCGGAGGCTTTGGAGCAAAGCAGACCTCCGTTTCCGAAATCTATCCTGCGTTTGTAACCTGGAAAACAAAGAAACCCTCAAAGATGATATTCACCCGCCGCGAATGTATGATCGCATCCACTCCACGACACGAGATGGAGGTCCACGTTCGCCTTGGCGCAACAAAGGACGGTATCATCAAGGGCATTGACCTTTACACCCTCTCAAACACAGGCGCATACGGCGAGCACGGCCCCACCACAGTAGGGCTTTCAGGTCATAAGTCCATCCCCCTCTACGGCAAGGCTGAAGCATTCCGATTCTCAAGCGACGTTGTTTACACAAACGTTATGTCCGCAGGCGCTTATCGCGGCTACGGCGCAACGCAAGGGCTCTTCGCAGTTGAGTCTGCCGTAAACGAGCTGGCTGTAAAGCTTAATATGGACCCCATCACCCTGCGCGAAATGAACATCCCTCACGAGGGAGATATTATGCCTGCCTACTATGGTCAGGAAAACACAAGCTGCACGCTGGATCGCTGCCTTGCAAAAGTTCGAGAAATGAGCGACTGGGATAATAAATATCCTGCAAGAGATATGGGCAACGGCAAGATCCGCGCAATCGGCATGGGTATGGCGATGCAGGGCTCCGCAATTTCCAATTGCGACGTCGGCGGCGCAACCCTCAAGGCTGACGAAACGGGATTCTACACCCTTATTATCGGAGCCGCCGATATGGGCACGGGATGCGACACCATCCTTGCGCAGATTGCAGCCGAGGTGCTTGAATGTCCTATTGAGAACATCACGGTTCACGGCGCTGACACCGACGCCTCCCCCTACGATTCAGGCTCATACGCCTCAAGTACAACCTATCTGACGGGCAAGGCAGTTGAAACCTGCGCCCTGAAGCTGAGAGCTCAGATATGCAAGCTTGGCGCAAAAATACTTGGATGCACCTCAGCTGAGGTTGAATTCAACGGCGAAAGAGTTTATAAAACCAAAGCAGAAAACGAGTTTGTTTCCCTTATGGACGTCGTTACCGCGTCTATGTGCGGTAACAAGGTTTCCCTTGAAATAACGGAAACTCACACCTCTCCCATCTCTCCCCCTCCCTTTATGGTGGGCGCGGCTGAGATCGAGGTGGACACCCTCACGGGCGAAGCTCAGGTTCTCAACTACTACGCGGCAGTTGACTGCGGAACTCCCATCAATCCCAACCTTGCAAGAGTTCAGGCAGAGGGCGGTATCCTTCAGGGAATCGGTATGGCACTGTCCGAAAACATCACCTATACCGAGGACGGCAGAGTTTGCGAAAACTCCTTTATGCAATATAAGATACCCTCCCGAATGGATATCGGCAAAATACACGTTGCCTTTGAATCAAGCCACGAGAAAGCAGGTCCCTTCGGAGCCAAATCCATAGGCGAGGTTGTTATCAACACTCCCCTACCCGCAATTGCGGATGCCATCTGCAACGCTGTGGGCAAAAGATTCTACGAGCTACCCATCACCCCCGAGCAGATCGCTATGGCGAAGAAATAGAACTATTATTAATGAAATAACGGATCGCTGAGCCAAGACCGAGGATCTTTTTCTTCCACATTTTAGTCGTGCGAAGCCCGGACTCCTCATCCACCGCAAGCGGTCCCCCTTCCCCCAGGGGAAGGCAAGGAGAATCTATGTCAGATTTCAAATTTGATTATAATATAAGCGAAAGCTTTGACCGCGCGGCATTTGATGCCACAATAGAAAAGCTTGACGCCCACGTCCCTCCCCTTGAAAAAGGTGAAAACATAAAAGAGGATGACGGCAGCGAAATGCAGTTTTACTATCTGGATGGCAAAAAGCTTGCCGTTCACATTGTGGACTTCCTTGACCTTGTGTACGTTACAAGCGAGTTTGACGCGGCTGAATATTTGAAGTAATAAAAAGAGCACCCGGATGGGTGCTCTTTTTGTTTGGAAGTAAGCTTTATACGAGCGAAACGTTATAGTTTATAGTTCTCTATCGTAGGGGCGAACTGTGTTCGCCCGCCCAAATCATATCTCGCATTTTGTAACGGGCGTTCAAAGAACGCCCCTACGAGATAGCCAAATTTCAGGATAACCCGTCGTGGGCGCCGTCCCCTACCGTATTGAACGCTCTAAAAACAAAAATCCTGCAGACATCTCAAGGACACCTGCAGGATTCTTTTTATATTTCCTTTGCGTTTTTTTCGACCTTTTATAAAAAAGGTCGCGGGGTAATAGGGGCGGAGCCCCTATAATCTCTCTTCTCACTTCATATACTTATCAAGGTCAAACTGCTCGCCGCAGCCATAGTTTTCGTAAACGTAGTCAATATCCTTATCGCCGCGTCCGGAAAGGCATACGAGAATTGAGCCTGACTTATGCTCCTTTGCATACTTGATCGCATATGCAACCGCATGGGATGATTCGATTGCAGGGATGATTCCTTCAAAGCGGCTGAGCAGGAAGAACGCTTCCATAGCCTCCTCATCCGTTACTGCCTCGTAATGTATTCTACCCTGATCTCTGAGATATGCATGCTCGGGGCCAACTCCGGGATAGTCCAGACCGCTGGCAATAGAATACACGGGCAGGGGCTCGCCGTTTTCGTCCTGAAGAACGTAGCTGTCAAAACCATGGAGACGTCCCTTTGTGCCAAACTTCATTGTTGCAGCGTGATCGCCAACCTTCTCGCCGCGACCCAGAGGCTCAACGCCGTATATCTCAACAGGATCTGCAAGGAAGGGTGTGAACATTCCGAGAGAGTTTGAGCCGCCGCCAACACATGCGCAGACAGCATCGGGCATAATTCCCGTCATATCAAAGAACTGCTCTCTTGCCTCGATTCCTATAACAGACTGAAAATCGCGCACCATCTTGGGAAAGGGATGGGGACCAAGGCAGGAACCGATGCAATAGATAGCGTCGTGATATTCCTTTGTGTATGCTTCAAAGGCAGCATCGACCGCTTCCTTAAGAGTTTTAAGTCCGTGAGTTACGGGGATAACGTTTGCGCCAAGCATCTTCATTCTGATAACGTTGGGATGCTGCTTGGCAATATCAACCTCGCCCATATAGATATCACATTCAAGTCCGAAATATGCCGCCGCAGTTGCGAGGGCAACGCCGTGCTGACCTGCGCCCGTCTCTGCAATAACCTTCTTTTTGCCCATAAATTTTGCAAGAAGACCCTCACCCATACAGTGATTAAGCTTATGGGCGCCCGTGTGGTTAAGGTCCTCTCGCTTCAGATAGATCTGGCAGTTTCCGAAAAGCTTGGACAGGCGCTCACAATGATAAACAGGCGTGGGTCTGCCCTGAAACTCCTTGCGTATTCTGCGAAGCTCGTTTATAAACTGAGCAGAATGGCAGATCGCCTCGTATGCGTTGTCTGCCTCCTCAAAGGCGGGAATAAGCTCAGGCGTGAGATAAGCTCCGCCGTATTCTCCAAAATATCCTTCAGCTGAGGGAAACTCCTTCAGATAATTATCAAAATCCTTATATTTATTCATCTTTATATCTCCGTTTCTTTATATTACATTTAGTTTGATTGACATCCTAAGCACGCCATCGTCCCGATAATATAAACATATAGACCTCACAAAACAAAAAATCCCAAGCATCCGAAAAGGATACTTGGGACGAAATTACAAATTCCGCGGTACCACCCAAATAGAACTGAGTCCACTCTGCCGCATACTATCATATGCGCATGCTGTAACGGGCAATCCCGTCGGCGCCTACTAAAATTCGGGCCGCCCTCAAAAGTCCATTCATTTGCAATAAAGCATCGGCTCGCACCTGCCGCCGACTCTCTGAAGCTATAAAAGCAAACTACTACTCTTTTTCATCGGTTTCTAGTATTTTATCACACAAAAGCATTTTTGTCAAGAGGGGTTATGATCACTTCAAAGCATCCAGCAGCCATCTGATGCCCTCAAGAGCTGCAAGATGGAGGGGATAAAACAAATAGAAGAAATATTTAAGATTAGCCTTACCGCGCTTTCCCGAATAGAGAAGCAGGACGGGCAAGGACAAGAGAGACCAGGGCTGTACCCAGCCTCGCACGAGCGACATATAAAGAAGCCACGCGCCCATTGTGAAAACGTGCAACGGCAACTTATCCATCTTATCAAAGGGAGCACTCTTCTTATCCCTCGGCATATGGAAGAGCGAGGCAGCTACGGGAAGCATACATCCGTTAAAGCCGTATTCTATCTTAAATTTCACGTTAAGCGCATACACTGAGGCAACTGCGAGAAGAAACAGGCAAACCGCCAAGGGTTTATGAATCGCTCTAACGCTGCTGTCAAAAAGGACACATTTAACTGCATAAAGGGCATATATCAGCGCGATCGCAATTGAAAAGGTTACTATAACGGTCATATTTTTTGAGCCGCTGTAAAAATAATAAAACAGCTGAAGCGCCGTGGCAAAGCCCGACATTGTGAGAAAATATCTCAGACGGTTTCTTGTATATCTACATCCCTCGGCAATGAGAAATGCAAATATAGGGAATGCAAGGCGGCCGAGGATCCTTAATATTCTTACGCTGGGGAAAAACAGATATCCTATATGATCCACCAGCATTGATATTGCCGCGATTATCTTCAGCGCATTTCCGCTGAGGATCTTTGTTTTTGACATTTCAATTCTCCCTTTCCAAAATTCAAATTAAATTATCGTTTGGTGGATTTAATATCGGTAGGGGATGGCGCCCTCGACATCCCGTTCTAAATGCATAGTCTGTTTATGCGGGCGTTCAAAGAACGCCCCTACGAGACAGATAAAATTGCACCTAACCCGTAGGGGCGAACTGTGTTCGCCCGCGTCTAACATAAACATACGTTTTGTTTTCGTTGAATACGGGACGTCGTAGGGGTTCCCGTCAAGGGCGCAGTCCCCTACCAATATGAATTTCATTTAACCACTAAATTACCGTTTATCCACCAATCAAATCCCAACAACATACCAATATTCTACCATAAAATTCCGAAAAAACAAGAAAAGCACCCACATATGTGAGTGCTTTTTTGATAATCGCCCGAAGGCTGAAATTATCTCTTGGAGAACTGGGAAGCACGACGAGCTGCTTTGAGACCGTACTTCTTTCTTTCCTTCATTCTGGGGTCTCTTGTGAGGAGGCCTGCCTTCTTGAGAGCGGGACGGAATGTCTCGTCTGCGAGAAGGAGCGCACGAGCTGCGCCATGACGGATTGCGCCTGCCTGACCGGAGAAGCCGCCGCCACGAACGTTTGCTACGATGTCGAACTTGCCCATTGTATCTGTTACAGCGAAGGGCTGGTTGATGATGAGCTTGAGTGTTTCAAGGCCGAAATAAGAATCGATATCACGACCGTTGATTGTGATTGTACCTGTACCGGGATACAGACGTACGCGAGCTGTGGAGCTCTTTCTTCTACCTGTGCCATAGAAATAAGGCTTTGCACTTGTATACATTATCTGTTATCCCCTTTCTTAGAACTCATAAGGAACGGGCTTCTGTGCCTCGTTCTTGTGTGCTTCGTTTGCATATACCTTAAGGCGTGTGATGGACTTATCGCCGATTGTGTTATGGGGAAGCATACCCTTAACTGCGAGCTGCATTGCGAGCTCAGGCTTTGTTGCCATAAGTGTCTTGTAGGATGTTTCCTTAAGACCGCCAATGTAACCGCTGTGTCTACGGTAGAACTTCTGCTCGAGCTTCTTACCTGTAAGAACAGCCTTGGATGCGTTGATGATGATTACGAATTCGCCGCAGTCAACGTGAGGTGTGAACTCAGGTCTGTGCTTGCCGCGAAGTATTGTAGCCGCTGCAGCTGCAGTTCTACCGAGGGGCTTGTTAGCCGCGTCGATGATGTACCACTTGCGCTCAACGGTTTCCTTCTTTGCCATATATGTTGACATAGAACTATCCTCCGAAATTTAGCATAAGTTAATTAGTTTTTTATTCAGCCTGTGTATTATATCAAACGCAGCAACACTTGTCAATACTTTTTTCGAAAATTCTTCAAATTTTTAATATAGGTATGCAAATGCTCTTTTTTTCTCTCGTTTTCTCTTATTTTCTCTCGTTTTCTCAAAGCCGAGGTTTGCTCTATTGTGTATTTTTCATATCTTCGATGCACTTTTTTCGTGTATTCTCATCACGAATAAGCTCATAATTGCCGCTTCTGAGCACGTTAAGCAGCTGCTCGTTGCTTGTTATGGGCTCATCTGTCAGAATTCCTGCATCGGGATACTGGCATGCATCATGGTGGTCGCTTCCTGAAACTGCAATAAGCTCGGGATAGGTTTCGTGCCAATGCTCTGCCATATGGTTATGGCTTGTCTGCCCCGGATGGCCGTTATATACCTCAATTCCCGCAAGGCACTGCACGGGGCAAAGGCCCTGACCATATCGGAAGGGATGCGCCTGACAAAGCAGGAGTCCGTTATTTCTTATATGGGCGCCGTTTCTCCAATGGTCGTAAAGATAGATATCGGGATTATCCAGAAAAAACTTTTCGTCTGCGCCATACACGAGAAAGTCGCTATCGCCCATACCTGCCATATGCATTTCAGCGCCAAGGAGAATATTAAGTCTGTCCCCGGCAACTTTCTTAAGATTTCTATAACTATCGAGATAATATTCCATCTTTTCAAGCTGGGACATATGGTCCATACCAAGAAAAGTATACTCATTCAGATGCTCCGTCAGCACCACTGTTGTATATCCGTATTCTATATACTGCTCAACCAGATCCTCATGGCGATGGCTTGCGCAGCGGCTTACGGGATATGAATGACAATGCATTTCCGTTTTATATTTTTTCATTTTTATTCTTCCTTATTATATATAATCAAAAAAGCGGCGCTTTGGGCGCCGCTTTTAATCATTTGATATTAGCCGTTTTCAAGAATGAACTTAACTCTTTCTGTCCACTGATTAACGATGGAGTTATCAGCGATCCAGCCATTCTCTTCTGTCTTACCCTTCTGTGCGTCGGAGGAGGAAGGAACGTAAGCAAGCTTCTGATAGTATTCGTTATCTTCTACTTTCTTTCTAAGTCTTGAAACGTTTGTCTTGAATGTTTCAGCATCCATATCTGCGATCTCGTCAGCGATCTCCTTACAGAACTTATCAAATTCTGCAACAAGCTCCTGGTTGCCATCGTGAACGAAATCTGTCATATAATATGTTACGGGATAGTAGGAATCGAGGTTCTGAGTCTTAGCAGAGGACCAATCGATCTCTGTGCCGTAATCAGGATACGTCATATAAACGTTACCTGTGTCAGCAAGGTCCATATTGTATTCTTCGCTGAGGGAAACGATGATCTTATCGTTAAGCTCATCCTGCTTCCAATGCTCGCCTTCAACACCGTACTGAAGAACTGTTCTGAGCTCTTCGCTTGTGTTAAGGAGAGTGAGGATTTCCATGGAACGAGACGTGCTCTCTGTGTATGCGCTGATTGCGAACACTGCGGAGCAATAGTCGTCAAGAGTTCCCTTGGGGCTTTCCTGAATTGTTACGTAGTAATCGTCGCCGTAAAGCTCTTCGATTTCAGCAGGTGTTGCCTTTACGATACCAACTGCAAACTCGTCAACGCTCTTCTCTGTGGAAACGTATCCAAGCTCTGAGTAAAGCTTCTGGTAGTATACGCTGTCAACGAAGTCTGTGATATCGAATACGTTATCGATTTCAACCTGCTCGATTGTCTTATCAGCTGTTACTCTGGAAGCGAGAACGGAGAACTCGTCGGAGGACTGGCCGGACCAATACTGCATATAGGAAGGAGCGATTGTTCCCCATACGGGTGTTACGCCTTCAAGCTCTTCATCTGTTGCAACTGTTTCGATGAAGCTTTGGCAGTTGCCGATAGTGAGAAGCTGCTTCTGTGTATAGCCATACTTTTCAGCAAGATCCTTATTTACGAGCATATATGTATACTCACCGAGAGCATGGTTGTTGGGAACACCGTAGATATTTCCGTCTATCTTAGCTGCATCAAAGAAGCTGGGATAGATATAGGATCTGAGGATCTTGGATGCACCGTTGAGCTCTTCATTGAGGGACTCAAGGAGGAACTCGCCTGCATAGTAGCTATAATCCTCATAGCCTCTGATAAGGAACATATCAAGCTGATTTTCCTCAACGTGAGGATAGCCTGCACCGCTGTTTACGATGAGGTCGTAGGGGTTCTTCATGGATTCGTCCTCTTCATACTCCTCGGGAGGAAGAGTTTCGCCTCTCTTTGCTGCCTCGCGCTCAGCCTTTCTTCTTTCGATTGCTCTCTGCTCAGCTTCATCAACGCGGATCTTGATGTCGGCGAGCTGCTTCTTTACAGCTTCTTCATAGTCGTCTGTGGGAATACCATAGAGCTTGATTGCTGTATCGTACTGAGCCTGTGTGATTTTATTGATAGCCTCTTCAACGAGCTCAAGAGCCTCGTCTGTTGTTCCTTCCTGTGTAGGAACCCACAATGTGAGTGTCATACCGGAACGTGTGAGAGCATCGTTTGCTTCGTCGCCTGTTTCTTTAGGATCATCATTTTCTTCAAGATCTGTACAGCCTGTGAAAGCAATACCTGTGAAGAGCAAAGCAACGCAAAGCAGGAAGCTAATAAGTCTTCTTTTCATTTTATCGGATCCTCCTCAAAAATTGTTCGATCGTTAGTTGCGCAAAACCGCGCATAATTCTTTATATATTTTACACTAATTATTATAATATGTCAAGGTTTATTTAGCCTTTTCTGACACAACCGACCCAAGTGCAAGCTCGGTCAAAATCTGTTTTAACCGCTTGTTCACATTCATTGTGATAATCGCACATTAATTGCTTTTGGCTTTTGTGGTTTTTAACCATCGCAACGCCTTTTCAGCGGCAAACAGGCGGGAATTCCTTTTGTAAATTTTTATCAATCAAGGAAGTCCTTAAGGCGCTTGGAGCGGCTGGGATGGCGGAGCTTACGAAGAGCCTTAGCCTCGATCTGACGGATACGCTCACGTGTGATATTAAACTCCTTACCAACCTCCTCAAGCGTACGGGGACGGCCGTCATCAAGGCCGTAACGAAGCTTGAGAACGTGCTCCTCTCTGGGAGTGAGCGTATGAAGAACCTCGCTGAGCTGCTCTCTGAGCATTGCAAAGGATGCAGCCTCCTGAGGAGCGGGAGAATCGTCGTCGGGAATGAAGTCGCCAAGGTGGCTATCCTCCTCTTCACCGATAGGTGTTTCAAGAGAAACGGGGTCCTGCGCGATCTTCATGATCTCACGAACCTTATCGGCAGACATACCGATCTTTTCAGCAACCTCTTCAGCTGTTGCCTCGTGGCCAAGCTCCTGAAGAAGCTGACGCTGATAGCGGGAAACCTTATGGATGGTCTCAACCATGTGTACGGGAATTCTGATTGTTCTTGCCTGATCTGCGATAGCTCTTGTGATAGCCTGTCTGATCCACCAGGTTGCATAAGTGGAGAACTTGAAGCCCTTTGTGAAGTCGAACTTTTCAACAGCCTTCATAAGACCCAGGTTACCCTCCTGAATGAGATCGAGGAAGAACATACCCTTACCAACGTATCTCTTTGCGATGCTTACAACGAGACGGAGGTTTGCTTCAATAAGCATTCTCTTTGCTTCCTCGTCGCCGTCTGCCATTCTCTTTGCGATCTCAAGCTCTGCCTCTGTATCAAGAAGCGGAACCTTACCGATCTCCTTGAGATACATTCTTACGGGGTCGTCAATTGCAAGGCCCTCCTGCTGAAGGATCTTTTCCATATCCTTCGCGCTTTCCATCTGGTCAAGCTCGTTCTTTGTGTCCTCTTCGCTTACCGCATCGTCGTAGTCGATAATATCGATTCCGTTGCTTTCAAGCTGACCGTAAAGACGCTCAATCTGCTCGGGGTCGCAATCCGCCATGGCTGTAACCTCCATGATCTCGGCATAGGAAATGGATCCCTTCTGCTTACCCTTTTCAATAAGTTCCTTTACGTCAAGCACTTTCTTTTCCTGTTCCATTCAAAAAAAACTCCTTAGTATATGTAAACTTAATTTTTAACTATTCCTTGCTTTTTGCGGGATATAAGGGATGCAAGATCCTCTCCCCCGCTTTCCTTTTCCTTCTGGCGCGCAGTTTCATTTTTCAGCTGTTCTGCCGCCTCGTCAAAGGCAAAGTCTGTATTGATATTAAGGCGGATTCGATCCGTCATATATTGGGCAACTCTCGAAACCTCGTCCGTTGTGAATTCAGAGGACAGCTGCCCCAGCTCAAATCCCCCGTTTTCAGAGGCATTGAGGATAAACTCATATATCCGCTTATTAAGGCTTGTATAGAAATCATCCGGAGAGAGCTTATTTCTGCCGCGCTCTATAAATTCGCTGCGGCAAAGCATCATTCCCAGCACCTTTTCCTCAAGAATAGCGCATCGGAGGCTCTTCGCCTTATCGGGATTGATCCTATCGCCGATGGCAGAGGAGGTCCTCACAAGCTCTTCCCTTTTTTCCTTTTTATCGGCATATTCCTTTTTCTTCAGAGCGCGTCCCACGTCTGCCTTGATGCTCTCTCTCGGGAGAGACAATGCATCTGCCGCTCGTCCGATATAAACCTCTCTTTCAACGGCTGAATAATAGGATGCTATCTCTGAAACGAGAGCACTCGCCGCCTTAACCTTCTGCTCGGGAATATTTATATCGTATCGCTCTTTTATATTATCTATCTTGAAATCAAACTCACTGCGGCCTGCCGACAGCAGATCCTTGAATCTGGCAGCTCCGAATTTTGAAATATATTCGTCAGGGTCCTTTGCTCCCTGCATATTCAGCACCGTTGAATCAACTCCCGCTTCAGAGAGAAGCTTCAGCGCCTTTGATGCCGCCTTTCTTCCCGCCTCGTCGCTATCGTAGGAGATAACAACCTTATCGGAATATCTCTTCATCAGCCTTGCCTGATCAGGCGTGATGGCTGTGCCCAGCGTTGCAACTGCGTTCTGGAAGCCTGCGGAATGGAGGGCAATAACGTCCATATATCCCTCGCAGAGAATAAGATTTTCCTCGCAAAAGTTTCTGGCATAATTAAGAGCAAAAAGATTTCTGCTTTTTCGGAATGCAGGCGTATCCGCAGAGTTGAGATACTTAGGCTTTGAATCGTCCAGCACTCGTCCGCCGAAGGCAATAACGTTTCCCGTTACGTCGATGATGGGGAACATAACTCTGTTGCGGAAGCAATCGTATATATTCTTTTCGTTTTTACGGCTGACCTGACAGAGATAGCCTTCAACCATTTCCTCTCTTGTGAATCCGTTTTTCTGAAGATGATCGCGGAGAGCATTGAAGGAATTGGGCGCATATCCGAGGCCGAAGCGCTTCACAACGGAAGCGGAAAGACCTCTCTTGCCCATAAGATATTCCCTGCCCGCAGCGCCTATCTCGGGATCAAAGAGCATATCGCGGAAAAATCTTGCCGCGCATTTATTCATTTCAAGAACTCTCTGTCTCGTAACGCCCTTTTGCACGAAGCGGTCGTCCTCAGGAAGCGTTACTCCGCATCGCTTCGCAAGAAAATCAAGAGCGCCGCGATAGTCAAGATTCTCCAGCTTCATTGTGAAGGTGATGGCGTCTCCGCCCTCGCCACAGCCGAAGCAATAATAATGACCGTCGTTTGGAAACACCGTAAATGACGGAGTTCTCTCGCTGTGAAAGGGGCAAAGCCCTTTAAGGTTTGCACCTGAGCGACTGAGGGTTACGTAGCTTCCCACAACGTCTTCTATTCTGTTTCTGTATTTAAGATCTTCTATTACGTTTGCAGGGATCATACGTGCTCCTTTCAGTCGTATTTCACATATCCTCCAAGGAGGAGGCTGATTTTATTCGCTTGTCTTCTGCCAGACGCTTGGAATAAACAGCTTTTTATAGATATCTATTGCATATCTGTCGGTCATGCCTGAGATATAGTCGCAAACGCAGCGGCCGACAGATTCTGTTTCTGTGTTTTTATAATAAAGCTCGGGCATTTCATGAGGATTGAGAAGATAATAGTCGTAAAGCTCAGCAAGCATACTGCGAGCCTTGACCTCCTCGCCCTTTGCAACGGGGTTTCTGTAAACCGCCTCGAAAAGAAAGTCGCGAAGCTCGTTCATAGCCTCTCCGACCTCCGCCGTCATTTTTATATCCTTTTTGCCCGTGCTTCCCTCAACAACGCTTGAGACCATAGTGTTGATTCGCTCTCCGTGGCCTTTTCCCACAACGGAGATAATATCCTTCGGAATATCGTCAATTGAAAGGATGCCTGCGCGGATAGCATCGTCTATATCATGGTTTATATAAGCGATTCTGTCGGCATACTTGATAATTCTGCCCTCGAGGGTGGATGCCATACAGCTGCCTGCATGGTTGAGAATAGCATCGCGCACCTCCCACGTGAGATTAAGTCCGCGGCCGTCATTTTCAAGCTTTTCAACGATGCGAACACTCTGCTTATAGTGGGTGAAGGAGGGGTCGAACTTCTCCTGCATAACAAGCTCGCCCGCGTGGCCAAAGGGGGTGTGTCCGATATCATGACCAAGAGCGCCAGCCTCACAAAGATCCTCATTGAGCATAAGCGCTCGCGCGATGATTCTTGCTATCTGAGTAACCTCAAGAGTGTGAGTCATTCTCGTTCTGTAATGCTCGTCAACGGGGAACAAAAACACCTGAGTTTTATGCATAAGTCTGCGGAATGCCTTGGAATGAAGGATCCTGTCGCGGTCTCGCTGAAACTCCGTTCTGTTCTGGCAGGGAACGTGGGGATAGTCTCTTCCTCTGGTCTGTGAGGTCAAAAAAGCATAGGGAGAGAGGGTCTTTTTTTCTCTCTCGCAAAACAGCTCAGCAACGGTCAAGTGTCATTACCTCCGGACGATATAAAAATGTATACTATAATATACGCTAAAAATTGCTTTTTTTCTTTTTTCGACAGCCAAACTTCATTTAATTTACACTTTGTTCACATTCATTTTCCGCCATATCCCCCGTTTTTGCTCACTATCGGCGTTTTTTGTGATATTTCCACATCCGCTTTACGACGTTTTTTGAAACGTGATTATTATACAATACTAGAAAAAGTTTTCTCCCCTTGCGCGCATCGCACCTCTTCACTCTTCACTTAAAACACGGGCGTTCAAAGAACGCCCTTACGAGACAGATAAAATTGCACCTAACCCGTAGGGGCGAACTGTGTTCGCCCGCCCAAATCACATCACGCATTTTGCGGAGGCTCTGCCCTAATGATCCGCGACCTTTTTTATAAAAGGTCGACAAAAACATGGCAACGATGTACAGCTAAAAATCATCGCTTATCAGTATACCTTTCAATATTCTACATTGGCAGGCAATGCCTGCGGGAAAGGAGCCAAATGGAAACCATCTTATATGCCGACGTACTTTTTCTTGTAAACTTCGCCATGGATTTTATTTCATTATCCGCCTCGGCATCCCTTGGTGCTAAGCAAAAAAGTCCTCTGAAAATAAGCCTTGCCGCCGCGCTGGGCTCCGTTTATGCGATCACTTCCGTCATATCAAATCTTGGCCCGCTCCCCGATCTGATACTGACCGTTTTAGTTGGCGCTGCCATGTGCGCCATTTCCTTCGGCTTTGGCAAGCCCATTCCCTTTATCCGTCAATATCTGATCTTCTGGTGCAGCAGTGCCCTTCTCGGAGGGATCATGACAGCTCTGCTTTCGCTGGGAAGCACAGGTTTTTCGCTTCGCCGACTGCCCACAACAATAATTGCCTCAGCCCTCTTCACGTTCTTCACCATAAGAGCAATTCGCCATCGTGCAGGCTGCAAGAGTCTTTTTGTTACAGTTAGCCTCAACAAGCGCACGGCTTCCTTTGGGGCTCTTTGCGACAGCGGAAATCTTCTTCGCGATCCCTTTTCCGCCGCCCCCGTTATCATAGCATCTCACGAGGTTTTAGCTCCGCTGCTGACACGGGAAGCTCTTTCAGCTATGCTTGACGGCTCTCCCGAAAAGATTCCACCCGCCGAGCTTCGCATCCGTCTCATCCCTCAAAAAACAGCCTCCGGCTCAGCCCTGCTATGCGCATTTTATCCCGATCAGGTGATTATATCCTCAGGCAAAAGAGCCGCCAACGCCAACTGCCTCATCGCCGTATCCCCTCAGAACAAAGCATATTTTGCCGGCTTTGCCGCCACCTGCCCATCAATTCTCATTCCATAAAAGAAAGGAAACATCAAATGAAATGCAAACCAACCGTTTGGCAGATATTAAAGAAAATAGCCCACGCCCTCTCGCGCGGCGAAGGAAACGATTTTTACATAAACGGCCCTGACACTCTTCCGCCGCCTCTCTCTCCCGAAAAGGAGGCGGAAATAATCCTCAGCCTTGAGGAGGATAAAAACGCAAGGAGATTGCTCATTGAGCACAATCTGCGCCTTGTGGTCTACATAGCCAGAAAATTCGAGGGGGGATCTACGGGGATCGAGGATCTTATCTCCATCGGCACTATCGGTCTTATCAAGGCAATAAACACCTACCGCGCCGACAAGAATATTAAGCTTGCATCCTATGCTTCCCGATGCATTGAAAACGAAATTTTAATGTACCTGAGAAAAAGCTCCAACCGACAGAACACTATCTCCATCGACGAGCCCCTTAACACCGACTGGGATGGAAACGAGCTTCTTTTATCCGATATTCTGGGAAGCGATCCCGATTCCGTCAGTCAGGACCTTGAGCGCGCCGAGGATGAAAAGATACTGAGAGGCGCCGTTGCTCGCCTTAGCCCACGGGAAAAGGAGATCATAGAGCTGCGCTACGGTCTTCGGGGCGGACGAGAGAAAACTCAAAAGGAGGTTGCTGATCTTCTCGGAATTTCTCAATCATATATATCACGTCTGGAGAAAAAAATCATCTCTAGGCTGAAAAATGAAATAGGCGCAAAAATCTGAAGCTGCATAATCACGGATATTTTTTGTAAAAAGCACTTGACTATTGGTTTTCTTTATGGTACAATGCACTGTACTGTGAAAATAACTACACAAATGCAAAGAAAGGTGTGTTCATAAAATGAAAGCAGGAATTCATCCCGATTACAAAGAAGTAACAATCCGTTGCGCTTGCGGCGAAACAGTAGTTACACGCTCCACAAAGGGCGATGCTAACGGTGAGATTCGTGTTGAAATTTGCTCCAAGTGTCATCCCTTCTTCACCGGAAAGCAGAAGTTAGTAGATGCCGGTGGACGTGTTGACAAGTTCAAGCGCCGTCTTGAGGCAAGCAAATAAGATCAGCATCTGACCGATACCGGATAAGGCTTGCGCCTTATCCGGTTTTTTCATTCTCCACACGTATACAGGGTAGCTAAACGATCAATAATTAAAGTAGCTTAACGAAACGGAATTCAACATATAATGGAAGAATACATTAACGAAAACGAAACAAAAGAGCGCGAAAAGCTCCACGAAACGCAGGCCGAGGAAGAAAAGAAGGCTGTTTGCGTTTCCATATACCCTCAGGGTGGCGAGGGAGCCTGCCTTATGTCCCTTGAGGAGCTGCGCCGCCTTCTTGACACAGCGGGCGGAAGCGTTGCCGCGATCGTTACTCAGATGCGAAACGCACCTGACTCAAAGTATGGCGTGGGCAGCGGTAAGATCGAGGAGATCTCCGAGATCTGCAAAAACACGGGAGCAAACCTTGTTATCTTCGACTTTGAGCTGACTCCCTCCCAGATAAGGGAGATAGAGGAGGCGATCGAGGAGGACGTTTCAGTTCTTGACCGAAGTATGCTCATTCTTGATATCTTCGCATCCCGTGCACAGAGCGCCGAGGGTCGACTTCAGGTTGAGCTTGCGCAGCTTAAATATACTGCCCCCAGACTTATGGGTAAGGGCAAATCAATGTCAAGACTTGGCGGTGGTATCGGCACACGAGGCCCCGGCGAATCCAAGCTGGAAATTGACCGCCGACGCCTGAAGGCAAGAGTTGCTCAGCTGGAGGAGGAGCTTCGTAAGGTTGAAAAGAACCGCCTCACCATGAGAGCGGCACGAGAGCGCTCAGGTATTCCCAAATGCGCTATCGTCGGATATACCAATGCAGGAAAATCAACTCTTCTTAACAGACTGACCGATGCGGGAATTCTCGCAGAGGACAAGCTCTTTGCAACCCTTGACCCCACAACAAGACAGTTTGAATTGCCCGCAGGAACAAAGCTTCTTCTCACCGACACGGTTGGTTTTATCAACAACCTTCCCCACCATCTTATCAAGGCATTCAAGAGCACTCTTGACGAAGCGGTTTATGCCGACGTTCTTATAATCGTTTCCGATGCGTCCGACGAATATGCCGCAGTTCAGCTGGAGGTTTGCACAAAGCTTCTCTCCGAGCTTGGCGCCGAGGGCAAGCCCACGCTTTTTGCCTTCAACAAGTGCGACGCCGCATCTGACACCGATTCTCTCTATCAGCTTAAGAGAATTGCAGCCGACTACAACGGCGAAGCTGTTTTCATCTCTGCCAAAACAGGAGAGGGACTTGAAGATTTCCTTACCTCCCTTGAAAAGCTCCTTAGCTGTGGCAAAAAGCAGATCAAGGTGAAGCTTCCCCAGCAGAAAGCAGGACTCATCTCAAACATTTATGCCAAGGGCGAAAACGTTGAGGTTGAATATGCAACAGACGGCATTTATGCAACGCTCGTTGCCGATGAAAAGCTTCAGGGCCAGCTTGCCGAATTTATTATCGAGGGATAAGCCATGGCGGAAAACGGAAAAAGAATAACTCTCCTCTCTGCCGCCGAGGCTGAATTTGAGGAGAAGAAATCTATTTTTATAGGCTACGCCGCCCCCGTTTCAAGCGAGGAGGAGGCGAAGGCCATCGTTGCTGAAAAGAAAAAGGAATTTTCCGATGCAACTCATAACGTCTGGGCGTATTATCTTGACAATGGCATCCACGTCAGATATTCCGACGACGGTGAGCCTCAGGGCACGGCGGGTATTCCCGTTATGAACGTGCTGAAGATGTCCGGCGCAACGGATATGGTCGTTGTTGTAACGAGATATTTCGGCGGAACTCTTCTTGGCGCAGGCGGACTTGTTCGCGCCTATTCTGCCGCCGCAAAGGCTGCGCTTGATGCCGCGGGCTTTGCTTATATGGAGAATTACACCATCTTCAAGCTTGTGGTGAACTATTCCGACTATCAGCGCCTTGCAGATAAGCTTCCGAAAATGGGCGCAATTATAGACGACACGGATTTTGGCGGCGACGTTACCGTCAGCATCGCAATCGAATCCTCCAGAGAGGGCGAAATTGCACCTGTTGTCAGCGAAATAACAAACGGAAAGGGCGAGATTACCATCGTTGGCGTTGAGGAAAGAGCCTCCAGATTGTAATTTTACAGCCGCATAACGAGTGCTGGCTGTTTGTGAATATTTTACATATGCATAAAACCCGAAACGCCTGTAATCAAAGGCTTTTCGGGTTTTCTTGTTTTTGTTTTAGCACCCCCCGGGGAGAAAGCTAGGGGTTATAAATTATCGTTTAGCGGTATAATAAGCCTTCTCCAGTGGGAGAAGGTGGCTGAGCGCAAGCGAAGTCGGATGAGGTGTAAAAAGCGTCATATTAAGTAACTCCTCATCCACCATTGCGATGGTCCCCCTTCTCCCGCAGGAGAAGGCTAGGGGTTATAAATTATCGTTATCGGATCAGATGCCCGTAGGGACCGCCGTCCCCTACCGATTTGACGAAGCCTTTCGTCTATCTGTTAAACAACCATACACAAAGGGCGACCAATGGTCGCCCTTTTGAATATCAATTACTATCTGTATTTTTCCGCTTCGGTCTGAGCCAAAGTATCACAGCGCTCGTTATAAGGATGCCCTGCGTGTCCCTTTACCCATACGAATTCAACCTTATGTGTTTCGCAAAGGGTCAACAGCTTATCCCAAAGCTCAGGATTGAGCGCAGGGCTCTTGTCCGCCTTTTTCCAGCCTCTTGCCTTCCAGCCCTTTGCCCAGCCCTTTGTGATTCCGTCAACCACGTATTTTGAGTCGGACGTGAGCGTAACCTCGCAAGGCTCCTTGAGAAGTGAGAGTGCCTCTATGGTTGCCGTCAGCTCCATTCTATTGTTTGTGGTGTCGGGCGCACCACCGCATATTTCCTTTTCAACACCGCCGTAAACAAGAACCGCTCCCCACCCTCCCGGACCGGGGTTGCATTTGCACGAGCCGTCTGTATATATATCAACCTTTTTCATAAAATTCTCCTAAGCATTATTCTGTCAGGGCGCCGCCCTAACAACCCGCGACCTTTTTTATAAAAGGTCGATAAAAACGCCAAACGGGTTTATCATTTACTTAGTCTATATAATACCACACCACACTATTTTTTTCAAGCACCAATTCCCCGCTCGGCATATACTGTGATAGGGGGACAAATCCCCCGCCATCTGACCAAACCGAAAGGCTGATATAAATATGAATTATAACGATCAATTCAGATCCTCGCGCCATAGGATCTTAAACAACTACAACCGAGGCGCAGGCTGCTCCTGCTCCAGAGCTGAAAAAGAGCAGCAAAGCACCACCTGCGGCTGCAGCAATACGCCGCCAGAGACTTCCGTTTCCTGCCCAATCACAGAGAACACAGCTCTTAATATGAGAAGCGCAACGCACACCCCCGCCTGCACCACCTATCCAATTCAGGAAGGCTGTGTTGATTCCTATCCCGTGGTAATGGCATACGTTCCCATGCAAAAATGGCAGGAGCTTTACGACCCCGCCTCAGCGCTCCACCGCGGAACTATCTTCCGAGAGCTTGACCTTGAATGGTATCCCACCAACTGCAGAAAGGATTGCCGAAATGACAAACGATAAGAAGCATCTGATGAACAGCATCAGCACGTATAGCTTTGCAGTTCTCGAAGCAGCGCTCTATCTTGACACCCATCCTCATAGCCGCTGCGCCCTTGAATACTACGAAAAGTATAACGCGCTCCTTAATGAAGCCAAGGCTGAATATGAAGACAACTACGGCCCCCTGACCATATTCGGCGGCTCGTCTCCTGAGTGCTGGAGCTGGGTTCAGACCCCATGGCCCTGGGAATACGATGCAAGCTGCAACGCTAAATAACGGGAAAGGAATAAAGTGTTATGTGGATATACGAGAGAAAGCTTCAATACCCTGTTAAGATAAAAAATCCCAATCCTGCCATCGCAAAGGTTATAATCAGCCAGCTTGGCGGACCTGACGGCGAGCTTGGCGCCGCAACCAGATATCTGAGCCAGCGCTTTTCAATGCCCTATCGCGAAATTTCAGGCATACTGACCGACGTTGGTACAGAAGAGCTTGCCCACGTGGAAATGATCTCCGCCATACTATATCAGCTGACGCAGAATCTGTCAGTTGAAGAGATCAAGGCATCAGGCTTTGACACCTATTTTGTTGATCACACAACGGGCATCTACCCCATCGCCGCATCAGGTGTTCCCTTCACAACCTCATATATCGGGGTTAAGGGAGACGTTTTTGCCGATCTTCACGAGGATCTGGCAGCGGAGCAAAAAGCAAGAGTTACCTATGACAACCTGCTCCGCCTGATCGACGATCCCGACGTATGCGATCCAATCAAATTCCTGAGAGAGCGAGAGCTTGTGCATTATCAGCGCTTCGGCGAAGCCATGCGCATCGCGCAGGATAAGAGCGACAGCCAAAATTTCTACGGCTGGAACCCCTCCTTCGACAAAGAGGCAAGGGGCAATCGCAAGCATTAAAAAAGGAGGCATCTGCCTCCTTTTCTTTGTTCTTTAGAATCAAGAGCACGTATGCATACCCCTTGCGCTCTGATCAAATTTTTTCTATTGCACCTTTGCTGAAATGCCTTTATCTAAGGACAGGGGACGGTTCTATGTCTTCCCTAATCTACAGTTTTACTGCCATTGATAACACTCTTAAGCTGTCTGCCGTTTTCCCAAGTGAGACTTGCTCCTCCCTTCCAATTGAGAGGATTGCCGATTGCATCATAGGAAATTGCCTTGCCGTGGATTGTTGTAGCTAGGTCCTTCCATGTGGTGTTACCGTAACCGTAGGTCTTTGTTGCACGAGGAGAAGGCAAATCATTGGTATACGCAGAATAGTTATATTCCGTATACTTAAGAATATTACCTCTTGCATCGTAGGTATAAACGATAGTTGTGTTTAGAGCGCTATCGTTGTATCTGACAAGTCTATTCTCGCTATCGTACAAATAGGACTTATACTCAACGTTGTCCCCCTCGCCTATCTTCTCAAAGATGATATTTCCATTTGCGTCGTAGGTGAAGGTATGCAATACTCCCAGCATATCACGGAAGGTTTTTATTATTGTGGTTGTTATGCCGTTGGAGTTGTCTAGGGAAGGCGGATTGTCTGCCTTCCCTTAACTTTTTTAGCTGTCGCTGTCGGAAGACATAGAACCGTCCCCTGTCTTCACATATTTAGCAATACCATTATACCACTTTTAGTCGGGGAAGGCGGATAACCCACCTTCCCCACTCGTTACTCAATCGTTACTTTTCGAACACATAGAACCGTCCCCTGTGTTCATGTTGCACGGATTTAGCTGAGAAGTCAATTACTGACTTCTCAGCATTGTCCTTTATCCGTGTTTCTTGACCTTTGTCAAGGTTCTTTTTCTATACCTTTTTTAGCTTTTGCACCGTCCGGTTTTCACGCTAACAGTCCCCTGTGTTTTTTTAGTCTATAGCAAACCGCTGTGTTACTAATTTGTGATCTGCTGAAACATATGTCACTATAACGATTTTTTCCTCTATGGAAAGATTGGCATCCATAATCAAATCTGGTATATCTGATGCCGGATTTTCTAACTGCGAGTAATGAATTATTTCATAGTAACTATCATTAAATACAGATTCAATAATGATATTACTTTCACCATCGCCATAGACAACCCATCCATTAGAATAATCGAGTACATACATTATTTCTTTAGAACAAAAAGAATTCTCTATATCAAAAAATAATCCTATTCTAGTACTGGGACCTGTACCAACCTGTATAATCAAAGATACGGAGTTATCCTTGTGTAGAATAATTTCAGGTTCTTTGTAATTACTCCCGGTATAAATAACATTTCCGTTAATATCATAGATATCGTAATAATACTGTTCGTTAATATAATCCACCTTAAAAAAATTCTCTTCAGGTTTGTTATTCGATTTTATCAAGTTATCGTTCCCAAATAAACAACACAAGCAAAATGTTAAAGCTATTGCGACACAAATGAATAAACATATTATTACTGTTTTATTCGTTTTCATCTATACCACCAAAAACCTTCCGTATCCGGAATAAATACCAGCTCATAATCATCGTAAAAAGGCCAATCACTAGGATTTTTGAAACTAGTAAAGTACATTACTCCATTTGTAAAATCACACTCCTGCCCAAAATAGATAGGATTTTCTTAGTTGTCCCCTGTCTTTTTGTGTTCTTTCGCTTTTATTCGCTTCTCCATATTCTCTTTTTTTATATGTTCATGAATGTCTATAACATAGTAACATCTTTCACACAGCAAAACATGATAATACTCCGTTATTTGAGTAGAGTATTTACCCGCCAATGAATTATAACGAGGATCCAACTCTTTAGATGAAACCGTTAAAATCATTTTATTTCCACATTTTGGACATATGGAATGGTTTTTATAATACCGAGTCCTTTCTATTTTACCTTTGATTAAAGATGTCGATAACAGAACTATAATCAACATCAAAAACAATCCCATTTTAATAATCAAATCCACAACTCAAATCCTCTTTTCGTATACTAAATACTTTATCACCAATCTATGCTGATTGAAGCTCCAAAGCCCAAAGCGGCAGAACACTCCCAATGCTTTGCGCTAAAACTATATGTTCCTCCGACTGCTCCAACCTCAGCCCCAATTCCTATCTCTACACCAAAAAAAACTATAGAGAAAGACGGACTCCATATACTAGCTAATGCTCTAAACTCAAATCCCGTTATATCAGCCATTAAAGCTGCTTCCGCATGACCGATATCGAACAAAGATAAATCTGCATGATCCCATTCCCATCCGGCAGTTCCTAAGTCTAATTCTATCGAACCACCAATATATGGTTTTTCGGCTACATCAATATTGAAAGAGTTAAAACTTACAGCTATAGCTTGGTCACGCCATGGACCACTATCACCACACCGGTCACTATCATGTAGTGCAAATGAATTATCGTCAACTCTAAAGTTATCACTAAAAGTCCAATTCTCCGCTTCTAATATCTTTTTGAATAGGTCTTTTGAGGTGTAATTACCTTCACCATTAACAATGCTTTGTTCAATATATTTAGCTTGCATTAACAAACTCTCCCTATCTTTACCGTTAGGATCATAGAAATTTATAGGATTACCATTACAATATGCGAACATATTGTAACCATTCAATCCAGTACCGGTAGAAACCATGCCATCCGCATTCAAGAATCTACAAACTTCAGGATCATAGTATCTTGATCTGAGGTAGTAGAATCCCGTCTCCTCATCGTACATATATCCGCGATAACGGAAGGGATTAAGGTGTGCGATGTGTGTGTCGGCTGTTATTGCAGTACCGTTGGCATTAGTCACGCTCATAATGCGACCATAAGCATCATAAGAATATTTAGCTTTGACGTTGCCGTTTGCATCAATGATAGCAGTTACGTCGCCCTGAAGATTCTTTACAAAATAGTATGCTGTACCGTTGACGTCAAGACCAACAACACTACCATCCACGCCGTAAATATAAGTTATAAGATACGTTGTATTTCCGATAGTAGTTCTCTCTCCGAGATAAGTTCCATCAACGATGATATACTGCGTATTTCTTGAACCGGACTTTCCGATTCTGAGCCCGTCTCCGTTATAAGTATAACTC
>JAZORY010000047.1:0-30806 GCA_045656825.1 Candidatus Avispirillum sp.
CTCACCGATTGTGAAGATCATGTCCTTGAGCTTAGCTTCAACTGTGAAGTTGTCATCGAACTTCTCAGCGAGGAAAGCTTCAACTGTTGCAGGTCTTGTTGCGAGAAGTGTCTTCTCGAGACCGCGAACAAAGTCCTTGAATGTTTCGTTCTTAGCAACGAAGTCTGTCTCGGAGTTAACCTCGATCATAACTGCTGTGTTGCCTTCAACCATGATATCTACTACGCCCTCAGCTGCAACTCTGCCAGCCTTCTTTGCTGCTACGGAAAGGCCCTTCTCACGAAGGATCTTTACTGCCTCATCGAAGTCGCCGTTTGCCTCATTGAGAGCCTTCTTGCAATCCATCATACCTACGCCTGTCTTAGCGCGAAGGTCGGATACCATCTTAGCTGTAATAGCTGCCATTTTTATATCCTCCTAATTTTTCGTTGATTTATTTAATATAATTACTCAGCGTCAGCTTCTGCAGCAGCCTCAACAGCTTCGCCTGCATCTTCTGTCATCTGCTCGCCCTGTCTGCCTTCGATAACTGCGTCAGCAAGAACGGATGCGATAAGACGGATAGCGCGGATAGCGTCATCGTTACCGGGAATTACATAGTCTGCGTCGTCGGGATCGCAGTTTGTGTCAACGATTGCAACTACGGGGATACCGAGTCTCTTAGCTTCGAGAACTGCGTTGTGCTCCTTGCGTGTATCTACGATAAAGATACAGTCGGGAAGGCCACCCATGTTCTTGATACCACCGAGGTTACGCTCGAGTGTCATCATTTCCTTCTGGAGAGCAGCAACTTCCTTCTTGGGAAGCATATCGAATGTGCCGTCAGCCTGCATCTTCTCAAGGCTGTTAAGTCTTGCGATGCTTGTCTTGATTGTCTTGTAGTTTGTGAGCATACCGCCGAGCCAACGTACGTTTACGTAGTACTGACCGCAGCGCTCTGCTTCTTCGCGGATTGCATCGGAAGCCTGCTTCTTTGTACCAACAAAGAGAACGTTGCCGCCCTGCTCGGAGATCTCGCGAATGAACATGTAAGCTTCTTCGAACTTCTTGATTGTCTTCTGAAGGTCGATGATGTAGAGGCCGTTACGCTCTGTGAAGATGTATTCAGCCATCTTAGGGTTCCAGCGTCTTGTGTGGTGTCCGAAATGTACACCAGCTTCAAGGAGCTGCTTAATAGAAACAACAGACATTTTAATGTCCTCCTTCGGTTTTTCCACCATACGTTTTCGGGATTCGCAGCCTTTTCGGGCACCGGCGTCCCACATTTTTCGTATGTGTGTTTTATTAATGTCATGCATTTCGCATGCATCGGTCATTCTACCATATTTTATTTGGTATTGCAATAGGCAAAATTATCTGTTCATAGAAAATTTACATTTTTCCGTAATAGAATAATTGTCAAAAATTCCGTCAAAAATAACCAAAACGAAAGGAGATGCAATTTATGTCCACTCAACCTAAAATAAAAAGCATTACAGCTGAAGAAATTCTCGATTCGCGCGGCTGGCCAACCGTTTGTTCAACCATAACCTCAGACGACGGAAACGGAGCATACGCTTCCGTTCCCTCCGGCGCTTCCACGGGAAGCCACGAGGCTAAAGAGCTTCGCGACGGCGACAGCTCCAGATATCTTGGGCGCGGTGTTCTTTCCGCTGTTGACAAAATAAACTCTGTTATTGCTCCAAAGCTTGAAGGAACAATTCTTAATCAAGTCTGTATAGATGCACGGCTTATTGCGCTTGACGGAACCGAAAACAAATCAAAGCTTGGCGCCAATGCAACTCTTGCCGTTTCTCTTGCCGCAGCAAGAGTTGGGGCGTTGTCCGCAAATCAACCATTATATAAATATCTGGGCGGAATTAATGCTCACCGTCTGCCTGTTCCTATGATGAACATTCTGAACGGCGGAGCTCACGCTTCAAACAACGCGGATATTCAGGAATTTATGATAATGCCCCTTGGCTTCAGCTCTTTCGCCGAAGCTCTGCGCGCAGGAAGCGAAATTTATCACACTCTCGGCAGAATGTTGAAAAACGATGGCAAAAGCACCGCCGTCGGCGACGAGGGCGGCTTTGCTCCGGACTGCGACAGCGAGCTTGAAATACTTGATTATATAGTTGGCGCCATCATAAACGCGGGATACGACACAGATCAGGTTAAAATCGCCTTGGACGTTGCAGCAACGGAATGGTTTGACAGCGGAAAATATACTCTCCCCAAAAGCGGCGAGGAAATGACCGCATCAGAGCTTGTTGACCGATGGGAATTCCTCGCTTCAAAATATCCTATTATATCTATTGAAGATCCTTTGGCGGAGGATGATTTTGAAGGATGGGCGATCATAACCGAGCGGCTTGGAGATCGGATAATGCTTGTGGGCGACGATCTTTTCGTTACCAATATAAAAAGGCTTAGCTATGGTATTTCCAAAAAAATCGCAAACACTATTCTCATAAAGCCCAATCAGATCGGCACACTGACAGAAACTATGAACGTTATTAATCTTGCTGCCGCAAACGGATATAAGGCAATTGTTTCTCACCGCTCCGGTGAAACTGAGGATACAGCTATTGCCGATCTTGCCGTTGCAATGAACGCAGGCTTCGTTAAATTCGGAGCTCCTTGCCGGGCTGAGCGAACGGCTAAATATAACCGACTTCTCAGAATCGAAAACCTGCTTGGCGGTGCGGCAGTTTACGGAATGAAGTGAAAATAATTGCGGGGGAGCTCTCTTTCGCAGAGCCCTCCCCCACGCCCCCTCAGAGAACCTAGCGCCGCTGCTGAAAGCTTGTGAAGCTAAAAACGCACCTTCCCGCCCAATTAACTTGCCAAAAGTTAATTGGAAAAGAAAAAGGATGAAAAAGCGCAGAAGGATGACAATCATCCGTCTGCGCTTCTTCATCCTTTTTCCCTGCGACTTCAGTCGCAAGCGGGAAGGTTTTACTAAACTATAATTGATAGTAATATGGTTTCGGGGGTCAAAGGGGGTGCTTTTACCAAAAGCACCCCCTTAAAAAAGTTCATTATTAAAGTCTTGCTGCGATCTCGTGGAGGAATTCCTCTGTGTCAACCTTCTTCTTGTTTTCAAGGTTGGAAAGGAGATAAAGGTCGCCTGTCATAACGCCTTCCTCGATTGTTCTGATTGTTGCAGCCTCAAGTCTGTCAGCAAAGTCGCAAAGCTCGGGAGTTTCATCAAGCTCGCCGCGCTTTCTGAGAGCGCCTGTCCAAGCAAACAGAGTTGCAACGCTGTTTGTGGATGTTTTCTCGCCCTTGAGATGCTTATAGTAGTGGCGCTGAACTGTTCCGTGAGCAGCCTCGTATTCATAAACTCCGTCAGGAGAAACGAGAACGCTTGTCATCATTGCAAGGCTTCCGTAAGCTGTTGCAACCATATCGCTCATAACGTCGCCGTCGTAGTTCTTACAAGCCCAGATATAACCGCCTTCACTTCTTACAACACGAGCAACTGCATCGTCAATAAGAGTATAGAAATATTCAATGCCTGCAGCTTCAAACTTTTCCTTATATTCTGCCTCGTAGATTTCAGCAAAGATATCCTTGAAGCGATGGTCGTACTTCTTGGAGATAGTATCCTTTGTTGCAAACCAGATGTCCTGCTTTGTATCAAGCGCATAATTGAAGCAGCTGCGAGCAAAGCTGGAAATGGACTTGTCTGTGTTGTGCATACCCTGAATAACGCCTGCACCGTCAAAATTATGAATTGTCTGTCTTGTTTCGTTGCCCTCAGCATCTGTGCAAACGATTTCGCACTTTGAATTTGCAGGAACCTGCATTTCTGTGTTCTTATAAACGTCGCCGTATGCATGACGAGCGATTGTAATGGGCTTTGTCCAAGTGGGGATATAGGGAGTGATGCCCTTTACGATGATGGGAGCGCGGAAAACTGTTCCGTCAAGGATTGCACGGATTGTTCCGTTGGGGCTCTTCCACATTTCCTTAAGGTTGTATTCAGGCATACGTGCCGCATTAGGTGTGATAGTTGCGCACTTAACTGCAACGCCGTATTTCTTTGTAGCCTCAGCTGCATCGATTGTAACCTGGTCGTCAGTTTCGTTTCTGTAAGGCAGACCAAGATCGTAGTATTCGCTCTTAAGGTCTACGTAGGGGTTGATAAGTATATCTTTAATCATCTGCCAGATGATTCTGGTCATTTCGTCTCCATCCATCTCAACGAGGGGAGTCTTCATCTGAATCTTTGCCATTTTTATGGTCCTCCAATGTTTCAAAAAAACTACCATATATTTTATCACATTAAAGTCATGATGTCAACAAAAAAATCCGTTGCACAAAGAATACAACGGATTTTTCATCATTTCATATTATATCTGCCCTCAAGAGCACGACGAAGAGTGAGCTCGTCAGCATAATCAAGGTCTCCGCCAACGGGCATACCGTTAGCTATTCGGCTTGTTTTGATTCCAAGAGGAGAAAGAAGACGCGCAAGATACATCGCCGTTGTTTCCCCCTCCGGTGTGGGATTGGTTGCAAGAATAACCTCTGTTACGCTTCCGTCAAGACGGGAGAGAAGCTCCTTTATTTTAAGCTTATCAGGTCCGATGCCCTTCATAGGAGAAATAACTCCGTGAAGAACGTGATAAAGCCCTTTGAATTCTCTCACCTTCTCAACAGCCATAGCTGCGCGATAGTCCTCCACAACGCAGATGACGCTGCGGTCGCGGCTGTCCGATGCGCAAATATCGCAAATCTCGCCGCTTGAAATATTCTGACAGCAGGAACAGAATTGAAGCTCGTTTTTTACAGAAACCAAAGCATCTGCAAATTCTTCAACAGAGGCACGATCCATATCAACAACGGAAAGCGCCAATCTCATTGCCGTTTTTTTGCCGATTCCCTCAAGGCTTCTGAATTTGTCGCAGAGCCTTTCAAGCACCTCGGGATAATCTGCCATATCAGAACAATCCGGGCATACCAAGTCCGCCCATATTAAGACTGCCTGTGATCTTGCCCATTTCCTCGCTGTTTGTTTCGTTTACAGTTTTGATTGCTTCGTTTACGCCTGCAACAAGAATATCCTGAAGAGTTTCAACGTCGTCGGGATCAACAACGTCGGGATCGATCTCGATGTTCTGGATCTCCATCTTGCCGTTGATCTTAACCTTAACGGCGCCGCCGCCTGCGCTTATATCGTAAACTCTTGCGTCAAGCTCTTCCTGAAGAGTTGCCATATCCTCCTGCATCTTCTGGGCCTGCTTCATAATTCCCTGCATGTTTGTGGGTCCGCCGCCGCGTCCCTGAGGAAGTCTTGCCTTCATAATATTTTACTCCTTTTATTTTATATTATAATAAACTGCCAAGCTCGTCAGAAACTGATGCCGATGCCTTGGCTTTTTCCTTTTTAGCTACAATAACCTCTGCCATTCCATCAGTTATTTTTGAAATAGCAAATGCCTCTGAAATCTGCTTTTTAGCTTCAGCAGAATCAAGAATAACTGAGCCGAAGCCCACTGTGTAAACTCGAAGTCTCTTACCATCGGGCGAAACCTCAACTGCCGCCTCTCGCACAAACTGCGCTATTCCGGGATTGATGCTCTCAAGTCGGTTCACCGCCTCGCTTGTATCTCTGACCATATCCCAAGCGCCTTCAGTTTCAACTTCAGCCTTAGGAGCTTCCGCTACAATTTCCCGAACCACCTCAGGCTTCGGATTTTCAGCCTTGGGTGCAGGAGAAGCAGGCATCTCGCCAAGAGAAAGAAGGGCTATTTTATCTTCAAGCTTTGCTATTCTTGCAGAAAGCGCCTCTGAAGATTGCTCAAGCTCAGGTCTGCACATACGAAGAAGGCACATTTCCGCCGTCAATCTCTTATTTTGCGGTGTTCTTGCCATTGATGCGCTGCCCTCGTCAAGAATCTTGCAATAATATATAAGCTCTGCAAGAGTGAATTTTGATGCAACTCCGCTGAGCATATCATTTTCTGCTGCGGTCAGATCAAGATAAGCTGCCGCATCATCTGAATACTTCGAAACAAGCATATCTCGAACGAACGAAATAAGCTCCTGCCAGAAAACTGCAATATCCTTTGAGGATGCGGTTATCCCTGCAACAGTTTCAAAAAGCTCGTTCATTTTATTGTTTCTGACTGCGCTCATAACGTTTGCAACAGCCTCGTAGCCGCTGAGACCAAGAACGCTCTTTACCCTCTCCGCAGTTACGTCGGCTCCGCCTACGCCGCAAAGCTCAAACAAGCCGATTGCATCTCGCATACCGCCCTGAGCCTGACGGGCTATAAGCTGAGCCGCTTCAAGAGAAACGCTGAGGCTCTCTTTTTCTGCAATATACTGAAGACGGCCTGCTATAACGTTCATATCGATTCTTCTGAAATCGAATCTCTGACATCTTGAAACGATGGTTGCCGGAATCTTATGAAGCTCCGTTGTCGCAAGCACGAAAACTATATGAGCAGGAGGCTCCTCGATCGTCTTAAGAAGCGCATTGAAGGCTTCCGTTGAAAGCATATGAACCTCGTCGATGATATAAACCTTCTTTTTGAGCATCGAGGGTGTGTACACAACCTCTTCGCAAAGGCGGCGGATATCGCCAACGCCGTTGTTTGAAGCCGCGTCCATTTCAATAACGTCGGTTGCAATTCCCGTATCTATATCACGGCAGGATGAGCACTGACAGCAAGGACTGCCGTTCTGAGGATTTTCGCAGTTTACCGCCTTTGCAAGAATTTTTGCGCAGGTGGTTTTACCTGTTCCTCTGGAGCCGCAGAAAAGATAGGCATGGGAAACTCTTTCGTTTGCCGCCTGAAAGCGCAGCACGTCTGTTATATGCGACTGCCCGCACACGTCCTCAAAAACCTGAGGGCGATATTTTCTGTATAAAGCCTGATGCAAGTGTCTCACTCCTTTCAGTCGCGAGCAAAAGTAATAAGCAATAGCGAAAAGTTAAAAAGCACTGTTCAAATCAACTCCTTCGCTATTCACTCTTAATTGTTTTCTTCCGGAGAAGAAAACAAGCCTCCGGGAAAGGCCATACGCCTGAAAATCGGCATAGCTTCAAGAGCGACATTGAATTTTCCTGCTCAGACAGGCACCTCAGCGGCACATCAGCTAAACTGCTTAATGCTGCTTGGTTCCCCACCTGACATGGTTCACAGCCGCCAATTGCGCTGAAACCCGCCTTTCAACACAGGAAAATCAATACAGACCTTCTCTCCACTACACCTCAAATCAGGACATAACCCCCGCATATAGCGGATTTCGGGTTCAGGAGCCCGCTACTCTCCCGGCTTGTATGACCTTACCCCGAGGCTTGTTTACCGTAGCATTATACCACATCAAAATATCAATTGCAATATTTTTTTGACTTTTCCAAAAAATTGACTGTACTTGATAAAAACTCTTTACAAATTAGTTATTTTAGAGTAAAATATATTAGGTATACTCTGCTTAAAGAGTTATATACCGTACTATCTATATAAGGCGGTTATACGACATGAGCATTTCTTACAAAAGAGTTCTTCTCAAGCTCTCCGGTGAAGCGCTTGCAGGAGAAGACGGAATTATTAACTACGACTACATCCGTGAGATCGGCAAGATCGTTCGCGGCGCAGTTGAAGAAGGCGCACAGATCGCTATCGTTGTCGGCGCAGGCAACATCTGGAGAGGCAGACAGGGATTTGTTGATATGGACAGAGTTCGCGCAGACCAGATGGGTATGCTTGCAACAGTCATCAACGCTCTTGCTATTCAGGACGCTTTTGCGGCTGAAGGCTGCGAGGCTGTTGTTATGACAGCGGCTGAAATGAACGCTTTCGGCAAGCACTTCACAAAGCGCGATGCTATCCGCGCACTTGAAGCAGGCAAGGTTGTTATCTTCGGCGGCGGCACAGGCAGCCCATTCTTCTCAACAGATACAACTGCTGTTCTTCGCGCAGCTGAAATCGAAGCGGACGTTATCATGATGGCAAAGAACATCGATGCTATCTATACAGCAGACCCCAGAAAAGACCCCAATGCAGTTCGCCTTGAGGAAACTACATACGAGTACATCCTTGAAAACAAGCTCGGCGCTATCGATATCACCGCAGCAAGTCTTGCTATGGATAACAATCTTCCCCTTTATGCTTTCGGTCTTGACAAGGCTGAAAACATCGGTCGCGTTATCCGCGGAGAAAAGATCGGCACAAAAGTAAATTGTAAATAATTAATCTTTCAGGAGAATTTTAATATGAAAATCGATTGCAAACCCTTTGAAGAAAAAATGAAAAAGTCCATTTCCGTTTATCAGGATCAGCTGGATACTATCCGCGCAGGCAGAGCTAACCCCGCTGTTCTTAACGGAATTATGGTTGAATACTACGGCACACCCACAGCTATCAACCAGATGGCTGAGGTTAAGGTTGCTGATGCACGCACAGTTACTATCACTCCCTGGGATATGACAACTGTTAAGACAATCGAGAAGGAGCTCCTTGCTTCCGACCTCGGCATCACACCCATGTCCGACGGTAAGGTTATCCGCCTCACATTCCCCCAGCCCACAGAGGAACGCCGTCGCGAGCTCACAAAGCAGACAGCTAAGATGGGCGAGGACGCTAAGGTTCACGTTCGTAACATCCGCCGCGATGCAGTTGATGCAGCTAAGGCTATGAAGAAGAACGGCGAAATGACAGAGGACGAGCTCAAGGCTTCCGAAAAGCTTATTCAGGACCTCACAGATAAGTACGTTAAGGAAATCGACGCTGTTACTTCCAAGAAGAACGCGGAGATCATGGAAGTTTAATTCCTGCATAAAATCGATCATTCAACCGGCTTGCCTTGACTATCACCCATAGTCAAGGCAAACTGTTGTTTATTATTTGCTATCTATCACAAATTGGTATAAATGGCAAATAATAGACAATAGTTATTTACAAAAACGAAAGGAATCGGGCAAATGCTTTTCAAAAAGAAAAACAAAGAAATTGACCTCTCCTCTCTTGATATGAAAAAGGTTGTGAGCGACGCTCGCCTTCAGCACATTGCTTTTATAATGGACGGAAACGGCCGCTGGGCTCAGAACAGAGGTCTCCCCAGAGAAGCAGGACACAAGGTTGGCGTTGAAGCCTTCCGCCGTATCGCAAACAAATGCAAGGAATACGGCATCGGCACTATCACAATTTATGCCTTCTCAACGGAAAACTGGGCAAGACCAAAAAACGAAGTCAACGAAATTATGCGCCTGCTTGACAAATACATAGCAGAAGCTGAGCGCGAGGATGCGGAAAACAGATCACAATATCACGTTCTCGGAGATAAAGAACGCCTTGGTCCCGACCTCAAAGCAAAATGCGAATATCTGGAGGAGTTCACAAAAAACAACCCCTACGTTGTGAACATCGCTCTCAATTACGGCGGCAGAGACGAAATCGTCCGCGCAGCAAACAGCCTTATCGCTGAAGGTAAGACGGAAATCACGGAAGCAGATATTGCTTCAAAGCTTTATACAGCTCATTCCCCCGAGCCCGACCTTATCGTTCGCAGTGGCGGCGAATACCGACTTTCCAACTTCCTTATGTGGCAGTCTGCTTATTCCGAGCTTTATTTCTGCGACACTCTCTGGCCCGATATGGACGACACAGACCTTAGACGAGCAATCGTTGAATTCTCAAAGCGTAAAAGACGCTTTGGCGGAATCTGACTTTATTATAAAAAACTTAACGAGGTAGATTGATATGCTTAAAAGAGTTATAACCGGCTTTGCCATCGGATGCCTTATCGCTGTTTTATTCGTTTATTCAGATACGTTATTCTTCCCCCTGGTTTTAGGATTTTTCTCACTTATGGGTATAAACGAAATGCTGGGCTGCATCGGCGCAAGAAAGAATATGATCATCTCTGCTTGTATGTACACCCTTGCTATTGCAGCAACCGTGCTTGCATGCGTTATTCAGATGCACTCTCTGTTTATTGCGGTTTATGCAGCAACACTTTTCATGATCCTTTTGGTTGTTCTCGGATGTGCAGTTTTCTCACACGGAGCTATCCCCTTTGAAAAATCCTGTATCGCCTTCACAACCTGCGCTTTCGTTGTTACAGGCTTTATGAGCCTCGTTCTCATTCGCGATCTTGATATCGGCAAATACGTTTTCCTTCTCGCCTTCGTTGGCCCTTGGTTTACTGACACGTTCGCTTACTTCACAGGATATTTGTTCGGAAAGCACAAGCTTATCCCCGACGTAAGCCCCAAGAAAACAATCGAGGGAAGCATCGGCGGAACGCTCTTCTGCATAGTTGGCTGCGCAATTTACGGCTACGTTATCAAGCAGAACTTCCTCTCCGACGTTCCTCCCGTTTGGGCGTTTGCCGTGCTTGGTCTCATTCTTGCTTTGGTTTCTCAGGTGGGCGACCTTATCTTCTCTCTTATAAAGCGTAAATATAACGTTAAGGACTACGGATTTATCTTCCCCGGACACGGTGGAATCCTTGACCGTTTCGATTCTATTATCGCAACAGCACCTCTGCTTCTCATTTGCTTTGAAGCATACAACATCCTGTTTTAATTTCTAAATATGGAATATACTAATATTAAATGCGCCATTCTCGGCTCAACGGGCTCCGTTGGCACTCAGGCAATAGACGCTCTTATTGAGCTTGGCGCCAATATAACAATGCTTGCCGCGGGCAAAAGCTTCGATAAACTCCTTGAGCAAACAAAGCTCTGCCATCCCGAAATCGTTGCAACATCAGACCTTGAATGTGGCGAAAAGCTGAAGGCTGCTCTCGCAGATACAAGCATTAAAATCTATTGCGGCGAAAACGCTATCTGTCAGGCTATATACGACTGCAACGCTAACCTTATCGTTCATTCAATTTCAGGAATGGCAGGGCTCCCTGCCGCTCTTGCCGCAGCCGAAACAGGCGCAAGAATTGCAATGGCAAATAAGGAAGCTCTTATTGCCGCAGGACATCTTATTTTTGATCGTCTTGCCGTATCAGGCGGAGAGCTCATTCCCGTTGACAGCGAGCACAGCGCTATATTCCAGTGCCTCTGCGCACAGGGCGCGGCTCATCCCTCACGTCAGGCAGACTCAAGCCGCGTTCGCAGAATACTTCTGACAGCGTCGGGCGGCCCCTTCTTCGGCTGGAAGACAGAGCAGCTTGATACAGTAACTCCTGAAATGGCTCTCGCTCATCCCACATGGAAGATGGGGCCAAAAATCACGATCGACTGCGCAACTCTTATGAATAAGGGCTTTGAATTGATTGAAGCCTGCCGCCTTTTCGGCGTTGACGCAGACAAAGTTGAGGTGCTCGTTCACCGCCAAAGTATAATTCACTCAATGGTTGAATATATTGACACATCAGTTATAGCACAGCTTTCATATCCCGATATGAGAGACTGCGTACGCTTTGCACTCACGTATCCCGATCGAGCTCCCGCAGGAAGCCCTCCCCTTGATTTTGCCAAGGTTGGAACGCTCACCTTCCACGAGCCCGATAACGAAGCATTCCCCCTCCTTAATCTTGCACGCGAGACCTGGAGACGCGGAGGCACTGCTCCCGCATCACTTATTGCAGCAGACGAGGAAGCCGTTGATGCATTCCTTAAGGGAAGAATAACCTTTGCAGATATTGCAAGGGTTGTTATTCGCGCTATGGAAAAATGTCCCGTTTATGAGGCTGATAGTGAAGCTCCTATCTACAAAGCCGAAAACGAGGCAAGAGTCATCACAAACGAAATTATCAATAATTTATAAAACACACTGGATGGGGAGAAAACTCCCCATCCATCACTATATAATCATATGCGAAAGGCAAAAATATGACAAAGATCCTTTATGTGCTCCTTGCCATCTTCATTTTCGGATTGCTCATTTTTATCCACGAGGGTGGCCACTTTTTCTTTGCAAGACTTTTTAAGGTTTCTGTTCGAGAATTTGCAATCGGTATGGGCCCCAAGCTCTTTACCAAAACCTCAAAGAAAAGCGGAATCGCATATTCACTCCGTCTTCTCCCCATCGGCGGCTTCGTTAGTATGGAAGGCGAGGACGAGGAATCCGACGACCCCAATGCCTTCAATAAAAAGCCTGTCTGGCAGAGAATCATCATCGTTGTTGCAGGAGCTGCAACAAATATTATCGTAGGTATCCTTGTTATGTCCATCCTTGTCTTCGGAAGTGATTATCTTCTCTCAACTCAGGTCGGCGAGGTTGCTGAGGGCAGCGCCTCTTATGAGGCAGGTCTTCAGGTTGACGACGTTGTCGTTGCAGTTGACGGCGTTAAGGTTCATATAGGCGACGAGCTTTCATATCAGATAATGCGCCGCGGAATCAAACCCGTTGATCTGACAGTTATGAGAAATGGCGAAAAGATCGTTCTCGAGGATATCGAATATTCTGTTGAAGAGCTTGAGGGCGCAGCCTTTGCTATGATGGACTTTAAGATATACGGCATCGGCAAGGACAGCTATACACTTCCCATTCTCTTGAAGCACGCATTCTATCGCTCCACCTATACTGTTACAATGATATGGGAATCCCTTATAGATCTTGTGTCCGGAAGATACGGAATGGAAGCCGTTTCAGGCCCCGTTGGAGTAACGGAAGCCCTGACGGACGCTATCGATTCCGATATCAAAACAGGCTCAAGCACGTTTATTTACCTCTCGGTCGTTATCAGCATGAATCTTGGCGTTATGAACCTTCTCCCTCTCCCCGCTCTTGACGGCGGCAGACTTATTTTCCTTATTATTGAAGGCATCCGTCGCAAGCCCGTTAAGCCCGAGGTTGAAGGATACGTTCACTTTGCAGGAATAGTTCTCCTTATGCTGTTTATGCTGTTCGTTTCAGTTAAAGACGTTATCGGACTTTTCGGCTGATCATAGAAAGGATTTAGACCATGGAAAGAAAAATCACTAAAAAAATTCAGGTTGGCAATATCTATATAGGCGGACTTTCCCCCATCTCCGTTCAGTCTATGACAAACACTCCTGCAGAGAATTTTGAAGCAACGGTTGACCAGATGCTCTCTCTTCAGGCGGCAGGATGCGATATTATCCGCGCAGCAGCTCCCAATGAGGCCGCAACAGAGGTTTTCACCCTTGCTAAAAAAAGAGGCGTTACCATCCCTATGGTTGCCGACATCCATTTTGACTACAAAATTGCCCTTGCCGCTATTAAGGCAGGTGCTGACAAGATAAGAATCAACCCCGGAAACATTGGCGAGGCCTGGAAGGTTGAGGAGGTTGCCCGCGCAGCAAAGGCGGCAGGTGTGCCTATCCGCATCGGCGTAAACGGCGGATCCCTTGAAAAAGGTCTTCTCCAGAAATACGGCGGACCCACTGCTGAGGCTCTTGCAGAAAGCGCACTGACACAGGCGGATATGCTTGAGGGCTTCGGATTCTCCGACGTTGTTATCTCAATCAAATCCTCTCACATTGACCGAATGATAAAGGCTTGTCAGCTGGTTAGCCAGAATTCCGACTACCCTATCCATCTGGGCGTTACGGAAGCGGGAGACGAATACTCGGGTCTCATCAAAAACTCTATCGGCATCGGAAGCGTTCTCTCTCAGGGCATCGGCGACACGCTGAGAGTTTCTCTCACGGCAGACCCCAAGCGCGAGGTTATCGCAGGAAAAGAAATCCTCGCTTCCCTTGGTCTTCGAGAGGGCGGAATTGATATTATCTCCTGCCCCACCTGCGGAAGAACGAAAATAGATCTCATCTCTCTTTCAAAACAGTTCAGAGAAGCAATTGAAGGAATTAACACAAAGGGCAAGAAGATCACCTGCGCTATTATGGGATGCGTTGTTAACGGCCCCGGTGAAGCAAGAGAGGCAGATTTCGGCATCGCAGGAGGAGACGGCTGCGCTATGCTCTTCAGACATGGCGAAACTGTCAGACGAGTTGAAGAAAGCGACGTTATCCCTGCGCTTCTCGCAGAAATCGACAGGATCATTAACGAATAATCTTACTTTTATATAACTTTTAAGAAAGGACAGCACTATGGCAACAACAAGAACCCTGAAAACTATATTTAGCAGATTCGTGCCCACAGACGCTCTTGGCGAAAAGATTTTTGCAAGCGCCGAAAATGCTGTGCTTTCAGGAGACAAGGAAAAGAAAATGTATCAGGTTGCATTTTCTCTTCCCTTCATCGTTCCCAAGAAAACCCTTTACACGCTTGAGGATTCAATAGCTGAGGTCTATGGTCTTCAGAGCGTAAAGCTCCTTCCAAAGTATCCCGCAGAGCTGTTTTCTGCTGATTATATGCCCTCTGTTTACACGGAAGCAAGAAGAATCGGAGCTGTTACAAACGGCTTTTTCGACAATTGCAAAACAGTTGTTGCAGACGGCGTTATTACCATCTCCATAAACTATTCTGAGGGGGGAGTTGCCCTGCTCGATATGGGCAAGGCTGGAGATATCATCAGCGGAATCATCCGCAGCGAATTCGGCCTTAACTATGAGGTTGAAATAAAGCAGAGCGACGAATACGAAAAATATCGCAACGAATATCTTGAAAAACAGGCGGAGTTTATCCGTCAGTATCAGGAAAACGCCGCAAATCAGAGAGCCGCATACGAGGCTCAGATGGCAGCGCAGAAAGCAGCAGCTGCTGAAGCTGAGGGTCCTCAATACGAGCGAATCGCTTCTCTCTTTGAAGGCAGCGACACAGTTGAACACATTTCTGAAAACGTTATCAAATCAGGTAAGCTCACCTTCAATATTGAAGGAGGTTCCCTCCTCTATGGAGACGACGATTTCGATGCAAGCGACCCCACTGCCCTGCGCTCAATCAACCACCCAATGAAAAGCTGCGTTGCTCTCGGTATCATATTCAATGCAACAGCACAGGAGCTTCGCGGAAGCGATAATATGGGAATCTCCATCGGTATCACCGATAAGGACAGCTCCGTTTTCCTTAAATTCCAGATGCCTGCGGAATCAGCCGAGGGCTTCGTTAAAAGCATGAAAAGCGGAACTCCCGTTGCCGCTATCGGCTCTGTTCGTCAGGACAAAATGGGCGAATACAATATTATGCTCAAGAGCCTGAAGAAAATCAAAAGAATAACAAGGCAGGACAACGCGCCCGTAAAGAGAGTTGAATTGCATATGCATTCCAATCTCTCTGCAAACGATGCCATCGCTCTGCCGAAGGAAATCGTTTCCATGGCAGCCTCCTTTGGCCACAAGGCTATTGCCATAACCGACCACGGCAACGCTCAGGGATTTCCCACAGCTATGCTCGCCTCAAACGGAATGGAGGATTTCAAGGTTATCTACGGAATGGAGGCCTATTTCGTTGACGACACTGCAAGAGCACTCTACGGAAACTCCAACATCGGATTTGACGAGGAGTTTATCGTTTTCGACCTTGAAACAACAGGTCTTAACCCTCACCATTGCAAGATAACGGAAATAGGAGCCGTAAAGGTGAAGGACGGCGAAGTGCTTGAAACCTTCAACACCTTCGTTGATCCCGAATGCCCCATTCCCGAAAACATCGTCGAGCTGACGGGCATCACGGACGAAATGGTGAAGGATGCTCCTAAAATCGAAGAGGCGCTCAAAAGCTTTTTTGAATTTATTGGAGACAGACTTCTTATCGCCCACAACGCAGGCTTTGACACAGGCTTTATCAAGGCGGCGGCTGACGAATGCGGCATGCCCTTTGAAAATTCTTATCTTGATACTGTTTCAATGTCAAGATACGTTAACCCTGAGTTAAAGAAGCACAAGCTTGACGTGCTTGCAAAATATTTTGATCTCGGTGATTTTAACCACCACAGAGCCTCTGACGACTCTGAAATGCTTGCGCTCATCTTCTTTAAGATGCTAGATAAGCTTCGCGACGAGGGCATCACAGACTTTGAGCAGATGTCCCGCGCAATGAGCGAAAAGGCTGACCCCCTGAAGCTTCGCTCATATCATCAGATCATTATTGCAAAAAATCTTGTTGGACTTAAAAATCTCTACAAGCTTATTTCCGATTCATATCTTACATACTATAAAAAGGTGCCGCGAATCCCCAAAACAAGACTTATGGAGCTTCGCGAGGGACTTATAATCGGTTCTGCCTGCGAAGCAGGAGAGCTGTTTAGCGCTATCCTTGAAAATAAGCCTCAGGCGGAAATTGACGAGATAGCCTCCTTCTATGACTATCTTGAAATTCAGCCCATCGCAAACAACACCTTTATGATAGATAAGGGCCTCGTTCCCGACGTTGAAGCGCTGAAGGAGCTTAACCGCAAAATCGTTGCGCTGGGTGAAAAGCTTGGCAAGCCCGTTTGCGCAACCTGCGATGCCCACTATCTTGACCCCGAGGATGATATTTACAGAAGAATCCTCCTCTCAAAATTTGCCGACGGCGACAGACCTCATCAGCTCTATTTCAGAACAACCGAGGAAATGCTGGAGGAATTCTCCTATCTCGGCGAGGAAAAGGCATACGAGGTTGTTGTTACAAACACAAACCTTATTGCCGATATGGTTGAAAAAATCAAGCCCATTCCCGACGGAAAATACGACCCACATATCGACGGATGCGAGGAGGAGCTTACAAATAATTGCTATAAGCTTGCACGCGAAATGTTTGGCGATCCCCTGCCAACTCAGGTTGAAAGCAGACTGAAGCGCGAGCTTGACGCTATTATCAAAAACGGATTTGCGGTTATGTACGTTATCGCCCGCCGCCTTGTTGAAAACAGCGAGGAAAAGGGCTATCAGGTTGGCTCCCGCGGCTCCGTTGGTTCATCCTTTGCAGCGATGATGGGCGGTATCACAAAGGTTAACTCCCTCCCCCCTCATTACCGTTGCACCAACCCCGAATGTAAATACAGCGAGTGGCACGAATCAGGCGACGTTAAGTCAGGATTTGACCTGCCGCCTAAGGACTGCCCCAAATGCGGCAAGCCCGACATGGTCCGCGACGGACACGATATCCCCTTTGAAACCTTCCTTGGATTCTACGGAGATAAGGTTCCCGATATCGACCTTAACTTCTCCGGCGATGTTCAGAGTGATGCCCATAAATATACTGAAGTCCTCTTCGGTAAGGGACACGCATTCCGCGCAGGAACTATCGGTACTCTGGCGGAAAAGACCGCCTTCGGTCTAGTTGCAAAATATCTTGAAGGCAAAGGCATTTCAGTTTGCCGTGCGGAAATGGAACGCTTTATTGCAGGCTGCGTTGGCGTTAAGAGAACGACCGGTCAGCACCCCGGCGGTATTATCGTTGTTCCTCAGGAATATGAGATATACGATTTCTGCCCTGTTCAGCATCCTGCCGACGACCCTAATTCAGAAACTGTTACTACCCACTTTGAGTTCAAATATCTTCACGATACTATCCTGAAGCTTGACATTCTCGGACACGATATTCCCACCAAGTATAAGCGCCTTGAGGAATACACAAACACAAACGTGCTTGACTGTAACCTCAGCGACCCCAAGCTCTATCAGCTCTTCACAACTCCCGCCCCTCTTGGTGTTACCAAAGAGGACCTTCTTGGAGTTGACACGGGCACTCTCGGGCTTCCCGAAATGAACACCAAGTTCGTTCGAGGCGTTCTTATTCAGGCTCAGCCGAAAAACTTCTCAGACCTACTGCAGATCTCGGGACTGACACACGGCACGGGCGTTTGGCTTGGTAATGCGGACGAGCTTATCCAAAGCGGCACCTGCACTATTTCCGACGTTATCGGATGTCGCGACGATATTATGCTATATCTCATCCAGCGACACGATATGGACAAGGCTATGTCCTTTAAGATCATGGAGGACGTTCGTAAGGGTAAGGGACTTAAGCCTGAATACGAGGAAGCAATGGTTGCAGCAGGCGGTCCCGAATGGTATATCGAATCCTGTAGGCGAATCAAATACATGTTCCCCAAGGCTCATGCGGCAGCATACGTTATTGACGCACTCCGCCTTGGCTGGTATAAGATATACTATCCCAAGGAGTTCTACGCGGCATATTTCACAGCAGCGCCCGGCGGCGTTGAAGCCGACGTTGTTGTTGGCGGCAGACCCTCCGTTAAGGCTAAAATGGAAGAAATTGAAACCCTGGGCAGAGACGCAACTGCCAAGGATAAGGAAACAGCCTCCGCCCTCCAGCTTGTAAACGAATGTCTCGTGCGCGGAAACCGCTTCCTGCCCGTTGATTTGAAAAAATCCCACGCCAGAAAGTTTATCCCCGAGCCCGACGGAATCCGACTTCCCTTCAACTCCATCGCAGGCCTTGGCGACACAGCGGCAGAAAATATTATGCACGCCCGCGATACAGAGGATATCTTCTGCATTGAAGACCTTAAAAATGCGGCAAAGCTTTCAAAATCCGTTATCGAATGTCTTGAGGCAAACGGAGTTCTCAAGGGTATGTCTCAGACAAATCAGCTTACGTTCTTTTAATTAAGTTAATAGGAAAGCTGCATCCTATGGGATGCAGCTTTTTCGCTGTGATGGATGATGAATTATGGTCTAGCGATCAAACCATTGTAGGGGAAAATATCATCTTCCCACACGAAATGTAATCATACATTTTCAAACGGGAGTTCAAAGAACGCCTCTACGAGATAGACTTAACTGTTGGCTGACCCGTAGGGGCGACAGAGCAAGAATGTTCCATTCAGCTTTGGTCGTCCGCTCTTAACATACTCATTATTTTCCCCTCATCCGTCAGCATACAGCTGACACCTTCCCCCATAAATGTTGGAAAGCTAAAAAAGCACCCTTTCGGGTGCTTTTTTATTTGCTTTTGATTATTCTCCATCGGGAGAATAGGGCGCAAAGGATCTCGCCACAAGTCTGATCAGATCTTCATCTGAAGGAGTTATTGCAACGGAATATGCATCGTTGCCGTAATTCCAAAAAATTCCGTTTCCTCCCTCGGGATTATTTATATTATATCCAAACTCTATTCCATAGGCTGTATAGATCTCATCAAAGGCATCTGCCGGGAAAATTTGAGCATAATTTCTTATGACGTTGATAAATATTGTTTTATCATTACATTTATAATTGAAGATTATACTATCCTGTTCACCAAGCTCAACGTACTGCGCAAGCGTCAGCTCAAACCCTTCGGGAAGATTTTTCAAATATATCAGCTCTGTTAAATTTTCTTCCTTTATCAGCTCTTCGACACTGCTATATGATCTTGTTCCGTCCGTCCAGACAAGATCGGAATTGCCGTGGCTGACAACATTCTGCTCCTTGATATTTTCAAAAAGCTCCTTGCCCAATCCTATAACGGAAAAATCCAGAAGTCTGCATCCGCCAAGGCTAAAAATCAGAGCTATTGCCGCCGCAACGAGAATTATCATTCTCTTTCTTCTCGGAGGCGCAACACGGGTTTCATTATATGAGTCAACTATTTCTTCAGTTATTTTATTATATCTTTCGTGCCCTATCACCTCAGGGGCTTCAAGTGCTATGTAGCATTTATCAAGAAGCTCCGTTTCATAGGTGCTTTCAGCATCAAAATTATTAAGTATTTCATCAATCAAAGCATTTAATTCTTCCTTTGAAAGCTCATTGACAGTTATCTCTCCGCTTTCAACAAGAGCCTTTAATTCCTTAACGTTTCTCATCCTTACCGCTGCCTCCTTTCTCTGAATTTTCAAAATCCTTATTGCGAACTATCTCCACAATATGCTTTTTCAATCTGCATATTGCAATTTTAACGCTGCCCTCACTACGCTTTTGCATATCTGCAATTTCACCAACAGTTCGCTTTTCAACAAATCTGAGTCTATACAACTCCTGCTCCTTTTTGGACAAAAGCCCTCTGATAGATTCAACTGCACCATTCTGCATCCACTCTTCAAAAGCCATATCATCCACCAGAGCCGATTCAAATGACTCATAAGCAGCTTCGCCTTCCTCTGCCGCGCCGTCAGTATACCTTTGCTCGGTTGAAAATCTGCGAATCTTGTTTTTACAAACGAACTTCGCAGTGTTCACAAGCCAGCCCGCAGGGTTTGCAGAATTTCTCAGCACCTCAACCTTTGAACAGCTTATATAAACAACGTCCATCAATACGTCCTCAACGTCCTGAAGATGGGCTTCACCCAGGCATCTTGCAATGGTATTCTTAAGAAGGCGCTCATAACTATTATAAAGCGACAGAATAAACTCTCTGTCATCCGCGCTTAATCTCTTATCCATAGCTATGATTCTCCTTTTTTTGAAATTTTCTTTATTATAACTGAAATCCTTACGATTTTGCAACATAAATAATATAGAACGCAAAAAAAGGAACTTTGGCTATGAAAAGACTTATTTCTATCGTATTGACCATAGCATGTATGCTATGCACTATTCCCCTCTCCACCTCCGCTGTTGACGGGGACAAATTATGGACAGGAAAGCACACCTGGAACGGAGCCGCAGACGGCAGCGGAGTTGACAACGTTGAAGCTCTTTATTTTGACGAGGCGCCCACCATTGACGGATATATATCCGTAGAAGAATGGGGCGAAAGCACTCTTGAATTTCATAGCGATACTATACGTGGGCTGAGTGAATATCTCTGCAACTCATATTTGAGCTTGGAAACAAAAGACAATAAAATAGACGCGTTGGTTTGGCTCAGATGGGACGAAAGCTATTTCTACGTTGCGGCGCTTGTTGACGACCACAATGGGCATTCCCTTAAGTCAGCCGAAGAAGAGGCTTTTAACGGCGACTCACTTATATTCAGAGTTGACCCCGATGGGTCAAGAAGATATAATTACAACACTTCTAAAACCTGGTCCGATGAGGAAAACATACCTAATTTCGTTGTTGGCTACACAAGCGTTGGCGGAGGCTACACAGAAATCTATGAGAGGACTCACAACAGAGGACTGCTAAAGGACGGAGGTCCCGTTTTCGGAGAAGCACTTGCCGTTGTTGCGCCCTCCGAGGAATACGATAATGATCCCATAAATTACAGCCCTAATTCTATGGCAGGATATACGACCTACGAGATCGCAATCCCTTGGAAATATATCTTCCAAAACGATCTTGTTCCTATATATCACACGCTGACTGACGAGCAGAAAAAGCCTTATACATTGCAATATAAAAAGTATAGCGCTCTCCGCGCTCCCTACGGCGGCATCGGCTATGAGCTTGGAATGTCGCTCGGTATTCTTGATACGTACTACGGAAACGGCCGTGCCCGCTCCAATCTGTCCTGGGGAACAGGTCTTAATGCAGGCTTTAGAGACGTAAACTTCGAAGGCGCAGGCTCAAACAAGGTAGTTCTCTCAGCCGATATGGTTGAAACAAAGAGCTACAAAACATTTGACCCCTCAGTTCTTGACGTGCCCGGTCAAAAGACTGAATTTGACTCTGTTTTCTACGACTACGCCGATTGGGAGCTTGACAGCAGCGACATGCCCTTGTACTACCACGACAATCTTTCAGTTCTCACCTATGACCATCCGGTCCATATGGAATGGTGGGGCTCGGCTGATCTCTATCAGGGAACTATCATTAACGTTGGAGGAGAACACGGAAACGTTCTTAATTATGACCGAGTGCTGAAATCGTATATTGATGCAAACGGCAATATACACGAGGCAGGAGTTGACCCCATAGAGCAATACTACATAGATACGGCATACTCCTGGTACGAGGCATACCGCATACCGCTTTCATATACCTTTGAATTTGACGTTATGTACACAAGCACGGATATGGCAGAGCCCGACAGAGCATCCGAGCTTGGTAACTGGTTCGGCGGAGAATATTCCTATGAATTCTACTGCGGATATGATTTTGAAGAGCAGGCCTTCGTTATAAGAGACTCATTTAATTACGACCTTGAGCCTCTTTACAAGGTGCCCTATGTGCTTGAAAAGAACACCTGGTACAACTGGAAGTTCCAATACGATGATGAAAGCTGCACTGCTCGCCTTTACATAAACGATGAGCAGATATTCAACGTTCAGAATAAATATTTCAGATATGAGGATCATAAGGCTCTTGAGGAGGGCTGTCTTTTGATCTGGTGGTTCATAAACACTCAGATCAAAATGGACAACGTTCGTATGTACAATTTCTACGATTACGACGCTCCGAGATGCGACGTTGGCGGCTTCGTTACGTCCGCTGCATCTGACAACGGAGGAAAAAATCCCATAACCATCAATCTTTATAAGGACGGAAGCCCCGAGCCTCTTGACTCCATCACTCTGAAAAAAAGCGGATACTACACCTTTGTTGAGCTTCCCAAAGGAAACTACTCTATTGAGGTGTCTCAGAAAAATTGCATGACCGTATATCACAAATTTACCATAGACGGCACAGCTTCCGAAATGGAGCTTGATATTTTTTTATCAGGTGCAGGAGACGTTGACGGTGATGGAAGGATAACCGCATCTGATGCTCTTTGTCTGAAAAAATACATCGTTCAGCTGCTGACAGAAGAAAGCATAAGCATTTTCCATTCTGATATAAATCAGGATGGGGTTATAAATGCAAAGGACCTTCTGAAATTGAAATCGCAGCTATCTAAATAAGCATACCCTCCTATTGAGATTCTCCTCTCAAGTGGGTAGTCTACAAAAAAAGCACCCTTACGGGTGCTTTTTCTTATTATTAGGTATCAAGCTCATTTTTGATATCTCTTGTCATCAGCTTATGCATAGCCTCGTCGGGAGTTACGCCGTTTTTGATGATATCGTATACCGCCTCTGTGATGGGCATTTCAACGTCGTATTTCTTGGAAAGGGCTATAGCCGCTTCAAGGGCGTGATATCCCTCAACGACCATTCCGATATCCTTGACTGCTTCCTCATATTTCATGCCGCGTCCGATAAGCTCACCGCAACGATTATTTCGGCTATGGACCGAGGTGCAGGTTACGATAAGGTCGCCAATGCCTGCAAGGCCCATAAAGGTTCTTCGGCGGCATCCCATGGCAAGACCGATTCTTGTCATTTCGGAAACGCCTCTCGTCATCAGCATTGCCTTCGCATTATCTCCATAGCCCATACCGCGCGCAATTCCTGCGCCGATAGCCATAATGTTTTTAAGAGCTCCGCAGATCTCAACGCCTATTACGTCGTTATTGGTATAAACCCTCATACAAGAATTGAGAAAAACGTTTGCAACCTTAAGGGACGTTTCCTCATCCTCACAAGCGGAAACGATGGAAGTGGGAAGTCCTCTTGCAACCTCCTCAGCATGTGTGGGGCCTGAAAGCGCCACAAGCTTATAGGAAAGAGCCTCGTTTTTATTCCAAAGCTCGTCGGAGATAACCTCTGTCATTGTCTTGAGAGTTTCCTTTTCAATACCCTTTGCCGCGTTGACAACAATAACTCCATCTTCAAGATAGGGCGCCGCCAATGCCGCTGTTGATCTGATAAACTCAGAGGGAACGACAAAGAGAACAAGCTCTCGTCCTCTGCAAGCTTCTTCTATATTCTTGGTATACTTTATTTCATCCGAAAAAATTACGCCGGGCAGATTTTTATGAGTATTCGTGCTTTTAAGAAGGTCTATTTCTGCACCAATAGCAGACCACACCATCACGTCGTGTCCGTTTTTTACAAGCAATGCGCTGAGCGCCATACCCCAGGTGCCTGATCCGAGTACGCCGATCTTCATAACAAATATCGCCTTTCGTTATATTTCTAGCATTTACATACGTTAAGTATACCACAATTGCCAAAAAATATCAAGAGGAAAGGCGTTATACGTTTTTATTCGTTAGTTCTTACCAGTGCGTTATATTCCTCAGCCATACGATTCCAGGTGGTTCTATCAACTATACCGTTTGCCTCAAGCCCGTGAGATGACTGGAATTCCTCAATAGAATGAGTCATAGCAATATCATATCTGCCGTTAAGGGGCAAAAAACCATAGCTATCATAATTTCGCCGCAGCTCGTTCAGCATTATCTGAATAACGTATACCAGATTGCTTCGCTCACCCGGCATAACTATAAATTCGGGGGAGGTTGGAAATGGATATATCCCTTCCGTATGCCCGTAAATATTTTCATACGTGCGATACAGCTGTGTTATAGAATCCCACGTGTCGAAATTAACGTCTCCCGTCGGAGGAAGAAAATATTTGCGCTGAAAATGCGCAACAGCCTCTCTTGTTCCTTCATCGTATCTGCCGCTCATAGCAACGTTTAATTCAGAATCGTTCGTCCATCTGGACAATGCGCGAAGCATTGCCTGCAATCTCTTTGTTATTTCAAATCCGTCGCTTATATCCGTATATGCCATATATATTATCCCTTCTTTCCTTTATCATTGTATTGGCAGATCGCCTGAATATTGATTTTCGCTAGACTGGTTTCCCTCTCGAAGAACTCTGTAAGTGTCTGCAATCGAATTATATGTTGATGCCGCAACTATGCTGGTGGGCTCAAGGCCGAAAAGACTTTGATATGCCAGAACAGATGCCTGAGTTGCAGGGCCGAAAATTCCGTCCACCGTAACCTTCGGAATCTCCGTGTAGGTATTGGCAATAAAATTCAGATAGTCCTGAATTCTTGCAACCTCCTCGCCCTCGCTTCCAAGGCGGAGAGGGATGCCTCCATATGCCTCGGTTACGGGAGAGAAATATCCCTCGGGGAGAGTTTCAAGAATACCAACGTAGCTATCATATATTTGCTGCCAGGTTTCAAAATCAACTCTGCCCGTTTGCTCAAGCCCATAAAAGCGTTGGAATGATATCACAGCCTCCTTGGTTTTAGAATCAAAAACGCCGTTTACTATCACGGGAGGAATCTGATTGTTGAACGCAGAAATGAAAAGCAAAAGATATTGCAGCTCGCGCACCGCCACGCCTTCATCGCCCTCCTCCAAGGCATCGCCGAAAAAGGTCGTTATATCCTCAGGCGGTATCCCCTCTGAGTTTATATCAGACAAGCTTTTAACACCTGCATAAATTCGGTTTATTGCATTCCACGTTGCCCTTCCCACTATACCGTCAGGCGCAAGATTAAATATTTCCTGAAATGCACGGACCGCCCTCTCTGTTGCCGCCTGATAGCTTCCGTCAACAAAGGGGATCTTTGGAATGGCAGGATAGTTTTTTGAAATTCTGTTCAGCTTCACCTGTATGCTTCGGACGGGCTCACCCGACGATCCAAACGAAAGAGGAGCGCCGGGATATGATTCTCTTATTCCCTGCACGGGTGCATCTGTTACAAGATTGATATTATTCCCATAATAATTCTGCAGAATATCAAACGCTCCCAGCCCCGCCTCCGCAAGATCAACGCTTCCCCATTGACTGAGGCCCTCGCAGGTGGTGGTCGTTCCGTTGCAATAAAGAGCAAATATAGGCTCAACTCCCTCGCCGCGAGTTATATAATTATCAAATATCTCATCAACTATCCTGCTTATATTTTCAAATGTGTCTCTTCCGTCAACGTAGGATTGGTCAATTGCCGTTGAGTTGGTTATATCAAAAGAGTAGCCTCGCGAACGATAATATTCCGTATACACACGATTGAGCGCAAAGCTTATCTGAGCCAATATATTAGCGCGCAGAGCTGCCTCGGGCCACGTTGGATATATTTCGCTTGAGGCTACGTTTTTTATATAATCAGAAAAAGGAACAGTTACGTTCGGGGCGCTGCTATCGGGAGAGCCGAGGTGGACTGTTATCATTTCAGGTATAAAAGGAAGATTTTGACTATTCATAGGTCTGTTTCATCTGTCTCCTTCAGCTGAGTATTTTCTCCCATATGGGGCGGCAGTGGCGAATTGGTTCGGGTTCCGCTTTGACGCGCCTGCAGAGGTATCATATCAAAGCTCTGAATGGCTGTAATATTGTCAAATATCTGAACCCCTGCATTTTCTCTATCAAGATATCCGTTTTTTGTAACTGTTATATCATACAGTGAATAAGGCTGCACGCCTGCGCCAGGAGACAGCGAAAGGCTACCCGATGGGGCAGGAAGGACAACTGTTTCCGTCAATCCGCTTTCGTCTGTGCGAAGGGAATATATTATTCCCGTTCCAATGTCGTTTCCGTCTCTGCCCGAAATATTCACTATTGCATCTTTGATGGGGAAAGCTCCGTTTCCGCCTGAAACGCGGACTATAAGCCTGCCCTCTCCTTCATACGTCTGTAATGGCATAGCTCCTCCTTTTGTAATATAGCTTATAAAATTTATATCCCTTCAGCAAAACTGAAATATATAAGATAAATACTTAAAATCGCAAGAGATACGTTTGCTCCGTATTTAAGCTGAATAATACAATTGATGGCAAAGATAAACATTGTCGCTGCCACTGACACAGCTCTGCATATGACAACTGAAATCTGCGGCATACAAAATCTGTCCGTTGCAGCCCGAAGTATTCCCCCTCCGTCAAGGCAGGAAACAGGCAAAAGATTTATTGCTCCCAAGCCCAGAGAAAGAATTGCAAAGCTTCTTTTTTCAAAAAACACAAGCCCTGCCAATATGCTGACTATGGGGCCTGCAGCGCTGACGGCTATTTGCTGGGACGCTTCGCACAAGCCTATATATGAAAGTCTTATTCCTGCTATGCTGAAGCGCACGGAGGGCAGCTCTCCAACCAATAGCCACGCCACCAATATATGCCCTGCCTCGTGAAAAGCAACAGCGCAAATCAAGGAAACGGGCTGCGGAGATAGCAGGACTAAAACTGCAAAAAATATCAGCCCCGCCAAGCCTCAACCATATCCCATATCTTTTGGGCAAGCTTTCCCCAAGCTGAGCTATCTTCGTATACTTTCTCCTTTAAGCTCAAGCCCTCTGTAATTTCTGCATTTGCATAAACAGCCTTATCATTTGTGGTATTTTCTACATTTGCAGAAATTCCACATTCATTCACCTGAGCACACATTAACAACAGGCACAATGCCATAGAGCAAGCACAGATCACCGATATATGCCTGCCCCTTCCATCAGCTCTCACCCTCTAACCCTCCCACCAGATTTATCCGACATAATAAATATATGCCTCATACGCGCTAAAGTTGAATACATTTTAATTTATTGTTAAAATACAAAAAACACCTTGAAGATATAATACGTTGATGGTACAATAGTGTCAGGTCAAACTGTTGGATATAAAACAATAAAGGAGGCTATATGAGAAAGCTACCACTTCCACCTCTGGAAGAGCCGCAGGAAACCACGGTAGGTCTTGAGCTGAGGATTCTCAGCAACCTCTCAATGCGTATTATTGACAAACGCGGAGGCAAGGAAAAGGTTGATGCCGCAACGGGCTCAAACGGATGGATTCTACGTTTTCTTGCAGAAGCTGAAAAGGATGGGCGCGATATATATCAAAAGGATATCGAGCAAAAATTCTGCATCACCCGCTCCACTGTTTCAAAGGTTTTATCCCTTATGGAGCAAAAGGGGCTGATAGAGCGTCAAAGCGTTCGCGGAGATGCCCGTCTTAAAAAAATCACTATAACTGATAAAGCGCGAGAGCTTCACGATATTATGATTGGTGATGGTCTTATGCTTGAAAATATTATTCAAAAGAATTTGACAGAAGAAGAAATCAAAACCTTCTGCGCTATCACGAAAAAAATCAAAGCCAATCTTAAAGAATCGCTTGAGCAATAGCTTGAAAGGAGAGATAAAAAAACTATGCTGAAGAAATTAGCAGGCAGCATCAGAGAATACAAGCTGCCAACCATTATCACAATTCTTTTTATGATCGGCGAGGTTGTAATCGAATGTCTCATTCCCTTTATAACCGCTGATCTCGTTAACAGAATAAAGGCGGGAGAAAACATAAAGAACGTTATTCTGACAGGCGTTATACTTGTTATTATGGCTATTCTTTCTCTCACCTGCGGCGGCGCTGCCGGATTTACCAGCGCCAAGGCATCGGCAGGCTTTGCAAAAAATCTTCGCCACGACGTTTTCAGCCGTATTCAAACCTATTCATTTACAAACATTGACAAGTTTTCAACCGCATCACTTGTTACTCGACTTACAACTGATATCAGTAATGCGCAGATGTCCTTTATGATGGTTATCAGAACAGCTGTGCGCAGCCCCTTGATGTTCACGTTCGCTATTATAATGGCATTTATTATGGGCGGAAAGCTTGCGCTCACCTTTGTGGTCGTAGTTCCGCTCCTGATCTTCGGTCTCTTTATGATCAGCAAATATGCAATGCCTGCTTTCCGCAGAGTTTTCAAAAAATACGACAAGCTTAACGAGTCTATTGAGGAAAACGTTCGCGGAATGAGAGTTGTTAAGGGCTTCTCAAGAGAAGACCACGAAAAAGAAAAATTCAACGCTGCAACAATTGATATCTGTAATGATTTCACAAAGGCTGAGCGAATCGTTGCATTCAACTCTCCCATCATGCAGTTTTGTATGTATTTCAATATGGTCTTCGTGCTGCTTGTGGGCTCAAAGCTGACAATTGAGCATAAGGGTCAGCTTATTGATATCGGACAGATCTCAGCTATGCTCACGTACGGCGTGCAGATCCTGATGTCCCTTATGATGCTTTCTATGATATACGTTACACTTACAATATCAGCAGAATCCATCAAACGTATCGGCGAAGTGCTTGAAGAGGTTCCTACTCTGCATAATCCCGAAAATCCCATAACAACCGTTGCAGACGGCAGCATCAGCTTTTCCGACGTCAGCTTCAAATATTTTGAAAAGGCAGAGCGCTCCGCTCTCTCTGATATAAATATCAACATAAGCTCAGGAATGACCGTTGGTATCATCGGCGGAACAGGCGTTGGCAAATCAACCCTCGTTCAGCTGATACCTCGCCTTTACGACGTAACACTCGGTTCAATTAAGGTTGGCGGAGTGGACGTTCGCCAATACGATATCGAATCCCTTCGCTCAAACGTGGCTATGGTTCTCCAGAAAAACCAGCTCTTCTCAGGCACAATAAAGGAAAATCTCCGCTGGGGTAATGAAAATGCAACGGACGAAGAGCTCATAGAAGCATGCAAGCTATCTCAGGCACACGACTTTATCGAAAGCTTCCCCGAAGGATATGACACGTTTATCGAGCAGGGCGGCACAAACGTTTCAGGCGGACAAAAGCAGCGCCTCTGTATTGCAAGAGCACTTCTCAAAAAGCCTAAAATTCTCATTCTTGACGACTCCACAAGCGCTGTTGATACAAAAACAGACGCGCTTATCAGACGAGGCTTCAAGGAATATATCCCCGAAACAACAAAAATCATTATCGCTCAAAGAATTTCCTCCGTTGAGGATGCCGACCTTATTATCGTTATGGACGGAGGCAAAATTTCCGACAGCGGCAACCACGAAACCCTTATGAAAACAAGCGAGATCTATCGCGAGATTTATGAGCAGCAGACGAAAGGAGGCGACGAGGAGTGAAACAGCCTATGCCCGCAGGCCCCGGCGGAAGACGCCCTATGGGACCTCCCAGAAAATTAAACTTCAGTACTCTTGCAAGAGTTTTGAAAATGCTTTTCAGCTATTATCCCGTGCTTATGCCAATTGCTCTCTGCTGCATAGTGTTCGCGGCAATTGTTGCAACAATTCCTGCAATATTCCAGCAGCAGATAATTGCCGATATCCAGATCTGGTATGAAAGCGGCGATTGGGAAGGCGCATCAAAGATCATCCTCCCGAAAATATTCACGCTGATCTCCATCTATGCCGTTTCAATAATTGCTATCACCGTGCAAACTCAGCTTATGGCATATATCACTCAGGGATTCCTCAGCAAGCTGAGAAGCGCTATGTTTGAAAAAATGCAGAATCTCCCTATTAAGTATTTCGACACTCATCAGCACGGCGACATAATGAGCCACTACACCAACGACATCGACACAATCCGCCAGCTTATCTCTCAGGCTATGCCCGCAATCCTTCAGGCATCAATAATCGTTGTTTGCGTGCTTGGTATCATGCTCTACTTCAGCTTTTGGATGACTATCGTTGTTCTCTTCGGCGTGGTGCTTATGTTCACAGTTTCCAAAAAGGTTGGCGGCGGAAGCGCAAAATATTTTATGCGCCAGCAGGAATCTATTGGTAAAACAGAAGGCTTCGTTCAGGAAATGATGAACGGACAGAAGGTTGTTAAGGTTTTCTGCCACGAAGAAAAATGCAAGGCTGACTTTGATACGATCAACGATCAGCTTTTCGAGGACAGCTTCAAGGCAAACGCATATGCAAACTGCCTCGGTCCTATCGTTATGAACATCGGTAACATCCTCTATGTTATTATGGCAACAGTTGGCGGCGCTCTGCTTCTCCTTAACGTGCCCAACCTCAGCATCGCAACACTTATTGCAGGAGGTTTCGGAGTTATCACAATTGATATCGTTATCCCCTTCCTCAATATGACAAAGCAATTCACAGGAAACGTGAATCAGTTCTCACAGCAGATAAACCACATCGCAATGGCCCTGGCAGGAGCTGAACGTATATTTGAACTGATGGACACAGAAAAAGAAGCTGACAGCGGATACGTTACTCTTGTAGACTGCACAGTTGATGAAGATGGCAATATCCATGAAAGTGAAAGCCACACAGGCATGTGGGCGTGGAAGCATCCTCACACATATGACGGAAGCATCACCTATACTCTCCTTCGCGGACACGTTATTCTTGATGATGTTGACTTCGGCTATACTGAAGAAAAACCGGTTCTTCATAATATCACTCTCTACGCTGAGCCCGGACAGAAAGTGGCATTCGTAGGCGCAACGGGAGCAGGTAAAACTACTATCACAAACCTTATAAACCGCTTCTACGATATTGCAGACGGAAAGATCCGTTATGACGGTATCTATATCAACAAGATAAGAAAACAGGACCTTCGCGCTTCTCTCGGAGTTGTATTGCAGGATGTAAATCTATTTACGGGAACTGTTA
>JAZORY010000048.1:0-12688 GCA_045656825.1 Candidatus Avispirillum sp.
GAATGCAGGAAGACCCTTCTGAGCATGAGTTGCAAGAACAGATGCAAGGTAAACTGCGCCGGGACGCTCTGTGCCGTTGAAGCCCCATACAGCCTTGATTGTGTTTCTGTCCATATCCATTGTTTCAGCGCCGTAGCACCAACAGGGAGTTACAGTGATTGTGATATCAACGCCCTCTCTCTTGAACTGCTCAGCACAAGCTGCTGTTTCGCCTGCACGACCGATAGTTGTGTCGGAAATAACGACGCGAACGGGATCGCCGTTGGAATATCTGAGGTTTTCTGTGAGGAGCTTTGCTGCGCTCTTCGCCATATTCATTGTCTGCTCTTCAAGGCTTTCTCTAACCTTTGCGGGTCCGCGACGACCATCGATTGTGGGACGGATACCGATTACAGGATAGCTACCTACAAGTCTGTTTTCTGCCATTATGTTAAAATTCCTTTCTGAATTTTTATTTCTTTTATCATTTTAGCACATATTTTCTTACTTTTCAATACTATATAAATGAATTTTATTTACAGTTTATTGTTGATTTTAACGTTTCAATGGTTTACAATAGTACGGTAACTAAAACGTAGGGACCGACGTCCTCGGCGGTCCGTTTATTTATCAGAGGTTTAACAAATGAAATGGACAGTTGATTATATAATAAACAACCACGACACAGATTTTAACAATATTGTCAGCGCTAGCGGCATTATGAGATATATGCAGGACGCGGCTAACTTTCAGATGGAGGGTCAGAAGCCTTCATACGATGAGCTTTTTAATTCGGGCAAGGCATTTGTGCTGAGCCGCTTTAAGATGAGCGTTTACTCTCCCCTTCACTCCCACGACAAGATCGAAGCGTCAACATGGGCTTGCGAATCAAAGGGCTTTTCTTTTGACCGCTGTTTCAGCGTTACCCGCGACGGAATGACCGTGGCTGAGGCTGCAAGCGTCTGGGCGCTGATCGACAGAAATGCAGAAAAGCTTGTGCGCGTTTCAGATTTCCAATGTAATTACAGCACAGACGAGCCCGTTGAACTTGATATGGCTCCCCGCTTCCGCCTGCCTGCTGATTTGAATCTTGCCCTTGTTGGCGAGAGATCCGTTGAATATCAGGACGTTGATATAAACTGCCACATCAATAACACTCATTATCCCGACATCCTCTGCGGATATATTCCCAATATGGAGGGCAAGAGGGTTATCAATATGGAAATAAGCTTCGTTTCCGAAGCGCCTCTTGGCGAAACTCTTAAGGTTTATATGGCAGAGTCTGACGGAGTTTATTATTTCCGCACTGTCCGCGAAAACGGCAAAACAAACATCGAAGCCGAAATTATGATTGATGAGATATGATAATACAAAAAAGCACCCCTTGGGGTGCTTTTGTTTTATATTCTTCCCTGCTCCTCGCGCGCTATTTGGATCTTTAGCTCTGCTTCCTCACGCTCAATGCGAGCGTTAACTTCATCCTTGACGCTATACCCTGCAAAAAACATTGCAAGACCATAGCTGAGCATAAACGCAAGAGTGCATATAAGAGATTTCCAAAGAACTCCAAAACAAAATATAAGGAATATCTGTGAAACGAATCCGGAAAACAGAATAGTTCCTCGAGCCTTGTAAAAAGCAATTCGCTCCTCATATGTATAAAGAACAGATTCGTTTGTGTGAAGTGATTCCTTTCCGCTTTTTTCGAAGGTCAGATCCCAATATATAAGAAGAACGCACATTACAATGAATACAAGAGGACCAACTAACGACGCGGTATTTATGTTAATAACAGTTCCACCGCTTAAAATAATTATCAATGTGAAAATTATTGCTGTTACTATAGAAATGATTATTGAAATCTTTTTCATATTATCTCCCTCATTCCTTGTATAGCTCATCATAAAACCATCTTTTCGGGTTTTCGTAAATATATTTCGCCCGCGTCTCATAATCCTCTTTGTCGCGGATTATGTGGTCATAATACGTTCGTTGGAAAATGTTTTCGCCAATCTCTTTATTGCAAAACCGCTTCAATGTAGAAACAATATGCGGAACCATTTCATTGGTAGGGGACGGCGCCTTCGACGTCCCGATATTATGGAGATCATCAATATATTCTTTGATAGTGGGTTTTATTAAAATAATCATATGTATATGATTTGGCATTATCACATAATGCTTAACAGAAACATTTTTGATTTTATTTGTGGATAAAATATATTTTTCTACGATTTCACCTATTCTTGTCAATTGAGGTTTCGGGACGTCGAGGGCGCCGTCCCCTACCGATATGGTTGACAACATCGGCTTTTTATCCTTGGTACAAATCGTCAGGAAATACGCGCCTGCCTTGCTGTAATCATATTTATCTAATCTTATAGCTTTTCTTTTGGGCAACTCATTTTCCATTTACTTTTCCTCAATCCTCACATCAAGGGAACGTCCACATTCGAAGCATTTTTCGGCGTGGGAATCGCTTTTGAATCCGCAAACCACGCACACCTGAGGCTTTTCTAAATCGGGATGATGCATAGGTCGGAGATATTCGCACCCGTACACGTGCACAACTGTATCCCCGAGGGTATAATTTCTTGCGCGGCTGCTATAAATTCTGCCGTCATCGTATATCTCGCAGGTGTGGAGCTTTTTATCATCGTCCTCCACCATAACGTACTGTATGCTATCCCCCGCTTCTCTTTTTCTTTCGCGGAAGGTTTTGCTGATTTTAACGTCCTTAACGTCAACCTCGATTATTCTGCCTACGTATGATTTATCGGTGAGATAAAGATGAAGGCCCGAGAAATAATAAGGCAGACCAAGTCCAAGAACAACAGCGATTATAATAGAAACGACCTTGATCTTAAAATCAAGCATCTCACCGGAGCTTGAGAAGAATATATAGATCGCAACCGCCGCGATTATTATGTAAAAAATCAGCTTGGCTATACAGCCGCCTCTATCTCTTTTAACCTTTTTCTCTATTTCCTCGGGTACTGTTATCTTTCTCATATCAATGATAATACCTTCCTACTTTATTATCTTCAAATCTTATATCAAGGGAATGACCGCAGCATTTGCAACTACCGCGGTTTCCTGCATTATCTTCTTCGTTATAGTTTTTCATTCCGCATACTACACATACGACGGGATCAGTAGACTTTTTGGGCATTACATATAGATAGTCGCATCCAAATACGTGGATGACCTTATCTCCTTTGGTATACATATCAAGGTCACCGTTTTCTTTAAGCTTCACATTTGCAGTGGTCTCTGACACAAAATCATCTTTATCTTTTATGATATCCACAACCGGCATCCATTTTCTGCTGAAATTAAAACGAGAATAATAATCTTTAACCGAAACTCTTCTTAATTCAGCCTTCACTACCCTCCCCGACCAGGTTTTATCCATAAGCTTACGGGGAAAACCTGACAATACAAACGGTAAAGCAAAAATGAAAATATATGTGATAACCTTATTTTCAAAGCTTATAGAATTAAGCCAATCCTTTGCAAAATACAGTATCAATGCGGAGCACAGTAATAACACCTCAAATATTATAACACAACTTAGTTTCTTTTTCTTGCCGATTTTCTTTAAATCCTCGGGAATTATTATTTTCTTCATATTGATACCACATCTTTTCTGCTTTTAGAATTTTATTTTAGGATTTTATAACCAACGAGTGATTGCAATAGCCACACGTGTTACTATCCAAATTATTCTTTGAACCACACACAACACAAGTTGTGAATTCCATATTATGTCTTCTTACTATCTTAGGAAAATCCGTTCCTGCAACATGGAGAACTGTATCTCCCTCTTTATATATCTGCCCGTTGGGGCCTCCGGTCGTATTTAATGATTCCAGCTTTACATTATAAAGCTTATCTTTTTTTGTCTTAACAAGGATAATTGTTCGATAAGACTTAAAAATAGATTTTCTCATTCCGCCGTTGGAATTTTCTTCTTTATAGTCAATTTTGATTATCTTACCTTCATAAGACTTATCTAAAATCATATTAGGTATTTTAAATATGAACAACGGAATCGCTGCAATTACTGCTAACGTGAATATAAAATTATTCATATCCCATTTTTCAAGACGATCTATTATCAAATATGCAATAATGAAAAATACAATTTCAGTTATCAAAAAACAAATGAGCGTTTTGACTCTGCGCTTGGTTATATACTTCTTTATATCTTCGGGTAAATTTAGCTTTTTCATAAGAACACCACTCAATCAAATTAATCCTATATGGAAGAGTTAAAAATAACAGGGGAAACCTCACATATAAGGTTTCCCCTATTTACTAATTACTCAGCTTTATCTTCTGTTGCCTCGGGGATAGGCTTGCCGAGGATTTCGGGGAGCTGCATACCTGCCATACCGAAAACTTCCTGGAGGGGAGGTACGCTCTTCATCATACCGGAAAGGAAATTAGCTGTTGCATTCTTTCCGTCTCCGCTCTGTCCGTTATCCCAAACTGTTACCTTATCGATCTTAATATTCTTGATTGCATCAACCTGAACTCTCATAAGATCTTCAAGCTTATCTGCAATAAGGAGTTTAAGCGCCGCATCTGCATCGCCGTTTGCGCTCTTTACGATTTCTGCAAAACCTGCCGCCTGCTTTTTGAGAATTTCTTCAACGCCTCGTGCCTCTGCTTCCATCTTTGCATAGATAGCGTCGGCTTCACCCTGCGCACGTCTTCTCATCTGCTCAGCTTCAGCCTCAGCCTCAAGCTCCATTTCCTTTTTCTTCGCTTCTGCACGAACGATAATATCCGCGTCCAGTGTTGCCTGCTCTTTTGCACGTCTTGCCTGCTCTGCCGCCTGCTCTGCCGCGTAGGACTCTTCAAGGGCACGAGCTGCCTGAATCTTTTCTGCTGTTGTTGCAATTCTATCCGCTTCAGCTTCCTTTTCCTTAAGAGCCGCTTCAGACATTGCTATCTTCATCTTAGCTTCGTTTTCACCCTGAATAGCAATAGAGTCTGCTTCAGACACCTTGATTCGCTGATCCATATGAGCATTTGCTTCACCGATAGAACCGTCTCTCTCCTGCTCAGCTACGGACTTCTTCGCATCATTGATAGCCTTTGCAGCTGCTTCCTTACCGAGAGCCGCAATATATCCGGATTCGTCGCTGATGTCAGTTACGTTTACGTTAATAAGACGAAGACCGATCTTCTTAAGCTCTGTTTCAACGTTACTTGAAACTGCCGCAAGGAACTTATCGCGGTCGGTATTGATCTCTTCAATATCCATTGTGGCGATAATGAGACGAAGCTGACCGAAGATTATATCCTTGGAAAGCTCCTGAATTTCAGAAAGCTGAAGACCGAGGAGTCTTTCTGCCGCATTCTGCATTACGCCGGGCTCTGTTGAAATACCAACTGTGAATCTTGAGGGAACGTCGATTCTGATATTCTGTCTGGAAAGTGCATTTCTAAGGTCAACCTGAATAGAAATGGGAGTCAGGTCAAGATATGCATAAGACTGGAATACGGGAACTACAAATTCCGCGCCACCGTGGATACACTTTGCACTTCTGTTTGTACCGTCTTTGTTTTTACCGATTGAACCATAGATAACCATGATCTTGTCGGAGGGGCACTTCTTATATCTTGAGCACACCCAAACGAAGAAGGAAACAACTACCAGCGCAACAGCGCAAATCAAAATAACTGTAATGGGATCCATAATTTTTCTCCTTTATGTAATATAATTATTTTCTTTTAACTACAAGTGTTGTCTGTCCGCTGAGACCGATAACCGTTACTTCACATCCTGTGGAAATAGCCTCATCCTCATCGGTTACTGCATCGCGCTCAACGTATGAGCCCTGAACCATTATATTAATCTTTCCCTCGCCGCAGCGATTTGCAGGAACAGTTAAATAAACCTTTCCAGAAACACCAAGAGCGTTCCTGTTGTCTATATTGCCATCACCTCTCAGCTTCATTACAGCTCTCATAAGAAGAGCAAGAACGACCATTATTGCAAATCCACCAATGGTTGCAACTAATGCTGAAAGCCAAAGCTTTACACCTGAAGAGTGAAGCGCCAGACCAAGCCAACCAAACACTACGAGAAATGCAATGATTCCGCGCACTGTGAAAATACGAAGACCGTCAAGTCCCGAGACGTCAGGGTCAACCCCAAGATCATCGTGACCAAAAACTCCGTCAGTCGGGTCATCAGCACCTACATCAAAATCACCATTCGTTTCAAGAGCGGCATCTCCGTGGACGCCTCCTTCAAGAAATCCCCCATCATCATCCATACCAAAAAACATTGATATGGTCTGGATGAGCAGTATCACCGTTGAGGGAACTGCTATGCAGGCAAACACCTGCGAAACTATATTAAGTGAATTCCACCAATCTATCATGATAACTCCTCCGTTTTAATCTAAAGTTGAAAGCATTTCTTCAGATGCTCTTCTTGAAAGTGATGCGAAATGAGCAAAGGCCATAACCTGCAGGATCTTTATGATTCTTTTTCTTGCGCCTGCCTGCTTTTCTTCATAGCTCTCACTTGCGTGAACAGCAGCCGCTTCAACAGTTTTCTTATCGGAAACCGTCATTTTTTCACAAGCCATCATATCTGTATACATATGATAAAGCTCACTGTCGCTGATAATATCATCGCTTTCATCATTAAGCACACCGTTTATATATTGCAAAAGACCGCATATCTTATCTATCTGCAATGATTCTCTCAGTATATTTATTATCACTATACGTGCAAACTGATTCTTTGAATACTGTCTTTTCTTGGGCGAGGAAACAAATCCTCTTTTCACCCAGTTTTGCACAACGTAAGGCTCAAGCCCTGTCATAACAGAAACCTGCGAAAGAGTTATTCCACCTGCGGCAAAAATGCCATCAAACATTGTTTTTGATATTCCCTTTTCCAGCTTCGAAACCTCTATGGTTGTTCCCGGTAATACAACTGCCATTTTATCACCTCCTTGTTACGGTTTGATTATAACATATGGTCATGTGATTGTAAATAGAGATTACGGGATATTTTCTGTTTCTACCCTTTACACAATTTTAGTTTAAGGTTTTGTTGTTTTTGACGAACATTGGATAATGGATATTGTTTGAAAAGATAAACGATAATTTATAGTATTAGCCTCCACTGACACCACCGCAGGTGGTTTTAGGGGAGGTGGCCGAGCATAGCGAGGTCGGAAGGGTCATCGTCAACGCATGCAACTGTTCAAATATAAATATCAGAAGCACATCGTTTTTCAACCCCTCCGTCAGCTTCGCTGACACCTCCCCTAAAAACACCTGCGGTGGTGTCAGTGGAGGCTTGGCATCACTCCTACATCTATCAAACAAAAAACTCCCCCACGATTGTGGGGGAGTTGAACTATTGAAATTAATAGCAGTTACCTGTGGTTCTGGGATAGGGGATAACGTCGCGGATATTGGAAACGCCTGTTAAGTACATAATAAGACGCTCAAATCCAAGACCAAAGCCTGCGTGCTCTGCTCCGCCGTACTTACGGAGGTCAAGGTATCTGTTATAAGAAGCAGCATCAAGTCCGCACTCTTCCATTCTCTGGAGGAGGATATCAAGTCTCTCTTCTCTCTGGCTACCGCCGATGATCTCACCAACGCCGGGAACAAGAAGGTCCATTGCAGCAACTGTTTTATCATCGTCATTACAACGCATATAGAATGCCTTGATTGCCTTAGGATAGTCGATAACGAATACGGGAGCATTGAAATGCTTTTCTGTGAGATATCTCTCGTGCTCTGTCTGAAGATCACAGCCCCATTCAACGGGATACTTGAAGTCTTCGCCGCTAGCCTTGAGGATCTCTACAGCCTCTGTATATGTTACCTTCTTATATTCGCTTTCAACAAGCTTTGTGAGGCGCTCAATAAGACCCTTATCAACAAAGTTGTTGAGGAATTCGATTTCCTTCTGGCAGGACTTCATTACGTATCTTACAACGTACTGAAGCATATCCCATGCAAGCTGCATATCGTCGTTAAGATCAGCAAATGCAAACTCAGGCTCGATCATCCAGAACTCTGCTGCATGGCGAGCTGTGAAGGAATTTTCTGCACGGAACGTGGGGCCGAACGTATAAATTCTGCCGAATGCCATTGCAAGAGTTTCGCCTTCCATCTGACCGGAAACTGTAAGGCTTACTTCCTGACCGAAGAAGTCCTTGGAATAGTCAACTGTTCCGTCCTCGCATCTGGGAGGATCGTTTACGTCAAGAGTTGTTACTCTGAACATTTCACCTGCGCCCTCGCAGTCGCTTGTGGTGAAAATGGGAGTGTGAACGTATACGAAGTTATTCTCGTTGAAGAAGGAATGGATAGCATAAGCTGCTTCACTTCTGATACGGAAAACTGCGGAAAGCAGGTTTGTTCTGGGACGAAGATGAGGAATCTCGCGGAGATATTCAACTGTGTGTCTCTTCTTCTGGAGGGGATAATCGGGAGAAGAGGGGCCCTCTTCCTTAACCTCGATTGCAGAGAGCTCGAAGGGCTGCTTTGCATCGGGAGTGAGGATCATCTTACCTCTGACGCTGATTGCTGCGCCAACGTTCATACGAACGAGCTCGTCGTAATTCTCGATTTTATCGCGCTCAATAACTACCTGAAGGCAGGGGAAGCAGCTACCGTCGTTGATTGTTGCAAAAGCAAATGCCTTTGAATCTCTAAGGCTGCGGATCCAGCCGCAAACTGTTATTTCACCGTCGCAAAAGGACTCGGGAGCTTTATAAAGCTCAGAAATAAGTTCTCTTTTCATTTCTTTAACCTTTATATTAATTATCTTTCTGAATTTATATATAGCACGGCACATTTGCCGTTTTGAAAACTACCCTATATTATACACCATACTTTTTCAAATTGCAACAGTTTTTTGTTTTGTTTTAACGGGACGTTGAGGCCCGTCCCCTGCATTATTCAACATTCTGCGCAAAAAAGGCTTTTGGTTTCCCAAAAGCCTTTTATATTGGATTAGCCCATTACAACTTCAACCTTGCGTGTTTTGCCGCCGATGGGTGTGAGAACGTTGCCTTCAAGCTTTTCGCCGTCAACTGTTACGGATACTACGCCCTTGCAAACGCCTGCGGAATTATCAACGTGAATAACGAATTCATCGCCGCGGAACTTTCTTGTAACTGTGAATTCCTTCATTGTATCGGGAACGCAGGGGTCAACGGAAAGTCCGTCATACTCAGGCTTAATACCGAGGATGAATCTGGAAACGTTATAGAACGTCCAGGCAGCTGTACCTGTGAGCCAGGAGTTCTTTGCTTCGCCGTGGCGAGGAGCATCCTTACCTGCGATCATCTGAGAATATACGTAGGGCTCTGTGCGATGGATCTCGCTGATATCCTCAAGGTATGCAGGACATGTCTTCTTATAAACCTCGAACGCTCTGTTACCTCTGCCAACAACTGTTTCTGCAATAGAAATCCAGGGGTTGTTATGACAGAAGATACCTGCATTTTCCTTATATCCGGGAGGATAGGAGGAAATTTCGCCAAGCTCAACGTGATATCTTGTATAAGGAGGATTATTAAGAACGATACCGTACTTTGTATCAAGACGCTCGATTACAGAATCCAGAGCTTCGATCGCCTTTCCTTCCTTCACGCCGATGCCGCCCATGATACAGAAGCCCTGAGGCTCGATGAAAATCTTACCTTCATCACATTCATCAGAACCGATCTTATTACCAAACGCATCATATGCGCGGATAAACCACTTGCCGTCCCAGCCGTGTGTCATAACTGCATCATACATATCCTGAGCAGCCTTTTCAGCTCTTGCTGCTTCTTCAAGAAGACCCTTCTTCTTACAGAGAGCAATATAATCGGGAGCAACTGCAACGAACATACCTGCGATGAACACGCTTTCAGCAACAGGTCCTTCGGAGGGGCCGGACGTCTGGAAGGATTCACCGGGTGTTTCGGAGAAGCAGTTAAGGTTAAGGCAGTCGTTCCAGTCTGCGCGGCCGATAAGGGGAAGGCCGTGAGGACCAAGGTTATTGGGAACGTGGTCAAAGGAGCGCTTAAGATGTTCCATCATTGTTGCTGCCTTAGACTCGTCATTATCAAAGGGAACCATTTCGTCAAGGATGGACCAGTCGCCTGTTTCCTTGATATATGCCGCAACACCGAAGATGAGCCACAGGGGGTCATCGTTAAAGCCGGAGCCGATATCAGAGTTACCCTTCTTTGTGAGAGGCTGATACTGATGGTATGCGCTACCATCCTCCATCTGAGTTGCAGCGATATCGAAGATTCTTTCTCTTGCTCTTTCGGGAATGAGATGAACAAATCCGAGAAGGTCCTGAGTGGAGTCTCTGAAGCCCATACCACGACCGATACCGGATTCGAAATAAGAAGCAGAACGGGACATATTGAACGTTACCATGCACTGATACTGGTTCCATGTGTTAACCATTCTGTTAAGCTTTTCATCAGCACTGTCAAGAGTGTACTTAGAGAGGAGGTTTTCCCAATATGTCTTGAGAGTTGCGAGAGCCTCGTCAACCTGTTCGTCTGTCTTGAACTTAGCAAGAAGCTCGTTTGCGGGCTTCTTATTGATAACGTCCTGAGCCTCCCACTTTTCATCCTTGGGATTTTCGCAATAGCCGAGAACGAAGATAAAGCTCTTCTCTTCGCCTGCCTCAAGCTCAACGTTGAACATATGAGAACCGATAGGCGCCCAACCGGATGCAACGGAATTCTTTGCCTCGCCCTCGAATACTACGTTGGGATGGTCAAAGCCGTTATAAAGACCAACGAATGTTTCGCGGTCTGTATCAAAGCCGTCGATCTCTGCGTTTACGGAGAACACAGCGTAGTGGTTGCGGCGCTCTCTATATTCTGTCTTATGATAGATAGTGCTTCCGATAACCTCAACCTCACCAATAGAGTAGTTTCTCTGGAAGTTTGTCTGGTCATCCCAAGCGTTCCAAAGACAGAACTCTACAAAGGAGAACAGCTTGAAGCTCTTTTTAGCGTCAGTTGTGTTTGCAAGGCGAACTCTGTGAACCTCGCAGGAGGAACCGAGAGGAACGAATGTTGTCTGCTCTGCCTTGAGCCCGTCAACAACGCTTGTGATCTTTGTGTAGCCCATACCATGACGGCACTCATAGCTATCGTATGCTGTCTTAACAGGCATCCAACCGGGTGTCCAAACCTTACCGCCGTCGTTGATATAGAAATATCTGCCGCCGCAGTCTGTGGGAACGTTATTATATCTGTAACGTGTGAGACGGAGCATTCTTGCATCGCGATAGAAGCAATAGCCGCCTGACGTGTTAGAGATAAGAGAGAAGAAATCCTCGCTTCCAAGATAGTTTATCCAGGGATAGGGAGTGTCGGGACGCTGGATGACATATTCTCTGTCAGCGTCGTTAAAATAACCGTACTTCATATTGTCTCCTTTAATATGTATTTAGTTGAGCAGCTCGGCAAAATCAAGCTGCGCAAAATTTTCAATGTAGATATCCGACAAGTTCTGAAGCTCTTCTCTATGATCGGCCTCGGACTCATCAAAAATGGTGCAGACCTTAAAGCCTGCCTTTTTTGCCGTTGTTACGGCGTGGAGAGCATCCTCAAAAATCCACGTTTCAGAGGGGATGCTTCCCATTTTTTCTGCCGCCTGATAGAAAATATCAGGCTGAGTTTTTCCTGCTCCTGCTTCTGTGCAGGTGAGGATACCCTTAAAATATTTATATATCCCGCAGCGCTTTATTGCTGCTTCAACCAGATATCTGTCAGTTGCGGTTGCAATATAGCATGGGATATTATTTTCGCTGAGAAACGACAGCAGCTCTGCAACGTTTTCCTTTGGCAAAACGTTATAGAAATACTCTTCCTCAAGCATTTTATTGCACTCCGCCATAACCTCAGGTACTGTTCCCGAAACTCCGCACTCGTTTATAAAAAACTCTGCCGTTTCGGAAAGGCACATATAGCGGACAACGTCGTCGGCATCCTCACGGACTGGGACACCACATCGGGAAAGGAAGTTTCTTGCGAAATATTCCCAAACGTGCATTGAGGAAAACAAGGTTCCGTCTACGTCAAATATCGCTGCTGCACTCACGTCTTGCTCTTTCCGCAAAGGTTTTTGCACCCTCACTCCACATAACTGCCAGAACTCCGTCGGAAACCGAAACAGTTGAAGGAATTCCCGTAAACTCGTTGCTCACGCCGAGAGGAACGTAGGACGTGAGGCAAGCATCATTTAGAGGATACTTAAGTCCGTCAAGGGTTACGCCGTAGGAGCGGCCGATGGAAAACACGGAAACGATGCCTGTCATTTCCTTTTCGAAATGGATCTCGCCATCACCGAAAACGCAAACCGCATTTCCCTCTCCCCATATCCAGCATCTTGCGCCGTGGTCTGCACAGCCTGCGCAATTCTGAATATTGGCGATAGAATGGTCAAGGCGTCTGCCAAGGCCTCCGTAAATTATGAAATCCCTATATCCTCTCTTGATACCCTCAGCAAGAGCAAGAGCGGTATCGGTATCGTCCTTTTCAACAGGATGACGGATAACGTTTTCAAGATGGGGGATATTCCCAAGGGAGTCCATATCTCCAACAACCATATCAGGAACGATACCCATCTGACGAAGGGCAGAATATCCTGCATCGGCTGCGATGATATAGTCTTCCTCCTGTTTATCTATGTATAT
>JAZORY010000049.1:0-2437 GCA_045656825.1 Candidatus Avispirillum sp.
AAAAGGTTAACGCAGCAGGCATCAAAACTCACTACGTAAGCGCAGACCTTGCAAACACAACAATGGAGGTTCTTCCCGGCAAGGTGTTCGGTAAGGGCCTTGAGGTTATCTGTCGTCATAAGGCGGTTGGTAGCTTCTTCCGTCGTTACAGCGACTACATCGAAGAGGGCGCAGATCTTCCCGCATACGTTGAAACAACATTCAAGAACGACGAAAAGGGTGATCCCCTTGTAACAAAGGACGGCCTTGTAGACCTTGGCGTTATGACAGCAGAGCAGTATGACGATATCAAGGAAATGACACAGAAGATCACACAGATCGTTGCAGACGATCTTAAGGAAAAGGGCCTTGTTCTTTACGACATCAAGTTTGAGTTTGGCTATGATGCAGACGGTAAGGTTATGCTTATCGACGAGATCGCAAGCGGAAACATGAGAGTTTATAAGAACGGCGAATATATCGATCCCATGACACTCTCCAAGCTCTTCTTTGCTTAATCTGCTAAACATCTTTTGACAAATATCCAACCGACAGACAAGGAGTAGATTATGGGAGGATTTTTTGGAGCGGCGTGCAACCACGACGCCATTGAGGACGTATTTTTCGGCACCGACTACCATTCTCATCTTGGCACCAAGAGAGGCGGTATGGCGGCTTATGATAAGAAAATAGGTCTTCAGAGAGATATTCACAATATTCAGAACTCACCGTTCAGAACAAAGTTTGAAAAAATATTTGACGAGATGCAGGGCACGTCTGCTATCGGCTGTATCAGCGATAGCGACCCTCAGCCTCTTCTTATCCGCTCTTCTCAGGGCACATACGCTATCTGCGTTATTGGTATGATCAATAATGCGGACGAGCTTATAGATCAGTATCTTACGTATAGCGGCGGTCATTTTACAACAATGACTGCGGGCAAGATCAACTGGACAGAGCTTGTTGCGGCGCTTATCGGCAGAAAGAGCAATATAGTTGACGGCATCAAGTTCGCGCAGGATGTTATTGATGGTTCAATGTCTATCCTCATCCTTCGCGATAACGGCGCTATCATCGCCGCCCGCGACCGACTTGGTAGAACACCTGTTATCGTTGGTAAAAACGAGGGCGGATATTGCGTTTCCTTCGAGTCCTTTGCATTCCAGAAGCTTGGATATGAAACAGAGCACGAGCTTCGCTCAGGCGAGATCGTTGAGCTGACTTGTGATAGCTGCAGAGTTCTCAGCGAGGGAACAGACGAAATGAAGATATGCTCATTCCTCTGGACATATTACGGATACTCCTCCTCCAACTACGAGGGAGTTAACGTAGAGGCAATGAGATATCGCGACGGCGGCATTCTTGCCGAAACTGATAAAGAGAACGGCACAGCGCAGGATATAGACTACGTTGGTGGTCTTCCCGATTCGGGAACACCTCATGCCATCGGCTATGCAAACGCAAGCGGCATCCCCTTTGCACGTCCCTATATCAAGTACACTCCCACATGGTCAAGAAGCTTCACTCCCGCAAAGCAGGTTGATCGCAACCGCGTTGCAAAGATGAAGCAGATTCCCATTAAAGAATTTATTCAGGATAAAAAGCTTCTTTTTGTTGACGACTCTATCGTTCGCGGAACACAGCTTAAGGAAACGGTTGATTTCCTTTACGAGCACGGCGCAAAAGAGGTTCATATGAGAAGCGCTTGTCCTCCCATTATGTATTGCTGTAAATATCTTAACTTCTCAAGAGCAAACGGCGAGATGGACCTTATTGCCCGTCGTGTTATCGTTGAGCTTGAGGGCGAAGAGGGCTTCAAGTATATTGATGAATACAGCGACGGCACAACAGAACGCGGAAAGAATCTCAGACGCGCTCTTAGCGAAAAATTCCATTTTGATTCTCTTGAATTCCAGTCTCTTGAAGGAATCATCAAGGCTATCGGCCTTCCCGAGTGCAAGCTTTGCACATATTGCTGGAACGGTAAGGAATAAGAGAGGGCAGATCCCTTCCTATATTTTCATTTGAAGAAAGGAATCATATAATTATGAATACAAAATCAAGAAGCGAAAGCTATGCAGCGGCAGGCGTTGATATAACAGCAGGATATAAAGCGGTTGAGCTTATGAAAACTCATATCAAGCGCACAGAAAACAGCGGCGTTATGAGCGGAATCGGCGGATTTGGCGGACTTTACCGCCCCGGCTTTGCAGGAATGAAGGACCCCGTTCTCGTTTCAGGAACAGACGGCGTTGGAACAAAGCTTCGTATGGCGTTCATCCTTGATCGCCATGACACAGTTGGTATCGACTGCGTAGCTATGTGCGTTAACGATATTATCTGCTGCGGCGCAGCACCTATGTTCTTCCTTGACTATATTGCCTGCGGCAAGAACTATCCCGAAAAGATCGCATCCATCGTTTCCGGTATCGCAGAGGGCTGTGTTCAGTCCGGCGCG
>JAZORY010000050.1:0-16785 GCA_045656825.1 Candidatus Avispirillum sp.
CATTGCCACGACTGGCAGTCCGGTCTTGTTCCCGTATACCTTAACGACAGCTTCCAGGGCGATTTGTTCTTCCGCGGCATCCGCACAATTATGACAATTCACAACCTGAAGTTCCAGGGCATCTACGGCAAGGACATCCTCCGCGACATCGCAGGTCTTTCCGATTCTTACTACACGTCTGATAAGCTTGAAGCATACAACGCTGTTAACCTCCTTAAAGGCGGTATCGTTTATGCAGACAGAGTTACAACAGTTAGTGATTCCTACGCTGAAGAGATCAAGACTCCCGAATACGGCGAAAATCTCGATCCCCTTCTCCGCGCAAAGAGCGGCGTTCTCTCCGGTATCGTTAACGGTATCGACTACGTAGAGTTCGATCCCCAGACTAACGTTAATATCGAGCACCACTTCAACGCTGATAACTTCAGATGGGAAAAGGTTAAGAACAAGCTTGCTCTCCAGAGAGAGCTTGGCCTCGAAGAAAATCCTGACGTTATGATGATCGGTATCGTTTCCCGCCTTACAGACCAGAAGGGCTTCGACCTTATCGATCGCGTTATGGACGAAATCTGCGAGGACGGCGTTCAGCTTGTTATTCTCGGCACGGGCGAGGCTCGCTACGAGGATATGTTCCGCTACTATGCAAACAAGTATCAGGGTAAGGTTTCTGCAAACATCTATTATTCCGAGCCCCTCTCTCATAAGATCTATGCAGCTTGTGATGCATTCCTTATGCCCTCTCGCTTCGAGCCCTGCGGTCTCAGCCAGCTTATGAGCCTCAGATACGGCACAGTTCCGATCGTTCGCGCAACAGGCGGTCTCAGAGACACAGTTGATAACTACAACGTTGACGAAAAAACAGGCACAGGCTTCAGCTTTGAAACATACAACGCTCACCATATGCTTGACACCATCCGCTATGCTGAAAAGATCTTCTACGATTTCAAGGAAGATTGGAACAACATCGTTGAGCGCGGCATGAGAACAGACTTCTCCTGGAACGCTTCCGCAAAGAAGTATGAGGCTCTCTACGAAGAGCTTTACGCTGACTTTCTTGCAGCAGAAAAAGCAAGAATAGCAGCAGAGAAGAAGGCTGCAAAGGAAGCTGAGGCAGCAGCAAAAAAGGCTGCAAAGGCTGCAGAAAAGGCAGCTGAAAAGGCAATCAAGGCAGCTGAAAAGGCAGCTGAGGCTGCTGCAAAGCTTGCAGCAAAGGAAGCTGAAAAGGCAGCAAAGAAGGTTACTGCAAAGAAGGCTCCCGCAAAGAAGACAACAAAGAAGGCTTCAGAAGCGCCTGCAGAAAAGGCAGAAGAAAAGTAATTAAATAGTTATGATAAAAAGGACCGAAATTTCGGTCCTTTTTGTTTTGTGTGCATTTGGAGCGGGTCGCCCTCTCTGATTCTCATTGTTCTTCTAATCTCTTTCGGAATAACCACACGACCGAGGTCGTCTATTCTTCTCACAATACCTGTTGCTTTCATATATACAAAAATCTCCTTGCCTTACAAATTTGTACTGTTAGTATCTGTAAAACAAGGAGATTTATACTTGCTATTTTACTTTCTATGTGCAAGTACTTCCACAATTCCCATCGCTCCACCAAAGCCAATCCAACCAATTGCTAAGAGAAGTCCCCAAGGCATTGTTTTTAGCATTTCAGGAATATCAGCAAACAACCCAAATGCAGCTGTTGTTATTATACATAGAAGCATCATAATTAGCGTCATAGCAACGCCGAACATACCGCCGCCAATCAAGAACACCCACCAAAACATTCCCCATCCGGGAACCAGCTTGCCGTAATACTCTTTTTGTTCCGCTTTAGTCAGTTTAATACATTCTGCCTTTTTAACTGCAATCGTAACAGAGGTTTCTAAATTATCCGGTTCGGCATCTTCCTCGGGTTGCAACGGAATATAATGGTGCACTGTATGGAATAACCGTCTGCCTTTGGCGTTGAACAGACAATCATATACATCTGTTTCTTGTTCACTTTTTTTCAGAAGTGCTGTGCCACAAAGGAATTGTATCGTTAGGTAATCGTTTTCTTCAAAGGATTCATAACAATGAATATGGTACTGTGCTCTCTTTTCCATACCCACGAAATAGGTCATATTGTATGAGTGCTCTAAATGGATACCATTCAAAACACCGTCTTTAACAAAATCGGGGTATGTGCCGATATAGCCTTTGGATTCCATAAGTGCTTGAATTTCATTGCGAACACTCATGAGCAGTTCTTTATCGCAGAGAGAATCTACTTTATTTGGGTATTCGGCTTGTGATTCTACTATTTTATTATAAATCTCTCTCCACAAAGGCTCACACTGTTTTTGACAAAGAATCGCAATCAGTTTTTTTACAGTTTTATAAAACGCATTGTCACTAGGTTTTATTGTTTCCAATTTACCGAGTATACTTTCCGCATTGTTATAACCATATTGGTGAGCCAATCTTTTCAGTTCACCAAACGAAAATAACTCTTGTTCAGGAAGTTCCATCCAATATTCGAGTGCAACAATTTCCTTAATAAGCGGTAACAACTCTTTTTCTTCTGCGTTGCAATAATCTCCCGACAAATCCGCTTTCATGCCAATTGCAAAACTAATTGTGCGCAGGAAATCCCAAGGATTTTCCCAAAAGGTCATATTATTACAGGAATTATAAATTTCAATTTCTGCTTCGGCATTTTCAAAAGTCAAAGCAAAAGGTATAGCCAATTCTTCTATAGGATCTTCTAATTCGCCATAAAAACAAAATCTGTTTTGCTCCTTTTTGAGAACCATTCCAAGATTTTGACAGTAGTACCCCTCTTTGCCCATTGGGACTGCATCTGCATTTTTAAGAGTAAGGATTCTTCTGAAAGCAGGAGTATCATCTGTGATGATTTTTATATCGCTACCAACAACTTTTATTTCCGGCCAAAACTCTAACTCTAAAAGTTTCTTGAGCGCTGATTTTGCTGCCTTATCCACCACAGCGAAATCTACTTCGAATTTGTTTTCTTTTTCTTTCGCTATTGATTTACCTAAATCAACACACTCTTTCAAAAACAGAAGCACGTCTTTGTCGCTGTTTTCAATTGAGAATATGTTTGCTTCTTCCGACAGTTCGTGCACCAGCTCTATGTATTGGTTGCTTATCCACTTTCTTATTTTTCGTTGCTTCGCTTCGGATGCTTCAACTGGTTCTGCACCAAAAACAAAAGTGGCGTGTAAGTAAGCACCGGCAAGTTTAGATATATATTCGCCGCGTATTTTCGATATATCAATCAACGTTCAACCCACCATTCAAATTAGATTGAAATTATTATACTATAAAACAATGAATTTTTCAACATTGGCGCAAATTGAGTTCAATCAAAAACTGCGAAACCCCACTGTTTGTGCGGACTTCGACAACTTTTGTCCTATTATACCATATTCCTCCATCCGACGAACAATACCAGTTGCTTTCATATATAAATCTCCTTATCACATTTCGTAGGGGACGGCGCCCTCGACGTCCCGTTAAAAAGAAATTTAGTTGTACAACATTTGATAAATTAACCATAATAATAGTATTATACACCAAAATTAACAACCCGGAAATTTATAGAGTACGGGACGTCGAGGGCGCCGTCCCCTACCGCTATCAAATTTCAATATTCAAGAGGGCTTGATTTAACGGACGACCAATGGTCGCCCCTACCGCTATTTTTTTATAAATCGCTATTCACATCATTTGATTTCACATCCAAAATATGCTATAATAATCCAAAGGCGGTGATATTATGAAAAAATACAAAATAGGCGTACTTGGTGCGGGAAGAGGCGTTGACTTGGCGAAGAATTTTATGCTTCTTGACTGCGAGATCGTTGCTCTTTGCGACGACAACGAGGAGCGCCTTAAATATGGTGTTGGGCGCCTCAGCGACGTGCCCACCTTTACTGATTTTGACCAATTTTTGAAATGCGAAATGGATGCTGTTATTATCGCAAACCTTTTCCACGAGCACGCTTCTTACGTTATCAAATGCTTTGAAAAGGGCATCCACGTTTTCTGCGAATGCATCAGCAACGGCACTATGGCAGAGGGCGTTGAGCTTTATCGCGCATACAAAAACACAAAATCAATATACTTCCTGGCTGAAAATTATCCCCAGATGGTATTCAACCGCGAAATGCAGCGCGTTTGCCGCGGCGGCACTCTCGGTAAGATTCTTTACGCAGAGGGCGAATACAACCACCCCTTCAATATGAACGACGAGGCCTTCAGAAGAGTTTATATGTATCATCCAAAGCATTGGAGAAACTATCTGCCCAGAACCTATTATATCACACACTCACTTGGTCCCGTTATGTGCGCAACAGGTGCAACACCCAAGATCGTTACGGCATTTGCAGCCTTTGCTCCCCACGACGAGGACACTCCCATAGCTGAATTCGTTGGCGACAGAGCCGCTATCATCACAACTCAGAACGACGACGGCTCTATTTTCAGAGTTACCGGCTGCTGCGGCTTTGGCGGACATCACAACTCCTATCGTATTTGCGGCACCAACGGTCAGATAGAAAACCTCCGCGGCACGGGCGAAAAGATAATGCTTCGCTACAACAGCTGGTCCATCCCCGAGGGAAGAGAAGAGATCAACTACTATGACGCCCAGTGGAACGACAAGGACGAGGAGCTGATCAAGTCTAGCGGCCACGGCGGCGGAGACTACATAACTGCACGTATGTTCATTGAATGCCTCCGTGAAAACCGCGAGCCCGAGCATCCCTTCAACCTGAAGGCGGCGATCGCAATGTCCTCAACGGCTATCCTTGCCCACCGCTCCATGCTCGAAAACGGAAAAACATACGAGATCCCCGACTTTGACAAGCCCGAGGACTGCGAGCTTTACGAAAACGACTATCTTTCTCCTTTTTACAGAATGGACGGAGCTGCACCCACTCTCCCCTGCTGCTCACATAAGGATTACAGACCTACAGAAAGTCAGATCAAGGGATATATGCAGGCTTTAGGGCTTGCGGAAGAATAAAAAAATAAAAGCGAGGGCTTCTCCCTCGCTTTTTCTTTTTATCACATCATCCATAGCACAATAATAAATCTCTACTTGCAAAAATGCGGAAATATGTTAAAATAGAAATATAATAGCGAATTATGAGGTGTTTATATGCAGTCTCTCAGATATTTATTCAGAATAGGCAGAGGTCCCTCCTCTTCTCATACAATGGGCCCCCTTGCAGCGGCTCAGCGTTTTCTTGCTGAAAACCCCGGCGCACAGCGCTATAAGGTTATTCTCTATGGCTCACTTGCAAAAACAGGTAAGGGGCATATGACAGACGCCGTGCTTGAGGAAGCATTTGCAGGAAAGGCTTGCGAGATCGTTTTTGATTTTGACACTCCCACAGAGCGCCATCCCAATATGATGGATTTCTTCGCATATTCCTTTGGCAACGAGGTTGTTGAAAAGCGCTTCTACAGCGTTGGCGGCGGCGAGGTCCTTGCCGAATGGGAAAAGCCCTCCGAGCACGCTGAGGTTTATAATTTCAATTCCTTTACAGAAATTTCAGAATATTGCCGCGAGCACGATATGCGTATCTGGGAATACGTTGAGGAGCGCGAGGGTAAGGAGATCTGGACATATCTTTCCGACGTTTGGGCTGTTATGCAGAACGCAATTAAGAGCGGTCTTATAGCAGAGGGCGTTCTCCACGGCGGAATCGGCACTAAGCGCAAGGCGCGCTATCTCTTCAGACAGAAGCATATTGACGAAAGCGAAGAAACAAAGGCAAACCGCCTTATCTGTGCATATGCTTATGCTGTCAGCGAACACAATGCCTCCGGCGGAACTATCGTAACCGCGCCCACCTGCGGCGCCTGCGGCGTTGTTCCCGCAGTTCTTAAATTCCTTCAGACAAAGCGCGATTTCAGCGACACAGAGATCATCCACGCACTTGCAACAGCAGGTATTATCGGTAATCTTATCAAAACAAACGCCTCCATCAGCGGTGCTGAATGCGGATGTCAGGCAGAAATAGGAACAGCCTGCTCCATGGCGGCAGCTGCTGCGGCTGAGCTTTACGAGTTGGATCTCGATCAGATCGAATATGCGGCAGAAATGTCCATTGAGCACCACCTTGGTCTCACCTGCGACCCCGTTCTGGGCCTTGTGCAGATTCCCTGCATTGAGAGAAATGCAATTGCGGCAATGAGAGCGCTCAACGCCGTTAACCTTGCAGACTTCCTCGCAGATTCAAGACAGATCAGCTTTGATATGATCGTTGATACAATGTACGAAACAGGCAAGGACCTGAAGGTTATGTATCGCGAAACCTCCGAGGGCGGACTTGCTAAGAAATTTAATATTTAATAGAGAAAACGGACGACCAAGTCGTCCGTTTTTTATTCGCTATTAAAGAATCACAAGATAAATCACAAGCAGGATAATTGCAAGTGCGATTCTATACCAGCCGAACACCTCGAAATTATTGCGCTTAACAAAATCTGTGAGGAATTTTACTGCGATAAGAGAAACCACGAAGGAAACTATCATAGCAACTGCAAGAATCGCAATCTGCTCAAGCCCGAACATTGTTGCTTCTCCGTCAATAATATCCTTTGCATAGGAAAGAACCTCAAGACCGGAGGCGCCAACCATTGCGGGAATTGCAAGGAAGAAGGAGAAATCAGCCGCAGCTGTTCTTGAAACGCCAAGAAGCATAGCTCCAAGAATCGTGGAGCCACTGCGGGACGTTCCCGGAACGATGGAAAGCACCTGGAAAAGTCCGATTCCCAGAGCTGTTTTATAGCTGATATCGTTTGCTGACTCTATCTTAAAGGGTTTGCCCTTCTTAAGTCTTTCAATGATGATAAATGCAACACCGTATACGAGAAGCGCTGCCGCGATGATGATGGGATCGTCAATGAGGTCGATATCAAGAAGCTTCATTCCCACAACTGCAACGCCGCCGGGGATAACCGCAACAAGAATTTTAGACCAGAGGATCCACGTTGCCTTCTTCTCTTCCGCCGTTTTCTTTTTGGAAAAGGGATTAAGGCGATAGAAGAAGAAAAGAACAACTGCCATAATTGCCGCAAGCTGAATAATTTCAACAAGCATATGAGTGAAGGCTGTGTCCTGATTCAGAGGGAAAAATTCGTTGAACAAAAGCAGATGTCCCGTTGAGCTGACGGGAAGCCACTCTGTTATACCCTCAACGATACCAAGAAACAATGCCTTGATAAGCTCTAATATAAGCATTTTATATACCGTCTTTCTTAAAAAGTATTATTCTCCGCCGCGGAGGATATCACCTGCGCTGACTGCAACGGGGCACTTCACCTTAAAGAGCATACCGGGATGGGGCGCGGAGGGGATCACTTCGTCCTTTTCGTTCATCAGCCCGTCTGCCATAAAGGGAATACCGGTTTTCATACGTGTAAGAAGCTCAACGCTCTGTCCGTCAACGATCTTATTGCGCTGAACAAAGGTTGCAACGCCGCCTGCCTCACATCCCTCAACCGCTGTTGCAAGATACGCCTTTTCTCTGATATATCCCGGATCGGTTACGATATTTGCATCCTCTCTGGGATCGTTAAAGAAAAATCCGTGTCCGTATTCTCTGTGAGAAACGGAATTGAGCTCTCTTCCCCAAGCAGGATCGTATTTATAGTTCTCGGGGTCTGCCATATAAGCGTCAAGCGCCATTTTATACGTGTTTGTAACAACGGCTGTATAATACGCGCTGCGAACGCGTCCCTCAAGCTTGAAGCTTGAAATGCCTGCATCAACAAGCTCGGGAATATGGTCAATCATGCACATATCCTTGCTGCTCATAACGAAGGTTTCGCCTCCGTCCTCGTACATGGGCAGAACCTCGTCCTCGCGCTTTTCCTCAGCAATGTGCAGCTCCTTTGCACCGTATATCCAGCGGCAAGGCTGAGCACAGGCACCACGATTGGCATCTCTGCCAACGTAGTACTGAGAAAGAAGACATCTTCCGCTATAAGCGATGCACATTGAGCCGTGCACAAAGCACTCGATCTCAATATCCTCAGGAAGCTCACTTCTTATCTTTTTAACTGCTTCAAGAGAAAGCTCGCGGGCAAGAACTATTCGCTTTGCCCCAAGCTGAGCCCAAACCTTACAAGCCGCGGCAGAAACCGTGCTTGCCTGAGTTGAAATATGGATCTCCAATTCAGGTGCACATTCACGGCAAAGCGCCACGACGCCAAGGTCGGAAATGATTGCGGCATCAACGCCGATCTCGTGTATGTAGCAAAGAAACTCTCTGAGCTTAGGATATTCTGCATCGCGGGGCATAATATTCACTGTTACGTAAACCTTAACGCCTCTTTCGTGAGCATAAATAACCGCCTCTTTAAGCTCCTCGTCGCTGAAATTTCCCGAAGCAGCTCGCATACCAAATGCTCTGCCTGCAAGATAAACAGCATCCGCGCCAAAATAAATGGCGCTTTTTAATTTTTCAAAATCTCCTGCGGGAGATAAAATCTCAGGTCTTTTCACTATAATCAAGCCTCGTAATCAAGACAAAGTCTCAGTTCTGTATATGGGCGAACGTAGCCGTTTGCAACGGCAACGTGCTCGGGATGCACCTGATATCCCTTCAGCGCTTCTTCGCTTTCAAAGGACGTATCAAGCATCATATCGGCATTTGAAGATGCAAGCCCATCAATTGCAACGGAAACGGAAAGAAGTCCGGGGATCTTGCCCATAAGACCTTCAAGCGCCGCCTTTGCATTCTTTTTTGCGTTTTCCTTTTCCTCTGCACTAAGCTCTTCCTTAAGCTTCCAGAGAATAACGTGTTTTATCATTTCAAGTCCACCTTAAACATTCATAATAACGGGAAGGATCATAGGCTTTCTCTTTGTTTTGGAGAAGAGATACTTCGTTAAGTTATCCTTAATGCCCGCCTTCATCTGATTCCATTCGGTGATGCCTGATGCAAGAGCATCGTCAAGCACCTCGCTTGCTATCACGCGAACCTCTTCCATAAGCTCCTCTGCCTCACGAACGTAAACAAATCCGCGGGATATAACGTCGGGACCGGAAACAACCGTCTGTGTATCGATATCAACTGTTGCAACGATAACGATAAGTCCGTCCTGAGCAAGATGGCGGCGATCGCGAAGAACGATGTTTCCAACGTCGCCAACGCCGTAGCCGTCTATAAGAACTCTGCCTGAGGGAACTGTTCCTGCTCTCTTACAGGTTTCTCCGTCAAGCTCCAGCACCTCTCCGATGCCGTTTACAAAAATATTCTGAGGATCCATTCCGAGACTTTCGGCAAGCTCCTTATGCTGCATCAGATGGCGATATTCGCCGTGGATGGGCATAAAGAATTTGGGGCGCACAAGATTGTGCATCAGCTTAAGCTCGCCCTGACAAGCGTGTCCCGAAACGTGAACCTGCTGAGGTGCGTTATAAACGTCAACGCCGCGCTTATAAAGCTCGTTTGTGATCCTGCCAACCAGAACCTCGTTTCCGGGGATGGCGTGGGAGGAAAGAACAACAAGGTCCTGAGGGGTCAGCGCAACCTGACTGTGATCGGAGAACGCCATTCTGTAAAGCGCAGACATGGGCTCACCCTGAGATCCTGTTGTGATTATTGTAACCATTTCAAGAGGATATTTATTTACCTCGTTGATATCAATGAGAACGTTGGGCGGAACCGTCATATATCCGAGACGAACTGCTGCTCCAACGATATTAAGCATGGAACGGCCTGTGATCGCAACCTTGCGGCCGAACTTATAGCTTGTGTTTATTATCTGCTGAACGCGATGAACGTTTGAAGAGAACGTTGCAATAATGATTCTCTTATGAGGATTGGACATAAAAATATGCTCAAAGGAATTTGCAACGGTGCGCTCGGAGGCTGTGAAGCCGGGGCGCTCAACGTTGGTTGATTCGCACATCATAAGAAGAACGCCTTCGTTTCCGTATTCGCCAAGGCGCGTCAGATCCATCATCTCTCCGTCAATGGGAGAAACGTCCAGCTTAAAGTCGCCTGTATGAAGAACCGTGCCGACGGGGGTGCGGATAGCGATTGCGCAAGCATCTGCGATAGAGTGGTTAACTCTGATAAACTCGCACTTGAAAACACCTGCGGAAACAACGTTTCCTGCTTCAACCGTTATAAGCTTCGTTTTGTCCTTCAGCTTATGCTCTTCAAGCTTACTCTCAAGAATACCGAGAGTCAGTCTCGTGCCGTAAATGGGGGGATTTATACTACGAAGAACGTATGGAATTGCTCCGATATGGTCCTCGTGGCCATGTGTGAGGAATATGCCGCGTATTTTATCAACGTTCTTTTCAAGATACGTTATATCGGGGATAACCAGGTCGATACCAAGCATATCCTCGTCCGGAAATGCGATGCCGCAGTCTACTATGATTATGTCGTTGCCGTACTCAAAAACCGCAAGGTTTTTGCCAATTTCGTTCAGACCGCCCAGCATCATAACTCTAAGCTTCTGTTTTGCCATTTCGCGTGTCAATCCTTTCTTGTTTCTTTCTTTATTAAGTCGTTATCTGATAATGTAAATCATCCGAGGGCGGCGGTATGATTTTATAATGCGCCGTGGGTAAAAAACGAACAAATAACTCCACTTTGTATTATACCTCATTTTCCCCACCTTGTCAACTTGCCTTCACCACACTCAGCCTTTATCTGAGGGCAATTGCAACTATTCCGAATATTATGGAACAAACCGACGCTCCATAAAGGAAAGATAAGAAAATCGTATGCGTTTTTTTGTTTTTTCTGCCCCTGAGGCTACCCGTGGTGAGCGCTGCAATACGGGATGCCTCCTTCACGATGTCGTCCTCCGAAATATCAATATCGCCTCCACGGCGCACAACAAAATATGCCTCCTCAAAATAGGGGCATCCCGTATCTCTGATGTGTATAATATTCTTCTTGCATCCTTTTATCATAATTTTAATTCTCCATCGTATCAAATTATGCTAATTATGGTCGCTTATGCTTTTTTGTATTCAAAATCCTTGAAAATACAGGCGGCAGATGTTATAATTATTTTATAAACGCACGCGACAGCTTTATTTTTTAGTAGGGGGCAAAACCATGGAATACGGTCTTCTCGGAGAGGTTCTCGGCCACAGCTATTCTCCCATGATCCATTCTCATTTTGGCAATTATGAATATTCTCTTTGCGAAAAAAAGCCTGATGAGCTTGATCTTTTCTTCAGCGAAAAGAATTTCAAGGGCCTTAACGTAACTATCCCCTATAAAACAAGCGTTATAAAATATATGGATCAGCTGTCCGATATTGCGAAAAGGATCGGAAGCGTCAACACTGTCGTTTGTCGCGAGGACGGAACTCTTTTCGGAGACAACACCGACTATGCAGGACTTACGTACACCATCCGCCGCGCAGGCATCTTCGTCGGCGGCAAGAAAGCCATCGTTCTCGGCAGCGGAGGCGCATCCCTTACAGCTCAGGCTGTTCTCTCCGATCTCGGAGCAAAAAGCATAACCGTTATTTCCCGAAGCGGCCCCGATAACTATGAAAACATCTCCCGCCATTACGACGCTGAGATAATCATAAACACAACCCCCGTGGGAATGTATCCCGAAAATATGAGCTCTCCCCTTGATCTCAGCCCCTTTAATGCTCTTTCAGGCGTTGTTGACATAATCGCAAATCCCGCAAAAACAGCTCTTCTCATGCAAGCCGAGGAGCTTGGCATCAAGCGCGCAGGCGGACTTTCCATGCTGGTGGCTCAGGCGGCGTACGCCTCCGAGAGATTTACGGGCAGAAAAATATACGACAGCGAAATCGAAAAGGTTATAAAAGCCGTTTCCAAATCAACGAAAAACATTGTCCTTATTGGCATGCCCGGATGCGGAAAAACTACAGTCGGACGCAGACTTGCGAAAATACTTGGCCGTGAATTTGTTGATATCGATGCGGCAATCGTTGAAAAAGCAGGAAAAACCATTCCTGAGATCTTTGCAGATGAGGGCGAAGAAGCCTTCAGAGCGATCGAAACAGAATGTGCAGCCGAGGCAGGCAAAAAAACGGGAATCGTTATCTCCTGCGGCGGCGGAATCATCACAAAAGAAAGAAACTATAACTACCTTCGCCAGAACGGCACCATTATATACATAAATCGCCCCACAGCTCAGCTCACCACAAGAGGCAGACCCATCTCAGCCTCCCGCGATCTCGACGAGCTTGCGGCAGAAAGAATCCCGCTTTACAAAAAATGGGCTTCCGTTACGGTGGAAAACGTGGGCGTTTCAGGAACGGCAGGACTTATTATCAGCTTCCTGCATCTGAAAAAGAATAAATAAGGCAAAACGGAGGATTCTTCCTCCGTTTTTTGTTTGCGATTTGTTGCATAACACCTGCAACAAATTATTGTTTAGTGGATTAATAAACCTTCCCCAGGGGGGAAGGTGGCTGAGCGAAAGCGAAGTCGGATGAGGAGAAAACTTTCAATTAAGGCTCTCCTCACCCACCATTTTGCAAGGCAAAATGGCCCCCCTCCCCGCTGGGGAGTGTTTTGGGTATACTGCTAAATTATCGTTTAGCGATGTATTAAAACGGGCATTCAAAGAACGCCCCTACGAGTTGAACTGAATTTGCAATCTATCCCGTAGGGGCGAACTGTGTTCGCCCGCGTCTAACACAATCATACATTTTGTTGGTGTTAATACGGGAGGATAATATCCTCCCCTACGGGTCAGCAGATAAATTATCGTTTATTTTATAAAACTTTCCACTTATAATTCAGATCAAAAAGCACCAAACTAAACTCGCAAGCCATTCAGAAACAAAAAATGAAAAAGCGGAAGTTTACCCTAGGTATTATTATTTCTGTATGTTTGATCTTTATGTATACTATGCCCTCATCAGCGGAGGATATCTCCCTGAGCGCGGCAGAGGAAAATCTTATATGCAGATTCGTTATGGCGGCATGCGGAGAAGAAGCACCGCTTGCAGCAAAGATCGGAGTTGTTAACGTTATTCTGAACCGTCTTGCAGACAGCAGCTTTCCCGACACGGTAACTGAGGTTATTTTCAAGGGAGAGTTTGAATGTGTGGAAAACGGAAGCCTTAACGAGCCCTTTTCCGCTTCATTGGCTGTCAGCGCCCAGAACGCCTTGAGGGCAGCCCTTTCAGGCCACGATCCCTCGGGAGGCGCAATAAGCTTTGCCCGAAAAAGCTCGGCAGAAACGGATATTTCCATATCCTTTGAGGCAGGGGGCTTCGTTTTCGGCAAATAAGCTGATACCACCCTGATTCTTTTTGAAAAGGGGTGGTATTTTTCTCTGTAATATTATTGTATAATCTGCCAAAACTGTTGACATTTTGCGGTTTTTAGTGTATAATTATGAGAAATTATTCACGCGAAAGGTATAATTATTCATATGATACGTGTATTTATAGATGGCAAGGAAGGCACAACAGGCCTCAGAATCTGGGAGCGCCTTCAGGGCAGAAATGATATAGAGCTTATAACGCTTCCCGAGGAAAAGAGAAAGGACAGAGACGCTCGCCGCGAGGCTATCCATGCAGCCGACACAGTTTTTCTCTGCCTCCCCGATGCAGCGGCAATTGAAGCCGTTGAGCTTGCCGAAGGCAGCCGCGCAAGAATAATCGACGCTTCAACCGCCCATAGAACAAATCCTGACTGGGATTACGGATTTGCCGAAATATCCCGTATTCAAAAGGAAAAGATCGCTAATTCCGCAAGAGTTGCAAACCCCGGATGCCATGCAAGCGGCTTCATTTCTCTCGTTCGTCCTCTGGTTGATAGCGGCATTATTTCAAAGGATATCCTCCTCTCCTGCCACTCCATCACAGGTTATAGCGGAGGCGGAAAAAAGATGATCGCTCAGTATGAAAGCGATGACAGAGACGCGCTTCTTGCATCTCCCCGCCAGTATGGAATAAGCCAGAATCATAAGCACCTTCCCGAAATGGCAAAGCTCTCGGGAATAGAAAATGCACCTGTATTTTCTCCCATTGTTGCGAATTTTTATTCAGGAATGGAGGTTACCGTTCCTCTGTTCGCTTCACAGCTTAACTCAGGAAAAACCATCGAGGACGTAAAAGAGGCCTATAAAACGCTTTACACAGGCCCCGTCGTTAAGTTTGTTGAGGGCGGAGACGAGGCAGGATTCCTCTCCGCAACAAAGCTCAGCGGCAAGGATTCCATGGAGATTTCCGTATACGGAAACGACGAAAGAATCATCCTCGTTTCAAGATATGATAATCTTGGAAAAGGCGCCTCCGGAGCCGCCGTTCAGTGCTTCAATATTATGCACGGACTGGACGAAACCCTCTCCCTTGAATTGTGATTTATTCAATAGTAACAAAAATGCAAAAACGGGCATAAAATCGGCGATTTTGTTTGACTTTAAGTGCTAAATATTGTATAATATATTGAATATATATGTTTGGCGATTTAATGCCTCGTATTTATGACAAAATGAGGTTAGAAATGACATTTATCAACGGCGGTGTTTGTGCCGCAAAAGGCTTTCGTGCAAGCGGTGTCCACTGCGGCATCCGTAAAAACAGAACAAAGCGCGATCTCGCTCTCATCACAAGCGATATCCCCGCTTCCGCAGCTTGCACATATACAAGAAATCTCGTTAAGGGCGCACCCTTAACTGTTACAAAAGAAAACGTTGCAAACGGATACGCTCAGGCAGTTATCTGCAACAGCGGCAACGCTAACACCTGCAACGCTAACGGCATCGAAATCGCACGCGCTATGTGCGATCTCGTTGAAAAAGAAACAGGCATCAAGGCAAACGACGTTGTGGTTGCATCCACAGGCGTTATCGGTCAGCCCCTCTCCCTTGAACCCATCGCAAACGGTATGAAGACTCTCTGCGAAGGCCTCGACTCAACAGAGGCAGCGGCAGAAGCGGCAGCAGAAGCTATTATGACAACCGACACTGTTAAAAAAGAGGTTGCGGTTGAATTCGAATGTGGCGGAGTTACCTGCAGAATGGGAGGCATCGCTAAGGGAAGCGGTATGATCCATCCCGATATGGCAACAATGCTGGTTTTCATCACGACCGACTGCGCCATATCTCCCGAAATGCTCCAAAAGGCACTTTCTGCTGATATCGTCGACTCCTTTAATATGGTTTCCGTTGACGGAGACACCTCCACAAACGATATGGTTTCCATTCTTGCAAACGGAGCGGCAGGCGGCAAGACCGTAGATTGCGACGGCGAGGACTATAAGACATTCTGCCAGGCTCTTTCTATGATCACAAGAACACTCTGCAGAATGATCGCATCCGACGGAGAGGGCGCAACAAAGCTCGTTGACTGCAAGGTCAGCGGCGCACCCACAGTCAAAGCGGCAAAAACAGTAGCAAAGAGCGTTATCTGCTCATCCCTTCTCAAAGCAGCAATGTTCGGAGCTGACGCCAACTGGGGACGCGTTCTCTGCGCAATCGGCTATTCAGGAGCCGAGGTTGATATCGCAAAGGTTGACGTTGACTTCCAGAGCGAAGCAGGCACCATCGCCGTTTGCAGAAACGGCGCCGGAGTTGACTTCGACGAAGACGTTGCTAAAAAGATACTCACTGAAAAAGATATTTATATCCTTGTCGGTCTTAACGACGGCGAAGCCGAAGCTGAAGCTTGGGGCTGCGACCTGACTTACGACTACGTTAAAATCAACGGAGATTACAGAACATGACAAACTCACCCGAAAAGAAGCTCAGCGCCGCCCTCACAAGCGAGGTGCTCACACAGGCGCTGCCTAATATTCAGGAATATAAAGACAAGATCATCGTTATCAAATACGGCGGAAACGCTATGATCAACGAGGATCTCAAGGACGCCGTTATGGGAGACATCGTCCTTTTGTCCGCTATTGGCATCAAGGTTGTCCTTGTTCACGGCGGCGGTCCTGAAATAACTGATATGCTTCGCAGGGTTGGCAAAAAGAGCGAGTTCGTAAACGGACTCCGAGTTACAGATAAAGAAACCGTTGATATCGTGCAGATGGTGCTGGCAGGCAAGGTCAATAAGAGCCTCGTTTCTCTTATCGGACAGAAGGGCGGCCGCGCTATCGGCCTTTGTGGCATTGACGGCGGTATGATCAAGGCAGAGTGCGCAAACAGCGACCTCGGCTTTGTTGGTAATATAACAGAAATCGATACATCCCCTATTCTTGACGTTCTGGAAAAGGGGTATATTCCCGTTGTTTCAACAGTTGGCTGCGACGACGAGGGCAACACATATAATATCAATGCCGATACGGCTGCTGCAAGAATCGCAGGAGCTATGAATACAGAATCGCTCATTATTATGACCGATACTCAGGGCGTTCTCAGAGATAAGGACGACCCCTCAACTTTAATATCTAAAATATACGTTTCCGATACTCTCCGTCTAGAGAACGAAGGCATCATCTGCGGTGGTATGATCCCCAAGGTCAACTGCTGCAAGGAGGCTATCCGCCGTGGTGTTAATAAGGTCTTTGTCATCGACGGCAGGGTTCCTCATTCTATTCTTATTGAAATCATGACAGATGAAGGTCTGGGAACGATGTTTGTCCGTGGTTAACACGGAATCTTCAAACTGCATCCCGGATGCAGTTTGATTTGTATATGGGCAAAAAAGAGGCAAAAGAACATGACTATCACCAATATCGACAAAGAATACGTTGCAGGCACGTACGGCCGTTTTCCCCTTGAAATAGAAAAGGGCTGCGGCGAAGTGCTCTGGGACACAAACGGAAAAGAATATATCGACCTCGGCGCAGGAATTGCCGTT
>JAZORY010000051.1:0-11775 GCA_045656825.1 Candidatus Avispirillum sp.
TCCCCCAGCCCCCCTTCAAAACCTTTTCGCAGAAAATCCCCTTCCACCACTACTTTTGTAGGGGTGGAAGGGGATCTTTTACAAAGAGGTTTGGGGGTGGGTTTGGGAGGAGACCTTTCCTTAAAAGGTCCCTCCCAATTATTCCTATCATATTTTACTTATCCCAAAGCACGATGTTGTGAGTGGGGAGAGTTTTTTTAAGGTCGATAATTCTCTGATTAGATGATCCTCTGAAGCGGAGAGATATATCGTGAAGAGCTTTAACAAATCTTCCGTCAACCAGAACGTCTATCATAGAAAGCATTTCGTCCGTATATTCGCATCTTGGATATGAGCCGTCAACCCACAATTCTTTATCCAGAGTAAACCCTGTGAAGCACCAGATGTTTTTGTCGGGACATTCTTCCTTTACTCTGCGAAGAAATGGAACAAGCTCCTTCTGATTTTTCGGCTCGAAGGGCTCGCCGCCGAGGAGGGTAAGTCCGTTAACGTAATGAGGCTTGATGCTTTCGATTATTTTATCGGCAACCTCTTTTGTGAAGGGCTCGCCAAAATCGAAATCCCATGTTTGTGGCTGAAAACATTCCTCACAATGATTTGTGCAACCGGAAACGAAAAGGGAGGTGCGAACTCCCTCTCCGTTTGCTATATCGCAGGTTTTGATGGTACAATAGTTCATTACAGGTGAAGCACTCTTTCCTTAATTTCCTGAGTTCTGCCCTGATTCCAATACTGAGTTCCGATATATCCGCAGGTGCGGCGCGCAACGTTCATCTTGGACTGGTCTGTGTTACCGCACTTAGGGCATTTCCAGATAAGCTTACCGTCTTCTTCTTCGATTGAGATTTCTCCATCCCATCCGCAGCACTGGCAATAGTCGCTCTTGGTATTAAGCTCAGCGTACATGATGTTATCGTAGATGAACTTCATAACCTGAAGAACTGCGGGAATGTTCTGCTGCATGTTGGGAACTTCAACGTAGCTGATAGCTCCGCCGGGGGAGAGGGCCTGGAACTGAGATTCAAATGCAAGCTTAGTGAATGCATCAACCTCTTCTGTAACGTGGATGTGATAGCTGTTTGTGATATATCCCTTATCGTTGATTCCGGGAACGATACCGAAGCGCTTCTGGAGGCACTTGGAGAATTTATAAGTTGTTGATTCAAGGGGAGTGCCGTAAAGGCTGAAGTCGATCTTGTGCGCTTCCTTCCATTTCTTACAAGCGTCGTTCATATACTGCATAACGCTGAGAGCAAAGGGAGTTGCGCTGGGATCAGTGTGGCTCTTGCCTGTCATATACTTAACACATTCGTAAAGACCTGCATAGCCGAGGGAGATGGTGGAATATCCGCCGAAGAGGAGCTTGTCGATGGGCTCGCCCTTTTCAAGTCTTGCAAGTGCGCCGTGCTGCCAAAGAATAGGAGCAGCATCGGAAAGAGTTCCCTTAAGGCGCTCGTGGCGGCAGAGCAGGGCCTGATGGCAGAGCTCAAGTCGTTCGTCGAAGATCTTCCAGAACTTTTCAATGTTTCCGCCGGAGGAAAGCGCAACGTCAACAAGGTTGATGGTTACAACGCCCTGATTGAATCGGCCGTAGTATTTAGGCTGTCCGTTTTCGTCAACGTAAGGTGTAAGGAAGCTGCGGCATCCCATGCAAGTGTAGCAATGTCCGTCGCCGTTCTTGTCAACCTTTAATTCAAGCATCTTCTTTTCGGAGATATAGTCAGGAACCATACGCTTTGCTGTGCACTTAGCTGCAAGCTCTGTAAGGTACCAATAGGGAGAATCCTCGTGGATGTTCTGCTCTTCAAGAACGTAGATCAGCTTGGGGAATGCGGGAGTGATGTAAACGCCGTCCTCATTCTTAACGCCCTGACATCTCTGGAGGAGAGTTTCTTCAATAATAATAGCAAGGTCCTTCTTTTCCTGCTCGTTTTTCGCTTCGCCCAGATACATAAACACGGTGATGAAGGGAGCCTGTCCGTTTGTTGTGAGAAGAGTTACAACCTGATACTGAATTGTCTGAACGCCGCGGCGGATCTCGTCGCGGAGACGAAGCTCTACAACCTCGTTGAACTTTTCATCGGAAAGCTGAGTTTCCATCAATTCAAGCTCTTTTTTAACAGTTGAGCGGATCTTCTCACGGCTCACCTGAACGAAGGGAGCAAGATGTGTAAGAGAGATAGACTGACCGCCGTACTGGTTGCTTGCAACCTGTGCGATGATCTGAGTTGCGATGTTGCAGGCGGTGGAGAAGCTGTGGGGACGCTCGATCATTGTTCCTGAGATAACTGTTCCGTTCTGGAGCATATCCTCAAGGTTAACAAGGTCGCAGTTGTGCATATGCTGAGCATAGTAGTCTGTGTCGTGGAAGTGGATGATGCCTTCCTCGTGCGCCTTTACGATTTCTTCGGGAAGAAGAAGTCTGCTTGTCAGATCGCGGCTAACCTCGCCTGCCATATAGTCTCTCTGAACGCTGTTGACTGTGGGGTTCTTGTTAGCATTTTCCTGCTTAGCTTCCTCGTTGCAACATTCAATAAGGCTGAGGATCTTATCGTCAGTTGTGTTGGAGCGGCGAACAAGGTTTCTTGTGTAGCGGTATGTGATATACTTCTTTGCAACCTCATATGCTCCGTGTGCCATGATCTGCTTCTCAACCATGTCCTGAATTTCTTCAACCTCAGGTGCGCGGTTAAGACGGATACAGCTAAGCTCAACTGCTTCAGCAATACGGCGGATCTGCATAGGCGTAAGTCTTGCTTCTTCTTCGATTGCTTCGTTTGCCTTTGTTATAGCTGTGATGATCTTGGTTATGTCAAATTCAACTTCTGTGCCGTTTCTTTTGATAACTCTCATAGGGCTTCTCCTTTTCCGATTTATATATAGTAGTTATTTATCAGCTTCTATCACTACATGATGTGTTAACATCGGCAGTACAACTATTATACACTATATCTTGTGATAAAGTCAAGAACAATGCCCACATATCGTGTTGTGTAATATGCTGAATAATTGCAACAATTTTCTCCGTTTTGATGAAATTTGTTTTTTTGCCTTGAAAATTTATCATAATATGGTATCATATATTATAAGAAATTGTGCAGAATGGAGAGTTATATGGCAGCACCGACTGTAACACTTGGAGCTATTATAAAGCACCTTTCACTTAACGTGAACTACACTCCGGACGATCCCGAAAAAATCATCATTCATAAAAAGGACGTAACCCGTCCCGGTCTTCCTCTTGCAGGATTTTTTGATATTTTTGATGCAGACCGTATTCAGGTCGTTGGTCTCACAGAGGATGCATATATAGAGAGCCTTGACAGCGAACAAAAGAGAGCGCATCTTGAGGCATTTTTCTCCCGCAATCCTATTGCAGTTGTTTGCGCACATAATATTCACGTAAGCGACGTTGCGGAGGAAATGGCGGAAAAATATGGTGTGCCCCTTCTCTCAACAGAGCAGAGCACAAGCGAAGTAACAAGCGCGCTCATTTCCTATCTCAATCTCCAGCTGGCTCAGATGATAACCCGCCACGGTGTTCTTATTGAGATATACGGTGAGGGCGTGTTCATCACGGGCGAATCCGGTGTTGGTAAAAGTGAAACGGCAATTGAGCTTATCAAACGTGGACACCGTCTTATTGCGGATGATGCGGTTGAGCTTCGTAAGGTTTCTGCGATCACTATTCTTGGTCAGGCACCGGAAATTATCCGCCATTATATTGAGCTTCGCGGTATCGGTATTGTAGACGTTCGCCGTCTTTTCGGTATGGGTGCCGTTAAGCAGACAGAAAAGATCAACCTTGTCGTTCATCTTGAGCCTTGGGAAAAGGGCAAGATGTATGAGCGTCTTGGTCTTGACGAAACCTATACTGATATTATGGGCGTACAGATCCCTTCGCTGACTATCCCCGTTCAGCCCGGTCGAAATCTTGCAGTTGTTATTGAAACAGCCGCAATGAACAACCGTCAGAAGAAAATGGGATATAACACAGCCAGAGAGTTCAATGAAAAGGTTATGCGCCAGATGGGACTTGATCCTGCCGATATGGGCTAAAAACAATAACAAAAGCAGAGAGCTTTCACTCTCTGCTTTTTCTTTTGAAATCTATTCTCTTGCAATATATGAGAAAAGATATTATAATAATGTTATATGTTATGCTTAGGAGAAATCTATGATATATCTTCTTGAAGATGATGAAAGCATACGCAATTTTGTTTGCTATGCTCTTAATAATTCCGGCTATGAAGCAAAGGGCTTTGAGCGTCCCTCGGAGTTTTGGGCAGCGATGGAGGAGGAGATCCCCTCTCTGTTGCTTCTTGATATAATGCTGCCCGAGGAGGACGGCCTTGAAATCCTCAAAAAGCTGAGAGAAGCGCCGAAAACGTCAACAATGCCCGTTATTATGCTGACAGCCAAGGCAACGGAATATGATAAGGTTATCGGTCTTGATTCAGGCGCTGACGACTATATTTCCAAGCCCTTTGGTATGATGGAGCTTATGTCCAGAATCAAGGCTATTTTAAGACGAGTTGTAGTTGAGGCAGACCGCAGCGAGTATGTTATCGGAGAATTATACGTTTGCCCAGAAAAGCATATTGTGCGCGTCAGCGACCGCGACGTTGTGCTGACCTTTAAGGAGTTTGAGCTTCTTTGCCTTATGATTCAGAACAGAGGAACGGTTTTCACCCGTGATCAGATCCTTCAGAAAATATGGGGCTTCGAGTTTGACGGAGAAAACAGAACGGTCGACGTTCATATCAGAACGCTTCGTACAAAGCTTGGCGTTGCAGGGGATTATATTGAAACTGTTCGCGGAATCGGATATAAGGTGAGCGACAAATGACAAAAAAGATATTCAGAAGCATTATTGCAGTTTCCATTGTTGCCTTCCTTGTAAGCGCGGTGATGGTTCCTGCCGTTATGCTGAAAAACTTTGACGTTCTTGACAGCGTTGGAGTTTTGATCTATAACAGCGAGGGAGATCAGATTTACAGCTCCGGCGAGGTCAGCCCCGATGACAATATTTTGACAGATTCCTCTTCAACAACGTTTTTGTTGAACGACGGAACGAGGCTTGTTGTTTATTCTGCTCACGGAACCGTGTGGGCGATGATGCTTCAGGGACTATGGGTTATCATCCTTGCTCTTATAGTTGTTATTCTGTTTTCGGTTGGCCTTGCAAAAACCTTGGCGGGCAAAATTGTTCTTCCCATAAACCGTATAGATCTTGAGGATCCGCAGGTTATGGAAGAATACGTAGAGCTGGCACCGCTGCTTCATCGAATAAAGAGACAGAACGAGCTGATCAATCTTCAGCTGGACGATTTGAAGCGGCGCAAGGAGGAGTTTGAGTCAATAACGGAAAATATGGGCGAGGCGCTTATCGTTACTGACAACTCAGCGGATATTATCACCTATAATAAAAGTGCAGCAGCTCTTTTTGAGGGAATGGGCATTGGATATGGTGTCAGCGTTTTTACAGCAAGCGTCGGTGCGGAGTTTGAAGATGCTGTGAGAAGTGCCCTCGGCGGAAGCCGTTGCGAAATAGAATTAAGGCGTGGTGAGCGCGTTTATCAGGTGTTCACAAGTCCTGTTAAGGTCGATAAAAGGATTTCGGGCGCCCTTATCTTTGTTGTGGACGTAACGGAGAAGGCAGGCAGAGAAGCTATGCGACGCGAGTTTACGTCAAACGTTTCTCACGAATTGAAAACACCGCTTACGTCAATTTCGGGAATTTCCGAAATTATGATGAACGGTATTGTAAAGCCGGAGGACGTTGCAGGCTTTGCTGAGAATATTCATAGCGAGGCAGGCAGACTTATTAACCTTGTCAACGACATTATCAAGCTTTCGCAGCTTGACGAAAACAGCATCCCTCTTGAAAAGGAGAGAGTCGATCTTCTGATGGTTGCCAAGGAGGTTAAAACCCGTCTTCGCCACGTTATTGCGCAAAGCGGAGTTGAGTTTAAGCTTATTGGCGACAGCGCGTTTGTAATGGGAATCGTGCCGATCCTCAGCGAGATGATATACAATCTTTGCGACAACGCTATTAAGTACAACAAGAAAAACGGAACTGTTGAGCTGACCGTTGGACTGCGAAACGGACATCCCTTTGTTCGTGTCAGGGATACCGGAATCGGCATACCGCGCGAGGCTCAGTCAAGAGTTTTCGAGCGCTTCTATCGTGTTGATAAGAGCCATTCAAGAGAGATCGGAGGCACGGGACTTGGCCTTTCGATCGTAAAGCATGCAGCCGCTTACCATGGAGCCGAGCTCACACTTGAAAGCAAGCTCAACGAGGGAACAACGGTTGAAATAATTTTCAATGCATAAGTGTTTATATGAAGCGCAGAAAAATAGTTGCAAATACAAAAAAGCTTGCAGGAAACTGCAAGCTTTTTTATTATTCAAAAATTAGTCCTTAGCCTCAAGAAGGAGTCTCTTTTCAGCTTCGGGGCACCAGAGGCCGTTGTTAGCCTTACAGATTTTATCAAGATCAGCAAAGAGCTCAGCGTATTCGCCGCCTTCAGCTGCAACCTTGCCGAAATCATCGATTGCTGTCATAGGAAGCTCGATGTGTGTGTAAACAAGCTTCTTACCGCCGGGGATGGAGGGAAGATCAATAGTTGTCTGAGCCGCAGAATTGAGGCCGCCAACGTGAGTGATCATACCGGAGGGATTAACCCTGCCCTGCTCCATAAGACGAAGAGATTCTCTCATATCGTCTGTGTTACCGCCGGACGTGCCAACGATGTGAGTGGATGCATAGTGAACGTTATAGAAGTTGAAGAGAGCGGAGAACTGAGCGTTTGTGGGGCCTGCAAAGAAGTTGAGGCATCCGTCGCGTCCGAGGAGCGCATCGCCCATTTCAACAACGGGCTTAACGGGAGCGTATACGAAAACGTCGTCAAATCCGTCGCCCTTGCAAAGAGCCTTAAGCTCTTCAACGGGGTTCTCAAGATTATTTGTGTTTACGTAGTGGAGCTCAACGCCGTGAGCTGCTGCATCTTCAACTGTAACGAGAGTTGCTGCGCGAGCAAGTCTTGCATCGTCGATATCTGTAACAACGAGGAGACGGGGAGGTCTGCCGCCGTGGATAGCGTAGTCAACTGCGCCGAGACCCATGGGGCCTGCACCTGCGAGGATAGCCATATCGCCGCCCTCAACTGTGCCCATCTTATGAACGTATTCGCCGGGAGTTGTGTGATAGTTAGCGTGGAAGCCGCCAACGATACAGCTCATAGGCTCTGCAAGGCTTCCCCAATAGAAAGCTTCGCCGTTATAGGGAAGGAGGCAGTTGCATTCCATAACCTCTGCGGGAATGATAACGTATGTAGCGCCGCCGCCTACGTACTTGTAGGAGTAGCCGGGAGCTGCAAGGCTGCCCTTATAGTTGATAGCGGGCTGGATGGAGAATCTGTCGCCAACCTTGAACTGATCTGCCCACTTTGCGCCAACCTCAACAAGCTCGCCGCAGAATTCGTGGCCGATGATAACGGGATTTTCAGCGATATCATCAGGAACTCTCTTATGGTCAGAGCCCTGAAGCGCTGCCTTGTGGGAGGACATACAGATACTGTCGGAAATAACCTTTGCGAGAATTTCGTCCTCGCGGATTGCGGGGAGCTCGAACTCCTCTGTGCGAATGTCGTTTTTGCCGTAAAGTCTTGTAGCTTTAGTCTTCATTTGAACCACACTCCGATTTATTAAATAATTTTCTTAATCTGTTTTGGTTTATATCTTTCTGCGTGTTATCTCCCAAAACCGCAACCTTGAAGCTATCGTCCCTGAAGATGATTTCAAGGTGAAGCCCTTCCTTTGCATCGGGGATCATAACCGCGGGGATATCGAGCTTTTTGCCGTCGTCGTCGGGAATACAAACTGCATATTCTCCTTCGATGCGGTCAATAACGTATTTTTTTGATTCCATCTCAGAAACGGGGACATTCTGTGAAGCCAACCTTGCGGCGAACCTTGGACATTGTGCGAAGTGAAGCGCCGTAAGCCTCTCTTGCGCCCTTAGCCATGATTTCTTCAAGATATTTCTTGTCGGCTGCCAGACGCTTGAACTCTGCTTGAACACCCTCAAGTGCATCGGCGCAGATTTCGCCAACGGCAAGCTTGAAGTCGCCGTAGCCCTTGCCTTCGAATTCTCTTTCGATTTCCTCAAAGCTCTTTCCTGTGAAAGCGCCGTAGATGGACATCAGGTTTGTAACGCCGGGTTTGTCCTCGGCGGCTCTGATTTCGGAGCCTGAGTCTGTAACGGCACGCTTGAACTTCTTGATGATAACGTCGCGGGGGTCGAGAATTCGAACTGTTGCATTTTCATTTTCATCAGATTTGCTCATCTTCTTTGTGGGCTCAGCAAGGCTCATGATACGAGCTGCGGGAGTTTTATTGATGAGGGGCTCGGGAACAACGAAGGTTTCGCCGTGAATATGGTTGAATCTTTCGGCGATGTCGCGAGCAAGCTCAAGATGCTGCTTCTGGTCGCTGCCTACGGGAACAAATTCTGTCTGATAGAGAAGAATATCTGCCGCCATAAGCGCGGGGTAGGTGAAGAGGCCTGCATTGATATTGTCTGCATTTTTTGCGCTCTTGTCCTTAAACTGAGTCATTCTTGAGAGCTCACCGAACATAGTGTAGCAGTCAAGGATCCAGCCAAGCTCTGCATGACCGGGAACGTGGCCCTGTACGAAGAGAACGTTCTTCTCGGGATCGAGACCGCAAGCCATATAGAGAGCGAGAGTTTCATAGGTTCTGCGGCGAAGATCCGCAGGGTTCTGACGAACTGTTATAGCGTGCTCGTCAACAACGCAATAGTAGCAACGGTATTCATCAGAATATGCGGAGAAATTCTTGATAGCTCCCAGATAGTTGCCGATAGTCAGCTGACCTGAGGGCTGCACTCCTGAGAATACAACCTTTTTATCCTTATACATTATATTTGAAATCCTTTCGGGATGGCATATTTCTACTCATACTAATTATATAACAACTATAAAAGAGTGTCAAGGGGAGAGCGGCTTTTTCGGAATAATCTGTTTGTGGTTTTCATAGTATGTAAATACAAGTGTGAGAAAAACGGAAAGGAAAGCACGATGGAATTTCAAAACGTATATTTGCCCGAGGGGCAGCTTATAGAAACAGAGGCGAATCGGGCATACACCTCCTCGCTTCATATGCTTGAAAAGGCTATGAGGAGGGGAGTTATTCTTGAAGGCATCGCAAAAAAGTGCGACTGCACGGATATGAGTCTGCGGATAGATTTCGGCTTTTGCGAAGGAATAATTTCAAGAAGCGAGGCTATGACGGCGGCATCAGGCACAAAGGACATCGCTGTCATATCCCGCGTCGGCAAGGCGGTGTGCTTCAAGGTCAAGAGCATTATTCAGGAGGGGGGACGCCCTGTTGCAATTCTTTCAAGGCGTGAGGCTCAGGAGGAATGTGAGAGATTTTTCGTTTCAAGGCTATCTCCCGGAGAAATAATTCCGGTAACGGTAACCCATCTTGACAGCTTCGGAGCCTTTGTGGATATCGGGTGCGGCATAATCTCTCTTATGTGCATAGATTCCATCTCGGTTTCGAGAATATTTCATCCCTCTGACCGACTTAGAACGGGTCAGTCTTTGATGGCGGTTGTAAGAAGCCGCGATAGCGAAAGCGGCAGGATATATATGAGCCTAAGGGAGCTTCTTGGCACGTGGGAGGAAAATGCTGCTGAGTTTTCTCCCTTGACAACTGTGTCGGGGATTATCCGCAGTATTGAGCCATACGGTATCTTTGTTGAGCTGACGCCAAATCTTGCGGGACTTGCAGAGGTCAGAGAGGATGCTCGGGCGGGAGACTATTGCTCTGTGTACATAAAGAATATCTTGCCTGACAGAATGAAAATAAAGCTTGTTATAATAGACACCTGCTGTTCAGGTCAGACACCGCCCATAAGATATTTTGTGGACACGGAGAGGGTACGCCGTCTGGAGCATTGGCGATATTCTCCGAAGGGAGCAAGAAAGATCGTTGAAACAGTGTTTTGAGGTCCTTGTACGGAAGACTAAATGATAAATTATAGTAGCACGTAGTCGGCGCGTTTTTATCGACATTTTCTGAAAAGGTCGCGGGTTATAAGGGCAGAGCTATGATTTGCTCGTCGTAACGAGCGAAAAATCTATTGCGTTTTGGGATTCCAAGGGGAGACTCCTTGGTCGCTCTCCGCAGAGAGCGAAATTTCCCTTGTGTTCTTCTATAAAATTAATTTTAACACCTCATCCGACTTCGCTTGCGTTCAGCCACCTTCTCCCACTGGAGAAAGCTTAATACACCTCATCCGTCATCTCCGATGACACCTTCTCCTCGAGGAGAAGGCTATTATACCGCTAAACGATAATTTAACTGCGCTGAAATATGCATCAAAAAAGGGAGGTTTGAAAACCTCCCTTTTGGCTTATTATTCGCAGATTTCCTCTTCGTCCTGTTTCTTGCCGCAGATGGGGCAGAAGGATGCTTCGACGGGGATCTGTTCACCGCACTTGGTGCAGATAACGTCGTTCTGGAGAGAAGCGAGCTGCGCCTTCAGATCAGCTATCTTTGAATTCAGCTCGTCAGCTTCAAGAAGAAGCGCTGCAATCTCAGCAGCATGATCCTGCTCGTTGCGCTGAAAATCGTAGTAGAGCTCGCCGATCTCGCTGAAGCATTTGTCAAGCTTGGATGTTTCGCCGTGGAGAGAAAGCTTGAGCTTTGCAAGATTTGTAAGCTCCTCAGTTTTTTTCTTTGTAAAAGCAGCTGCGTCCTTTGCGCTTTTTGTAAGTTCGTCCCAAAATGCCATGTTCGTATACCGTACCTTTCTTAAGTTTAACACTTAGATGAATATAGTATATTATATTTTTATGTAAAAGTCAAAAAATAATTGCGAAAAGATTAAAAAATATTGATTTGGGGCAGGATGATATTGAGGATTTTTAATGAGCGCAAGATGAAGAGGATCGAATATGAAAATAAACAAGAAATATTATAAGAAATATGCCAAGGCGATCGCAACGAAAACGGATTCAAAAAAGAATTGCACCAAAGCGTTTTTGATAGGAGGCACCATATGCCTTATAGCCGAGGGCTTGTCGCAGCTTTACGGCATTTGGTTTCCTGATAAAATGGCATCAACGCTTGTGTCCGTAACGCTTATATTTATAACGGCGCTTCTTACGGGTATAGGAGTTTTTGACAATATCGCCAAGCACGCGGGCGCAGGAACCCTTGTTCCAATAACGGGCTTTGCAAATGCGGTTGCCTCCCCCGCGGTAGATTCAAAGGGAGAGGGCTTTGTCCTCGGCGTCGGTGCAAAGATTTTCTCCATAGCAGGTCCTGTTATCCTTTACGGCACTGCCGCAGGTGTGGTGTATGGGGTTATTTATTGGATAACGACATTGTTTTAACGAAAAAGGCTTGACCCGATGGGTCAAGCCTTTTAATTATGCTATTATAGAGTTAATAATCCCATAGAGAATGAGCAAAAATATACCAACAAAAAATAAGATTATCAATACTAAAAGTACTGTTGCGATAATTGATGCGACCTTGGGAAATTTTTTACTTAATAAAAAAAGTGGTAAAATGATAATTGATGCGGCTATTGCAATAACAAATGGATACAAAAATCCCGACCAAAAAGATTCTTTCCAAATAAGAACTTTGCCAATTCCGCGCAAAACACAGAGCAACAACAATATGCCACAAGCAATCACTGTGCCGTGTTTAGCCCTTGACTTTTTGAAA
>JAZORY010000052.1:0-15439 GCA_045656825.1 Candidatus Avispirillum sp.
AGGCAAACGAAAAGTATCTTCGCGCCGGATTCGTTGATAAGACGAATTGTTTCGTCGTTTTCTTCTCCGTCCTTTTTGAAGTAGCCGTGGCGAGTGCCTGCAAACACAATGCCGGGAAGCTTTTCTTCCATAACCTTAACACACTGATTTACAATGGAAACGCCGGATTCGCATCTTGTTTCGTCTGCACCACCGAAAAGGAACACGGGATATTTCTTTTCCTGAGCCATCTTAAGAACTCTGAGGCCAAGGTCATAGCCTGCAACCTTTTCTTTAATAGGAGTCCCCAGAATTTTAGCAGCCTTAACAACGCCGATACCGTCGGGGATAATAAGCTCCGCTTTGTTTATGAGGGGAGTGAATTCAGGCTTGTCAATGCAAAGCTGAACGATTTCAGAGTTGGGAGTGTAAACGGAAGTTGTTTCATCGTTTTCCATTCTTTCGCGGATGAATGCATCAGCCTCATCCATTGTAACGTTGGAAATATTAACTCCGCGTATGTTAACTTTTTCGATATTCATAGTAAGCTCCATTCTTAAAAAAATGGGCTACGCATAGGTGTAGCCCATATTTTAGTTGAAAATTAGTTACCGGACTTTTCTGTCATGTAAGAAACAACGTCGCCAACAGTTGTGAACTTCTGGATGTCGTTGTCGTCGATTGTAACGTCAAAGCGCTCCTCGCAAAGGAGAACGAGGTCAGCGAGTTCAAGAGAGTTGATACCGAGGTCGTTTACAAGCTCTGCTTCGGGCTTGATGTCGTCAGCGTTAACAGAAAGTTCTTCTACAAGGATTTCCTTAAATTTCTCAAACATAATTAAAATCTCCGTCTATAATAATATATTTTGTTAGCTTAGTTATTTTACAAGAAAACGCTTAATCTTCTTGCTGAGAGTTCTTTCGAAATCCTCGTGGCGGATCTCAAACTTGTTGATGTGCTTGTAAGGGGGGAGTGTACGGTTGATCTGAGCGATAGCCTCCTTAAGAACAAAGCTGATAGCTGTGTCAGAGGAGCTTTCGCCGAGAACGTCAAGGTTGGGAACGATAACAGCTGTGATTGTAACGTTGCCGGATTCTTCGCGTCCAACAACAACACATTCCTTAACAGCGTCGATCTTCATCAGATGCTCTTCAAGCTCTTCGGGGAAAACGTTCTTACCGTTGGAAGCGATAATGATATTCTTAAGACGACCTGTAATAGTGATGTGGCCGTTCTTATCCATCTTACCAACGTCGCCTGTACGATACCATCCGTCGGATGTGAAAGCAGCGCGAGTTGCTTCCTCGTTTTTGTAGTAGCCAAGCATAACGTTGCCACCCTTTACGAGGATCTCACCTTCGTTAGCCTTGCCTTCGCCGTCCTCAAGGGGAACGATCTTAACTTCGCAGTTGTCAACGGGCTGACCAACTGAATCAAACTTGATGTTTCCGGGGCGGTTAACTGCTACAAGGGGAGAGCACTCTGTAATACCATAGCCCTGGTGAACTGTGATACCGAAGGAGTAGAAATCACGGATGATCTGAGGATCAATAGGTGCGCCGCCGCAAACGATACTACGAAGCTCGCCGCCGAATGCTGCTGTAACCTCAGAGAAGAGCTTGGGTCTGAGGTCAACGCCCATTCGGAGCATTGAATCACTGAACACCATACCTGCGCGAACCTTCTTTTCCATACCCTTGCGCTTGATTTCGTCCCAGATTCTCTTATGAACAGTTTCAAGGAACAAAGGTACAAGCACGAGAGCTGTGGGCTTATATTCCTTAAAGTTTCTTGTTGCATATCTGAGGCCTTCGCAGATAAACATTGAAGCACCCTGATTGGAGAGTGCAAGCTGACCTGCTGCAAGCTCGTATGTGTGATGAATAGGAAGAACGGAAACGAATCTGTCGTCCTTAGTATACTGTGTAGCATTACATGATGCGTTGATGCAGCAGACGATGTTTCCGTGAGAGAGCATAACGCCCTTACTTGTACCTGTTGTGCCTGATGTAAAGAGGAGGATGCTCATCTTTTCCATATCGGGCTCAAAGGTGTCGAAGAAATCCTCGCCCTCATCAAGAGCGCTCTGTCCGATCTCAACGATCTTGTCAAAGGACATTGTGTCGTCCTCTTCGGGAGAAACGGGGATATAATATTCAAGGGGCAGCTCTTCGGCAATTCCCTTGAACTTCTTATTGAGAGATGCTGTATAAATAACTGCGGAGCATTCTGCAATCTTCAAAAATCCTGCAGCTTCCTTTGCGTCAAGGTCGCGGTCCAGAGGAACTGCTACGCCGCCAACGGAAATGATAGCAATAAATGCTGCCGTCCAGTTAGGGTGAGTGTCTCCTGAGATTGCAATTGTTTTTCCGGCAAGACCAAGCTTATAAAGGCCTGTACCGAATGCTCTTACAGTTTTGTTGAAGTCGCTGTAAGAAACAGAAATATTTTCACCATTCTGCTTGTAAACGTAAAGATCCTTGTCGCCGTATACGTCAGCGTTAGACTGAGCAAGCTGGCGAAGGGTTTCAACAAGCTTAGGTTCCTGATAGGGCAAAAGGTTATTGAAAGTTTTCATGAATCGAAATCAATCCTTTCTCAGCATTTGTAAAATGCTTTACAAATGAGGTTTGAGAGCGATGGAAAAGCAGTGTCGAAAAAACACTTATCCACCATTGCACATATATAATTATTATAAGTGATTATTATATCTATGTCAAGGATAAAGTATCAAAAATATCATATAACCTCACTTGACATTACAGATACAAAAAAATATAATAAATTTGAGGTAATATTATAATGAACGGAACTTTGAAATTTATAACAAGCCCCACGGGAAAAGATCTTATTGAAATAACAAGGCTTTGGCATGGCGTATTTAAGGACGACGAGGCCTTTGTTTCTGCGCTTATAAATTCAGATAGTTATGCCGGAGCTGTTTGTGTTTATTTTGAAGATGAGCTTGGCGGAATGGCACATCTGATCAAGACGGAGAAAAATAATGCATACTACTGCTATGCCGTTGCTACAAACGAGAAATATCGCAGACAGGGTGTTTGCAAAATGATACTGGACTATCTTAAATTAAAATGCGAAAAAGATGGCGCAGAATTGCTTCTTCATCCCGCAAGCGATAAGCTTTCAGATTATTACAGAAAGCATGAGTTTGCGCCTTTAGGATATTCATATGAAATGAAATGTCAGGGCGATGGAGGGGATCTTTTTGAAATATCCCCCAATGAATATAAAAGAATAAGAGATTTTCAGTTTGAAGGATTAGGATATTATCCTTGGAGTGCTGAGATACTTGGAATGACGGGCGCAAGGTTTATAGCTTTTGATATTGACGGAGAGTATATGGCGGCTGCCATAGTAAATGAAAAGGTTTGCGAAATAGCCGCTCCTGTTCATATGCTGGGAAGAGCTATAAAGCGAGCTGCGAACGTTGCTGAGACTGTTGTTATGGCAGACGATTCTCCGTTTGGTAACAGTGCTTCTGTTATGGGATATAATGTGCAGCAATATACGTATTTCAATTTGTTTTTGGATTAAAGGAAAAGTAAAATGAATGTATTGGTAACAGGCGGCAGCCGTGGAATAGGCGCCGCAACGGTAAAACGTTTTGCAGAACTTGGACATAAGGTGGCATTTGTTTATAATAAAAACGAAGAAGCCGCACAACGAGTTGCAGACGAATGTAATGCATATAAGATAAAGGCGGATATTTCTGTTTTTGAGGATGCAGAAAAAGCATATGCAATCGCAGAGGATGCAATAGGCCCTGTCGACGTTCTTGTAAATTGCGCAGGAATAGCTCTTCTTTCTCAGATATGTGATACGGATGCAGAGCTTTGGGGTAAGGTTATAAACACAAATCTTTCAAGCGCATATGCTATGAGCCGTGCGGCATCCATAAGTATGGTTCGCAAAAAATGCGGAGTTATCATCAACGTTGGCTCAGTTTGGGGAAGAGTGGGAGCGTCCTGCGAGAGCGCGTACAGCGCATCAAAGGCGGGAATGAGAGGTCTCACGATGGCGTTGTCTAAAGAGCTTGCGCCCTCAGGCATCAGAGTAAACTGTGTCGAGCCTGGCGTTATAAATACGGAAATGAATATGATGCTTGGAGAGGAAACTCTCGAGGCAATTTGTGAGGATATCCCCCTTGGCAGACTTGGAAGGGCTGAAGAGGTTGCTGAGCTTATAGCTTTTCTTGCGGATGATAAGGCTCAGTACATAACAGGGCAGATTATTGGTATAGACGGCGGCTTCGGTCTGTAAGTCGGAAAGGATTTATATGAAAAGAATTCTGTGTTCAAGAAGAATGAAGGCATGCGACAGACGCGAGATAGAAAAAAGAACTCCTTCTGAGGTTTTGATGGAAAGGGCGGCTCGTGCTGTATACGGCGTTCTTTCAAAAAACTTTGATCTTAGCAAAACGTTGTTTGTTTGCGGTGGGGGAAACAACGGCGGTGATGGTCTTATTGCCGCAAGGCTGTGTGCTGCCGACGGAAATGAAACACATATACTTTTCTGTGGTCGTGAGGATTCCTGCACGTCGGAAACTGCCCGCAGACTTGACGAGACGATGAAATTAGGCGTAAGGTTTGTTTCGGCAATTGACGAAGAGTATACAACCATTGTTGATGCAATGTTCGGAATCGGACTTTCTCGTGAGATAGACGGAGAAAATGCCGAAATAATAACAGCTATAAACAATAGTCGTGCAAAGGTGCTGTCTGTTGATATTCCCTCCGGACTTTGCGCCGATAACGGTGAAATTCTAGGGTGCGCAGTCAAAGCGGATGAAACTGTGGCTATACAGACGTATAAACGTGGACATTTGCTCGGAGAAGGTCCTGAAGCCTGCGGGAAAATCACCGTGGTTGATATTGGTATATCATGCGCAGGAGCGGAGCATTTTGACGGAGAAGGAGATCTTGTGCCGTACGTTCTTGCAAAAAATGATATTCACCTTTTGTCTAAAAGAAAAAAGGATTCCCATAAAGGAAGCTTTGGTCGAGCAGTTATAGTCGGAGGCGCTCCCGGAATGTGCGGCGCAGTGTATCTTTCGGCGCTTGCCGCATATAGAAGCGGGGCAGGGCTTGTAGAAATATTCACCGCAGAGGAGAACAGAATCCCTCTTCAAACGCTTATTCCCGAGGCTATCGTAACAACAACTGATTGGAGCGATCCTGACGTGAATAAGCTGAAGGAAGCCGTTGAGCGCGCAAGAGTTGTTTGTGTTGGAAGCGGAATGGGTATGAGCCTCGGCGCGCTGAAAATGGTTGCCGCGGTTTATAAATTGGCTAAAACTTCTCTTATAGTTGATGCGGACGCACTTAATTTAACAGCAAAATATAATCTTGAATATCCTCTCGGTGTGCCCACAATAGTAACTCCTCATCCTCTCGAGCTGTCAAGGCTCAGCGGTATATCAGTTGATGATATCAAGGCTGATCTGTGGCAGGCAGCAAAGGATTATGCGGATAGTCATCACGTTGTTTGTGTTGCAAAGGATCATCATACTGTTATTGCTCATAAAACAAATATGTTCGTAAACGCAAGCGGAACTCCTGCTCTTGCAAAGGGCGGAAGCGGAGATGTGCTTTGTGGTGTTATTGCAGGTCTTCGATGCGGAGGACTTTCAATGCTTGGAGCTGCATCACTAGGAGTTTACGTTCACGGACTGGCAGGAGAGAGGGCAGAAGAGATCTATGGTGAAAATGCACCTCTTGCTCATGAGGTGGCAAACCTTGTAGGAGAGGTTTTAAGAGAGGCAGGCAGATAATGGCGGTATTCAAAACAAACGCTATGCGTATTCTTGAAAGAAATAAAATAGAATATAATCATTATGAATATGATGCTGAGGAAACGGATGGAGTAAAGGTTGCCGCTTTGGTGCAGCAGGATAAAGAAAGAGTTTTCAAAACCCTTGTAACTGTTTCTGCAAAAGGGAATAACTACGTGTTCGTTATTCCTGTTGGAGAAACCCTTGATCTCAAAAAAGCTGCGGCGGCTGTTGGCGAAAAGTCTGTTGCTATGATAAAGCAGAAGGAGCTTCTTGGGCTGACCGGATATATCCACGGAGGATGCTCTCCTGTCGGAATGAAAAAGCTTTTTCCCACAATGATTCATGAAAGCGCAAATAGCTTTGAACGGATTTGCGTTTCCGCAGGTCAGAGAGGTCATCAGATAGATGTGCCGATAACGGCTCTTGCTAAGGCTGTAAATGCCAAGTTTGGAGATATAATAGTATAAAACAAGCCTCCCGCTTTGTCGGGAGGCTTACTTTTATTTTTAACTAAAATCAAAAACAACCTTATCGCCTTCAAGCTTAAGATTAGCATCAAAGGGCTTGTCGTTTTTTGAGATAAAGCCTTTGAGCTTAGCGGTTCTTCCGTTTTCGAGCAGATCACGCGCGGCGGAAATGGGGATAATGCGCTTGCATATTTCAAGTCCGATTCTGAACTTGCAGCCGTTCTTATACCCCATGCAGCCGTAGTTATATCTGCCTCTTACGACGCTGTTTTGGCAAACGGGGCATTTCCCAACGACCTCACCTGCAACGCCCATATCTCGATCCTCGTCGGGTGGAAGCGGAGGCTGATCAAAGACCTCGTTGATTTCGTTTTCTGCAAGTTTAATGCAGTCTTCAACAGTTATTTCTCGGCGGTACACCTTTTTCAGTGCCCTACCGAGATGTGCAGTTTTTTCCTTTTCCATATTGATCCCAAGGCGTTGGAGAGTTTCAATCAGGAAAATACCGCCATTTAGAATATAATAGCTGTTGTTCTTCAGCTCAATGTAGCCTGAGTCCTCGGCATTACGGATAATTCCTGTTCGTGTTGCCTCGGTTCCTATCTCAACACCTTCGAAAATAGCCTTGTATTCCTCCATGTCATCCTCGTTTTCGCTGTCCTGCGCGGCAGCCTTCAGATCACGGTATGGATTCTTCAAAAAGTTGTTGAGCGTTTCAACGGTGTAATGTTTCGGAGGAGAGGTTTCCTTTTCCTTGGGCTGAAAATCGGTGTTTATAATATCTCCCTTTTTCAGATTGGGCAGAACCTTGTTCTTTGATGGCGGATCCTCAAATTTGGTCCAGCCCTTTTCGAGAATGACAGTGCCCTTAAGAGTGAACTCCTCGTAATCTCCAACCTTAACTTTGATTTCCGTCTTTTGAGCAACACATTCCTCAGAGCAGAAAACTGCAACAAAGCGTCGGAAAACTGTCTGATAAACCTTGTATTCATCCTCAGTCAAAGCGTCTTTTTTGGGGATCTTAAAGGTGGGTGTCAGTGCGGAGTGGGATTCGATCTTTGCATCGTCGAAAATAGTTTTTTTGTCTTTGAATTTAACGGGATAACCAACCGCGGCGATGTTTTCTATGATTTTTGCAATCTTGCCCTTTTCGGCAGTGGCAAGATATTCAGAGTTCGTTCTGGGATAGGTGAGATATCCTTTTTCGTAAAGATCCTGAACGATCTTTAGCGATTCATCCATGGACATTTTATATTTTTTGCCGAGCAGATTCTGAAGCTTGGAAAGAGAGAACAGCTTGCCGGGATTGAGAGTATCTTTTTTCGTAGTCTTTCCTGTAACTACGGCATCTGCTTCATTGTAAGCCTTGCAGCAGCGAAGAGCCTTTTCAAGCTCCTCCTTAGCATATTTGCGAGTGCTGACGAGCTCAATTTCTTCACCCTCAGTTAGAGCCTTGCTGACGATTCCGTAGTAGGTGGTGGGAACAAAGCTTCGGATAGCCATATCACGATCGTAAATTGCTTTTACAATAGGGATGATAACTCGCCCTACGCGAAGAAGAGCTCCTGATTTAAGCGTTGCATATCGCGTCAGGTTAATACCGTAGAGCCAGTCAACGTATGTTCTGGAAAAGCCCTCGGATGCAAGATCGTTATAGCCTTCGCTATCTCTCAGCTGAGAAAGCTCTGTCTGAATAGTTTCTTTGGTCTGGTCGGGAAGCCATAGTCTGTATAAGCCCTTGGGAGCTTTCAGCGCGTTTTGAATACAAAGTCTGATAATGATTTCGCCTTCACGGTCGGCGTCGCCTGCATTAACTATTTTGTCAACGTCCTCACGATTGCAAAGGCGTTCAATTACAGAAAACTGCTTTGCAACTCCTGAATCAACAGCCTTTGATTTAGCCTTTGTTCTCAGCTTGTAGCGGAACTGTTCGGGATAGAAGGGAAGATTGTCCAATTTCCAACGGACGTTTTCCTCGCCCGTGTAGTCCTCAACGTCGCAAAGCTGAAAAAGATGGCCAAGCGCCCAGCTAACGATGTAGCCCTCGCCTTCATAATATCCGTCGCGCTTTTTCATATTCCCGATAGCATCGCAAATATTTCGCGCCAGACTGGGTTTTTCTGCGATTATAAGTATCATATTGGAGTCCTCCTTTCCGTTTAGCTAAAGAAGAAATCCGCAAAAGCGGATTTCTTCCATTTTCAGATTTAATATTTTAATTTAGGGATCAATTATTTGCTCTCTCTTTGTCGCATCCTGCAAGTGCAGCACCAATAACCGTACTGTACTGAGCGTACTGAGGGATTATGAAGTTCATATCAAACATGTGGTTAAGGTTATCAAAAACCTCTTTTGCCTGAGGAACGTTTGTAAGATTACCGGTAAGCACGATATTCTTTATATCAAAGTTTCTTGCTGCAAAAACGCTGACCATACCGATAGTTTCAAAAACCATATTAATAAGTCCCAATGCAATATCGCCCTTTGTGGCAAGATCGCTGAGCTTACCGAAATTTGATGCAGTCATAACGTCGCTGTATCCGGGAACTATATCCTGGCGGGAAATATCGCTGATCTTGAGGTCTATATTATGAATGTCGCCATCGCCTGCAAGATCTGCAATATGCTCTATATCGTTCATCCCAAGCAGCTGCTTTGAAAGTCCCAGAAGAGTGCCGCCTCCAACGCCCGTACCGCCGAGATATTGAGGCTCACAGCCTTTTTCAGCGTAAACGAGAGCAGTGCCGGTTCCCATACTTACGATCAGGGATTTGTCGTATTTTGAAAGATAAAGTCCGCCAAGTCCTATTGAGCGGAATTCCTTAATGGTTTCGCATTTAAGAGAGTAGATATTCTTTGTAACGTAGGAGGAGCCAACGCCGGTTATCATAACTCTTGCGATATCAGAAAGCTCAAGGTTATTAATATCCGTAAATTTGCCAAAGGCCCCGTAAATAGATGTTATGGGGTCTGTTGCACGTACAAAAAGAGGCTCGATCAAGCGGTTAGCTTCGCCGCTGATGTCAAATCCGACGATTTTTGTTGTGCTTCCGCCGACGTCAATTCCAATAACGATTTTTTTCATTTATATCCTCCTTTCAGCTGTAAAGCTCCCCGAAAACCTCTTTGCAGAGATTTTTAAGATATGATAATGAGAACGAGGAGTCTGAATAGATGATTTCATTTTCGGATGCAAGCTTTTCCGTGTAGTCGGAAAGCTTATAAACGGTGCAGCCTGCCTCTCCGCTTTTGACGTGAGAAACAATGGGAATAATACCGTAGTCGGTGATTTCTGCGCCGCTTTCAGTTTTTGTAATAGTGATATCTGCAAGAGCTCCGAGCATTCTGTTTGCAATACCTTTGCCCGTTTGCGCTGTTGCATTTATAAAGTTTCCGATGGAATAATAAACGATCATAGAGTGATCTTCGTCCGATATTACCTCAACAGGTTCAACAACGTGAGGGTGTGTTCCGATAACAAGATCAACTCCTGCATCAAAGAAAACGTCAGCCCAATATTTTTGATTGTCATCTGCTGTAAGAACGTATTCAGTTCCCCAATGGGGGCAGACAATAACGAGATCAGCAGATTTTTTAGCTTTTTCAACGTCGCTTATAATGCGATCCTTGTCCAGCAGATTAACACAGTAAGGCATATCGTAGGGAAGAGCTATCCCGTTTGTGCCGTAAGTGTAATTTAGAATGGCAATTTTGATGTCCTCAATCTCTGCTACGTAGATTTCCTCTGATTTTTCCTTCGAGTCGGCGATTCCGAGATAAGGAATATGCGGATAGGCTTCATTCCAGAAGCTTATGCAGGAAAGCAGACCATTTTTACCCTTGTCAAGAGCGTGGTTGGTTGCATGAAGGACAACGTCGAAACCGGAATTTACAATAGCATCGCCAACCTCAAAAGCTCCGTTAAAGCTGGGATATCCTGAAAGGCCAAGATCACGACCGCCAAGTATAACCTCTTGGTTGACTATTGAAAGATCAGCACTTTCAATTTCGTTCTTAACGTTTGCAAACATGTGGTCGTAATTGTAGCTTCCGTCGCTCATTTCTCCTGAGGCAGCAACCTTGTCGTGAAGCAGAACGTCGCCTGCCATAAGAATGGAAACAATGCCGTCGTCTGACGTGTCAATTGGAGGCTCAGTTTCAGTTTCCGTCTGAAGCTCCGTTATAGCCTCTGTGGTCTCTTCAGGGGCTGTGGTTTCGGTAGTTGGCGCATCGATCCTTCTGCATCCGCAAAGGAGGAAGAGAAGAACAAGCGCAAGCGTAAGCCTTTTCATTAAATCAGAATTGTTTTGAGGTAGTCAATGCTCATTTTAGCACATTCAAGATTGGTCTTTCCAAATGCAGCCTCATCCTGCTCGATAACCACCCATTCAACGCCAACCTCTTCAGCTGCATCAAGAATGTGAGGAACGTTCTGAATTCCGTATCCAAGGGGGCGGAATTCGCCTTTTCCTTCAGTAATTTCCTTCTTGCGATAGAAATCCTTTAAGTGTATAATAGCGCATTTGTCAGCATTGTCTTTGATGTATTCTATGGGGTTGACGTTTGAGATTGCAACCCAGGCCGTATCGTATTCAGCCTTGAGAGAGGGGGCACCATCCATAAGATGCTCCATAACAAACTTGCCGTCAAGCATCTTGAATTCTGCCTCGTGATTGTGGAAGCAAAGCTGAATATCATATTCCTTTGCTTTTTCTGCAAGCATTTGAATGTTTTCAACAACGCCCTCGCTTGCCTCCCCGCCGGGAAGCTTTTCGGGAGCGAGATAGGGAATTGCAAGATATTTGCATCCAAGCTCGCGGTGGAATGAGAGAGTGCCGTCTGTATCTTCCATAAGAGTTTCATAGCTGATATGAGCGGAGGGAACCTTAAGTCCCAGTTCATTCATAAATGATACGAATTCTTCTGTGCTAAATCCGTAAAGATCTTTGCCGCCGTAAGGCTCAACGCCGTCGAATCCCATTTCTTTAAGTGCTGTGAGGGTGCCGCGTACATCCTTTTCAAGCTCTTCGCGAAGAGAATATAACTGAACAGAAATATTAAAAGCCATATTGATATCTCCATGATACGTTAAATATATAGTTATTTTAATATAATTACAGTTGTTTTTCAAGGCTATTTTAATTTTATTAACACTTTGTAAGAAAAATATGATATACTGTATAAAAAAGCAGAAAGGAGATGAGCCCGTGATAAAAAAGATAGCGTGTGTGATGCTTGCGCTTTTTATGATGCTTTCCACGACGATTGCAGCCAACGGCGGATTTATATATTCATCACAGTATGCTCCAAGTGAAGATTCTGTTGAGCTTAATTGGTTTTCCAAAGACCAATGGGAAATCATTGAAGGAATAAGAGATATAAAAACCCGCAATACGAGCTCGTCTAAATTGTTATATATCATTTCTGACAAGCAAGCTGACAGAATGGCGATCGAGAGCGTGTTTGAGGATGGAGTTGATCTCAGCGCCTATAATGAGATTGCTGTTGAGTTTATTGTCAGTGATGGAGTGGAGTGCACGTATAAGATAACGTATTACTATGATGGAGGAAGCTTCAGCGATAGCGTGAAGAGCGATGCAGGATCAAGAAATATAGCATATTTCAGATTGCCCTCCGAAAAAAGTGATAGTATCAAAAAAATAGAAATATCAGTTTACAGCGATAATAATGACCTGAACTATTTTGCAGTTTCCAGCTTTTCAGCGGATAGCAACAGAACGTATAGCTACGGACAGATTTATCAGAGCAGAAGAATTTATTCCGAGAGCAGTAACGTTAATTATTATGATGATCATGTTGAGGTGGTATCTAAGAAATCAGAGGGAAGCTTGATATGCGAGCTTTTAGAGGATTTCGAGAAGGAATCAGCATTGGTTGTAGTAGAATTGGACAGTAGCTATACAGGAATAGTAACTCTGGAAAATCTTTCGACTGATCAGAGCTATTCAACCGCCATGTATGCAGGAATCGCTAAATACAGCTTCTTGCTGTCGGATCTTGAAAAAAATATGAAGTTCAGCTTTTCCGAAGGAGATGCTTCTAAGAATATGTCGGTCAAGCTTCTTTCTTTGAAAGTTGTTCAAATTCCCGAAGAAGAGAAAGCTCTCGGAACGGTTGAAAGCTGTATGTATGAAAACGGCAAACTGATCATAAAAGGAACCGTTGATTCGGAAGCGACCATTGAATATATTGATTCTGTTATAGCTGTATATAAAGTTCCTTATAACTACAACGGAGAGAATCTTAAAACTCCGGTGATCGAAGCTAATCTGTCAACGTTTTATGAAATTGAATTTCCCGTATCATATGACTATACTCAGTATAAATACGTGGTAGCCCTGAAAAACAGAAAAACGATCGTGCCTGTTTCTTCTCCCGTGTATGCTGTTTCAAAACCAACACTTGATCATTTGAGTCAAGGATGCGATGTTGGTCTGCATGACGTGGGTAATGCGGCATTTTTTGAAAGTGAAGCTGAGAAAATTGTTATAGACGTATACACAAATAAATTGTTTGTTTCGGTAGACGAAATAGCAGCTATCCGTTATACTTACAGAGATAACGTTTATTACATAAACAGCGAGTATGCAAACGAGCTTAGCGCCAGTGCAAGCTTTATAACCTCTGTCGGTGGTAAAGTGTATTTCAGAGTTCTTTCAAGTGAAAGCGGAAAGTTTGATTTTAATATCAACAGAATAAGCTCAGTTGGAGAGATGTGCGCGGCAGCAGGATATATAGGCAGCCATTTTGAAAATATCGAGGGTGTGATAGCACTTAGCGGATTTTCATATAAAAATAATTTCACTGAAAACGTAAAGCAGGCTTCCGAGCTCCTCGGCTTGTTTGTATCGTCATTCAGAAGTCAGAATCGTAATGCAGAGATTTTTGTGTCAATATCAGAAGGATATGAGCATATAGCGCCATTGTTGGCAAGATATAACGAGCTCAGCTGCATAGAAGACGTAGGCGTTGTTTATGAATGTACAAAACAAAGTCGTGCGGCAAATGAAATAAAAGCCTTGTGTGATTCGGCAGCCTTGTTCGGAAGCTCATTCAGAAGCTCAATCCTATTTTGGAAGGTCGATAAGTCAAATGCGACGTCAGGCGTTTTTAATTGGCTGTATGAAAGAGCAGAGCAAAAAAACGTTTCTTGCGTTGTGTTTTCCATCGGTGATAGTATGACAACCGATGAAATAAGCGATGTCTTGGCAGGTCTGTATGCTGACGATTACTTGCGTTATGAATTCGAGGCGTTCAAGAGCGATATAGAATTCCGAGGACAGTATAAGCTTTGGGATTTCACACAATCGTATAACACGTTTGGATGGCTGGCAGGCGGGGCTTGTTCTATGCCTGAAACAGCTAAATCTGTTTTTAATGACAAAAGAGTTATCAGAAGCTCCTTTACACCAACAGACGATAAGGAAGGAATTCTTGTTGGTTGGTTTGAGGGGGTAACCGACTTGTCTGCTGCGGACGTTTTGATTGTTGATCTGGCGGTTGACGGAAATAAGATTGGGGAAATTCCCGTAAGCATCGTTCTTGGCGGAAACGGCATAAGAGCCGAATATAACACGGAAATTGGCAGCGGTGAATCCAGTATAAATTTGAATTTGTCAAGCTTCCCTCAATCAAACAGAGTAGAGTATATTGCAGTAATAGCGAACAGTAGCTTTAATGCAACCTTTGAGATTTATGACCTTAGCATCGTAAGTAATACGTTGTCTGATGATGAGCTTAAAGCAACGGTTACGAGCGAGACAGATAATTATGGAGGCAACACAAATTTATACGTTTTCTTTGTAGGTGTAGTAATGTCGGCAATCGTTGTTTTTATTGCACTTAGTAAAAAGAAAACAGTAAAGCAAAATAATGGATGATAAAGTCAATTTTTTTGGATTTTATCAAAATTTCTACTTGCCAAATAAGGTGCAGGTGGTGTATACTATATTTTGAGCTTAGCTTCATTTTAGGAGGATTAATATGCAGAATAATAAAAGACCGGATGATATGCTCCGCATCACAACAAAAGAACTTGCTGATAAGTTCATCGCAGAGCAGATTGAAGAGGTTCGTGCGCAGGTAGGCGATAAGAAGGTTCTTCTTGCACTTTCCGGAGGCGTAGACAGCTCAGTTGTAGCAGCACTTCTCATAAAGGCAATCGGTAAGCAGCTTGTATGCGTTCATGTAAACCATGGACTTATGCGTAAGAACGAGTCTGAAAACGTAGTAAAGGTTTTCTCAGATGAGTTAGATGCTAACCTTATATATTGTGATGAAACAGATCGTTTCCTCAATCTTCTCGCAGGTGTTTCTGATCCTGAAAAGAAGAGAAAGATCATTGGCGTAGAATTTATTAACGTGTTTGCTGATGAGGCAAGAAAGCTTGAAGGCATTTCTTTCCTTGCACAGGGCACGATTTATCCCGATATTCTCGAGTCTGTAAAGCAGGCAGAGGGCAAGAAGGCGGTTAAGTCCCACCATAACGTAGGCGGACTTCCTGAGGACCTCCAGTTTGAGCTTGTTGAGCCCCTTAAGCTTCTCTTTAAGGACGAAGTAAGAGTGGTAGGCGAAGCACTTGGACTTCCTCATGCAATGGTATATCGTCAGCCTTTCCCCGGTCCCGGACTTGGTGTAAGATGCCTTGGCGCGATCACTCGTGATCGTCTCCATGCTCTTCGCGAGGCAGATGCAATTCTCAGAGAAGAATTTGACGTGTGCGGCCTTGCAGAAAAGGTATGGCAGTATTTTGTAGTAGTACCTGATATTAAATCTGTTGGCGTAAAGGACGAAAGCCGCTATGAAGGCTGGCCCGCAATCATCCGCGCTGTTAATACAACAGATGCAATGAGCGCAACGATCGAAGAGATCCCCTATGCAGTTCTCCATAAGATCACACACAGAATCACAAACGAGGTAGACGGCATCAACCGTGTTCTCCTCGACCTCACTCCCAAGCCGATCGGTACCATCGAGTGGGAATAATATCTACTGGCTTACAAGTGCCCGGAAACCCTTGAAAACAAAGGGTTTTCGGGCATTTTATATTTTAATGAAAATGACTTTGCAACACTTTTGCAACACGCAGTGTGAAATTTATAAAAAGGAATGGTTACAAGTGGCTATCAAGTTTATATAAAAATTTTTTGAAAAGCCGCACATTTTACAGTCATAATCC
>JAZORY010000053.1:0-7478 GCA_045656825.1 Candidatus Avispirillum sp.
GAATTCTGGCCCTATCCCTCTTATGGCGATATGCTGTTTTCTATTAAATGATTTTTTAGTGGGGGGATTTTGGCTAAAATCCCCCCAGACCCCAAAAGCATTAAAGGGTATATATAAAAAGACTATCAAGTTTAGAGATACTAAATTTGATAGTTTTTTGCTTTTAGTTAAACTAAATTAGATAGATAATAAAAAAACCCTCCTTTTTTTGTTTTGGGAGGGGTGCGGGGTGGGTGTTTTACTTAAAACACTCTCCCCGCATAATAAAACATATTCAAAATCAACCGCCTAGGTAGGCCTTACGGACCATTTCGCTGGCAGCAAGCTCTTTACCTGTGCCTGAGAGAACGATCTGGCCGTTTTCAAGAACGTAAGCACGGTCGGAAATAGCAAGGGATTTACCTGCGTTCTGCTCAACAAGCAGGATTGTAGTTCCATCGCGGTTGATGTCCTTGATGATCTCAAAAACCTGATCAACAAGCAGAGGTGAGAGACCCATTGAAGGCTCGTCAAGCATAAGGAGCTTGGGATGGCTCATAATTGCTCTGCCCATAGCAAGCATCTGCTGTTCACCGCCTGAGAGAGTACCTGCAATCTGATTGCGGCGCTCGGCAAGACGGGGGAAACGAGTGTAGATAGCGTCGATATCGTTTTTGAATCCGGACTGATCCTTCATAGAGTAAGCACCCATAAGAAGATTTTCGTAAACTGTCAGCTCCTGAAAGATTCGTCTTCCCTCAGGAACCTGAGTCATACCCAGATGAACGATCTTGTGGCAGGGAGTTTTTGTGATATCGTGTCCGTCGAAGGTAACACTTCCGGCTTTAGAGGGAATGAGACCAACAACGCTCTGCATTGTAGTCGTTTTACCTGCACCGTTAGCACCGATAAGAGTTACGATCTCGCCCTGATTAACCTCAAAGCTGATACCCTTGAGAGCGCATATAACGCCGTAGTAAACCTCAAGGTCTTTAACTTCTAACATTGCCATAATTAACCTCCGATATAAGCCTTGATAACTTCAGGATCGCTGAGAGCTGTCTTTGTTTCGCCCTCTGCAAGTACAGTACCGAAGTTAAGGACCGTTACCTCATCGCAAAGGCCCTGAACAAACTTCATATCGTGCTCGATGAGCAGGATCGTCATATCAAAGTTATCGCGGATGAATCTGATAGTTTTAACAAGGTCTTCAGTTTCGTTGGGGTTCATACCTGCAGCAGGCTCGTCAAGAAGAAGGAGCTTGGGGTTGGTTGCAAGAGCACGTGCAATTTCAAGCTTTCTCTGCTTACCATAGGGAAGATTGCAGGCAAGGTTGTTGCGGTCGCCCTCCAGATCGAAGATGCGGAGCAGCTCCTTAGCCTTAGCTCTCATTTCTTTTTCAACCTTAAAATGACGGGGAAGGCGGAAAAGAGTTTCGAGAACTGTACACTTGAATTCAGGTCTGTCGTGGAGACCTACCATAACGTTACGAACAACAGTCATATTGTTGAAAAGACGGATGTTCTGGAAGGTTCTTGCGATACCCTTATGGTTTATTTTGTCCTGAGGAAGCCCCTTAAGCTCTTCGCCATCAAGGAAGAAGGTTCCCTGAGTGGGCTTGTAAACTCCTGTCAGCAGGTTAAAGATAGTTGTTTTACCTGCTCCGTTAGGGCCGATAAGTCCATAGATCTGGTTTTTCTTGATTTTGATATTAACGTTTTGCGCAGCCTTAAGACCTCCGAAGGAGATACCAAGATCGCGTGTTTCGAGAATAAGATTTTCGCTCATCACTTATCTCCTCCTTTTCCTGTAAGATCCTTCATATCCTGAGGAACAAGATCGATAGAGAGAACTTCGTTCATCTCGATCTTTGTAGGAACAACGTCCCATTTAGCTGTGTCGTCGCCAATCTTAGAGGGATCGGCATTATGCTTGAACAGCTTTTTAAGCAAAGCATTAAGATTATATGTGTTTCTGAAATTCTTAAGAGCAGGAGCATTGTTGTAGATAACGATGCCTATGAGAATCACTGCATAGATAAGGTTCTGAAGCACTGCAAGGTCGCCTGTGAGGATAGTTGCAAGCTTTGTGTTGAGGAACGTGATAAGAGCTGCAACAAGGATAGAGCCGTTGATGCTACCCATACCGCCGAGAACTACCATAACGAGAATTTCGATAGAGTAGTTATATCCAAACTTTGCGCTCTGAACCGTGTAGTTGCTGAAGCTGTAAAGAACTCCTGCAATACCTGCAAAGGTTGCGGAAAGAGTGAATGTGAGGAGCTTATACTTGGTAACGTTGATACCTGTTGCTCTTGCAGCGATTTCGTTATCGCGGATGGCGGTAACTGCGCGTCCGTGCTTGGAGCGGATAAAGTTCTGAACAACTGCAAGTGTGAGAAGAACTATAAGGAACGCGAAGATAAAGAGCCATTTTTTGTCGTAACGGGGAGTGGCAAGTCCGAGAGCACCGCCGAAGGTGTCTGAGGAAGTGTTCTGGAAGATGGACTTAACGATCTCACCAAATGCAAGGGTTACGATAGCAAGATAGTCGCCGCGGAGTCTGAGAGCGGGGATGCCGATAATGATACCGCATACTGCAGCAACAACCGCGCCTACCACAAGGGAAATAAGCAGGTTGACAAAGCCGGTTCCCAGAGCCTCGGCAAGAAGAGCTGAAACCTTACCGCCGATATATGCTCCAACGCACATAAAGCCTGCGTGTCCAAGGGAAAGCTCACCAAGGAAGCCAACCACGAGGGAAAGTGAAACTGCCAGAATAATGCTGATAGCGATTTTTTCAAGCAGGTAAAGCAGAGAGCTGTCGAAGCGACCGCCTGTGAGGGTGATGATCGCGAAAACCGCGGTCATAATACCAATAACGATATAATTTATATAGTGTTTGATTTTTATCTTTTTCAGTTTGTTTTGCATCATACTTTTTCTCTCCTTTTCTTACCGAGGAAGCCGGTAGGTCTTACGAGAAGGATGATGATGAGAATAGAAAACTCAATAGCATCTGTGTAGGGAGCGATGGCTGTGATCTTATAAGAGATACATTCAACTATGCCGAGAAGAATACCGCCGAGCATAGCGCCGGGGATAGAACCGATACCACCGATAACGGCAGCGGTGAACGCCTTGATGCCGGGCATAGCGCCGAGAGTGCTTGAAATTGTGGGAGATTTAAGAAGGTAGAAGAGGCCTGCGAGAGCAGCCAGAGCGCTACCGATAGCGAAGGTGATCGTGATGATTCCGTTAACATTGATACCCATCAGCTGAGCTGCGCCCTTATCCTCAGAAACTGCGATCATTGCGCGGCCAACTCTTGTGCACTTAACGAAAAGTGTGAGAGCGATCATAACAACAACTGTGCAAGCGAGAGTAACAAGTGCGGAAACCTGAACTGTAACACCAAAAAAGCTGATAGAGCCGAAGTCATAAACCGTAACCATCTTATTGGCAGAGCCGAAAATGATCTGAGCAAGGCTCTGGAGAAGATAGCTTACACCGATAGCCGTAATAAGAACAGCAAGGGGGGAAGCGCCGCGAAGGGGCTTGTATGCGATCTTTTCGATCGTGATACCGAGGAGAACACAGAAAACAATTGCCATAAGAACGGCGAGAAGAGGATTCTGCGTTGCCATAAATACATAAATAACATAGCCGCCCACCATGATGATATCACCGTGAGCGAAGTTCAGCATCTTAGCGATACCGTATACCATTGTATAGCCGAGGGCTATCATGGCATATATACCACCAAGGCTGAGGCCGTTGATGAGCGTTGATAAAATAAGTTCCATAGTATTTTTCCTGTTTTTTTGATAAAACTTGATATACTCGGGTGTTTTGATTATATCTGTAAAAAGTCAAAATTGCATATATCCGCCCGAGAGGGCAGATATATGCATTTTCATTGTTTAGCTTATGTTTTGGACGGATTAGTTGTTGAAGTCCTTAATTACGTACTGGATAGCTTCCTTGTTAACGTAACCTGTGCTTTCCCATGTGATCTTGTCGCCTGTAACTCTGTTTTCAACAGAGAAGTCGCCGTTGAACTGTTCCTTGAGGATCTCGCAGAGATCGGAAGCGCTGATTGTAACGGGGATGTCCTTGCCGCCGTCGATAGCAGCCTTCATTGCTTCGTAGATTGTGTAAACGCAGTCGTAAGCGGATGCGCCGAACTGGTTAAGAGTTTCCTTGCCGAACTTTTCTGTGTACTTTGTGATAAAGTCAGCAGCAGCGCCCTCAGTTGCCTTGGAGTTGAAGTGAGAGAGCATTGTAACCTTCTGGGGAAGTGTTGTGATATCGAAGCCTTCGATGTTGTCGATGCCGTCGAAGCCGTCGCAGCCGTAGTAAACAGCGTCAGCGGGAACGATATCCTTAGCCTGTGCCATAAATACGGAAGCAGGTGTGTAGTAGATAGGCATGAAGATGAACTTGCAGTCCTTGAGAGTGTCGATCTGTGTGGAGAAGTCTGTTGTGTTAGCGTCTGTGAAGTTTGTTTCAACAACTGTTACGGAAGAATCGAGGTTTTCCTTGAACTGATCGAAGATACCCTTGGAGTAAGCGTCGTCAGACTTGTAGAAAGCGCCGATTGTCTGGCCTGCGAAGTTTGCGTTGATGAATTCAGCTGCAACTTTACCCTGGTTACCGTCAGCAAAGCACATCTGGTAGCCATTGTCGTTTTCGGGAACTGCGTCACCGGAAGCGGAGGGTGTGAGGAAGAATACATTGTCGTCAGCGGAGAGGTTCTTAAATTCAAGAGCGGGACCTGTTGTTACAGTACCGAGAGAAACCTGCATACCGCCTTCAACGAGCTCGGAGTAGAGGCCTGCAACCTTAGTTGCGTCGTGTGTGTCGTCCATAGCAACGAGCTTGAAGTTAACACCGTTGAGGCCGCCTGCTGCATTGATCTCATCAACTGCCATCTGAGCAGAATTCTTAACTGCTTCACCGTACATAGCAGCGGGACCTGTGAGAGGACCTGTGAGACCGATAACGTATTCTGTATTATTTGCGGCATAGTTTGTTTCGCCACCGCAAGAAGCGAAGCATGTTGCAACCATGAGCATTGCTGCCATGATAGCAATGATGCGTGTCATTGTGTTTTTCATGATAGAAAACTCCTGTATATAAATTTTTATAATATTGGCAGAGTACGTGCCGAATATTTATAGATATAAAATATTGTTGTAAAGCATCGTTAACAATATTTTCATTTATTATACATTGATGCCCATCTGAATACAATAGCATTTTTGGACAAAATTACAAGCTATATATACCATAGATTGCACAATTGATGGTGAAAATAGCCTAAAACGCCTGTTTTTTGACGGATTTGAGCTATCAAAATTCAGACGCGGGAGTGATCGCGTTGAGATCTGCATAAGAAAGGATATCGGAAAGGATATAATTTGAAACGAACATTCCGCGAGGAGTGAGAGCGTAGCTGTCGCGGGTGCGCAGCATATATCCGCCGTTGACGTAGGGGCGGAGCTTATCTCCGTACATTTCCTCAAAATCATATCCGAACTTGCGCTGGAAATCTGAAAGAACCAGTCCTTCTGCAAGTCTGAATCGAAGCATTATGTATTCGCCCATCATAGCTCTGCCAACGATCTGTTCGCTGCCATCGGAAATGAGGATTTCGCTGCCCATATTTTCGATTCCCTTCATATATTGATTTATAGAAGGGATAAAGGAGAAGCGTGTTCCGTTGAAATATGAATGAGCTGAGGGGCCGAGACCAAGATATTCCTCGCAGTTCCAATATTTCAGATTGTGGCGGCTCATTTTGCCGGGCTTTGCAAAGTTGCTTATCTCGTATTGCTTATATCCGCGGGATTCCAGCAGCTCGCAGGCATGAAGATACATTTTGAATTCCTCGTCTTCATCCGGGAGGGCGAGGTTTTTTGCGCCGATTTTACCAAAATGTGTATTAGGCTCAATTTTCAGATTGTAGAGAGAAATGTGCTCGGGATCAAGGCGTGTAACGTAATCGATAGAACGAAGAAGACTTTCAGTGGTCTGGTGGGGGATACCGAACATCAGATCGACGCTGATGTTTTCGATTTTCGCCTTGCGCGCCATATAATAGCTTTCTTCAAAATCAGCTCTTGAATGGATTCTTGAAAGCGCCTTCAGCTCTCTTTGGTCGGCAGACTGGAGACCGAAGCTGATTCTGTTAACTCCTGCGCGTCGCAGCGCACGGAGAGTGGACAAGTCAACGGTTGCCGGATTGGCCTCAACTGTAAACTCTACGTTTTTGGACAGGGTGAAGTTTTTCTTAACAGCGCGGACGATTTTTAGCAGTTGGTCGCGGGGAAGGGCTGTCGGGGTTCCTCCGCCGATATAAACGCTGTCCGGCGCGCAGGATGCAGCAGCGCTTTTGTAATGCTCCATATGAGAAATGAGCGCGTTTGCATATCTCTCATAAACCTGCTCCGTTTTGGGAACGTATGAGTAGAAATCGCAGTAGGCGCATTTGTTCATACAGAAGGGGACGTGCAGATATATTCCTAATCTACGCTTGTCAGCAGATATCATAAATTGCCTCTCTATATATAATATAATGAATAGTTTTGAATAATACATACATTTTACCACAACAGCGGAGTGTTGGCAAGAGTTATATGCGTTCATAATTTGGGTATTTTGCATCAAGCTTCTTTATAGAATTTATGATGAAAAGGAAAAATAAGACAAATGTAAAAATATATTAAAAAAATATTGACAAAAATTATAAACTGAGTATAATTAAGTTACCTATTAATATTATTTTGGAGGTATTATACTATGAAAAAGGTAATTTCTATGCTCGTAGTAGCAGCTATGCTGCTTGCTTGCGTGTTTGTAGTATCTGCTGAGGGCAAGCCCGCAGAATACACACTCACAACAAAGGTTGTAGACGGTAAGCTCGAGGCTAGTCTTGATCTCACAAAGAACGAAATCGGCGTTCTTACTGGTAAGTTGGCTCTTAGCTTTGATGCGGCTGTTCTTAAGCAGGTGTCCAGCGCTAAGGGTAGCAATATCAAGAGCACAACTATCACTGATGCAGAAGAAGGTTCAAACGTTGTAATTATTATGTTTGAGCACGATATGGATGCTATGGGTAATGATGATCCTACTGATGCAAACTTCAAGGGAACAGGCAATGTTGCAAGCTTTGTGTTTGAAATCCTTGATGATGAAGCAACAGATTATGGTTTTGATCTTGTGGCAGTAGACCGTGACGGCAACTACGACCCCGAAGGTCATACAGCTATTAATGGTGATTACGAGTTTAACCCTGTAGAATTCGATTTTGAAGTAAAGGCTACACCCGAAGACACAACAACAGCTGCTCCTGCAGACACAACAACAGCTGCTCCCGAAGACACAACAACAGCTGCTCCTGCAGACACAACAACAGCTGCTCCCGAAGACACAACAACAGCTGCTCCTGCAGACACAACAACAGCTGCTCCTGCAGACACAACAACAGCTGCTCCC
>JAZORY010000054.1:0-2810 GCA_045656825.1 Candidatus Avispirillum sp.
ATTTCGTCCTGCTTGGCAACAAGGAGGATAAAGTCGTAAACGCCAAGATTAAACTCGCTGTCGCGGTGGTATTCGAGGCAGTTTAGCTTTGTGTTGTGGCCGTTGCACCAGCCCATCTGAACGGGCATACCGCCGTAAAGATGCTCTGAAACCTCAGTTGCCGCAGGCAGCTCCTGAAGAAGCTCCTCTTCAGCAACGTAGTCAACCGCGTCGGGCAGGGGAGTTTTTTTCAGTGCTTCAACGATTTCAGCCGCTGCTTCGTCAAGTCCTGAAACGACCTGACCGTAAGCCTTGAATTCGGGGTCATAAACAGAATATATCTTCATAAAATTCCTCCGTTGTTTAGTTACGTTATTATACCACATTTTTTTGCCACAATCAAATATTAATAATAAGAGGTGTTAATAAATTTTAACAAATAAAAATCCCCCCTTTTGTTTTCGGGAGGGGTGAGGGGAGGGTGCTTTATAAAAAGCACTCTCCCCTATATAATTACTTTTCAATTACAAAGGACTGCTTGTTGCCTTCCTCTCCCCAGATAACCTCGAGGGTTACGGGGATATTGGATTCGAATGTGATAACGGGCTTTTTGTCAGCGCTCTTTCTTGCCTCGCACATAAGAGTCATCTCTCCGTCAACGCCGAAGGGATACTGCTCGATACCGTGCTTTTCAAGCAATGTTACGTCCCAAGTGATCTTCTTCTTTCCTGCATCGGGCTTGATACCGAAGATATACTCAAAGAGGATGGAAATAGGAGCAAGACCTGTCCAGCCAACGAAGTCCTTCATAGCGATCTCACCCTTAGCGGGCTTGCCGTCGTTAACGTATTCGGGAGCGTAGTTCTCAAAGAGAGTGTTAGTTTCCTTGAATACCTCAACAACTGTATGGAGATAGTCGCTTGCGATCTCGTGAGAGAGCTTATACTTTCCGTATTTGTCAAGACCCTTAAGGATCATATAGTTAGTGGGAGCCCAAACGCCGCCGCACCAATAGCCGCCTGCCTTACCATACCAGGAGTGATCAACAGAAAGACAAGGAACTCTTGTGGGAGTCTTAAAGCCGTTTTCGTCCTCAAGGTGAGCGATAAGCTTTTCAGCCTGCTCGGGAGAAGCGCACTGAGCAAGGAGTGCCCAGAAAGCGCCTGCGTGGCGAACGCGGTTCCACTGGCCGTTCTTCCAAAGGTCGTAATAGAAGCCTGTTTCATCGTCCCAAAGCTTATGGTTGATAACAGCCTCAAGATTATCTCTTTCAGCCTCAAGCTCGGGGATAAATTCCTCGCGGCCGAGAATTTCAGCCATTTTAATAAGGATATTACAGTTATTAAGCTCCTGCATACAAGCATCAACCCAGATCATATGACCGTGGCTGTACATAACGGAATAGCCGGGCTGAACGCGGGGCAGGTTGTCCATTCCGCATCCCCAGCCGGAAGACCAATATGTTCCGTCGGGCCATGTGCGATATTCTGCCATCCAGCGATGGTATGCCATAAGAGGGGGGAATACCTTTGCAAGACGGTCCTTATTACCAAAGTTGAGGTAATATTCCCATTCGCACCAAGCCATAATGTCGGGACCTGTGGAGGCGGGGTCATGTCTCGTAAAGTGGTCGCGGCCTGTTGCTTCTTCGATCTCACGGCAGATATATCCGTCTCTATGTTGATGAGAATAGAGGTTATCAAGTGTTCCCTGGAAATTGAAGATTCTGTCAGCGTATTTACCGAACATCAGGATGAAGGAGGAGTCCCACATAAACACGCATCCGTTAAATGCAGTGTCGATAAAGTTGGAAACAAAGCCTGTTCCGGGAATGGGGCTTCCAAGATTGCCGAATGCAAGCTCCCAAGCTCTCCAGTAGCATCTGATGTAGTCATCGTGACCGTCCCAAGTGGGAATGGGAAGCTTGTCCTTTGACTCAGTGAAGGTGGGCAGAGGAGTTGTGTCGGGATCTTTTGTGATGAAATAGTTTTCTGCAACCAGCGGCAGGGGCTCGCGGGGCAGAGTGATCTCATCGTTCTGCTTGAAGAAATCCATAAACTAAATCCTTTCTATTTTAACCAATATTTTTTTCGTCATCTTTTATTATCCTTCCTCGAACCACGAAGAAAAGGATCATCATACAAATTAAGGTGAATATCCATGATGCAGGATAAACTGCCCAGAGCACTGCGGCGCGGTTTGCAACAGCTTTTTTGAAGACGGTTGCTATCCAAACGAGTCTGAAGCCGCAGGTTCCAACAAGGGAAACTGAGGTTGAAGAAACGGAAGCTCCAAGTCCCTGAGTTGAGCCTGAAAAAACGTCAAGAATTCCGCAGAAAATATGGAAGGGGCAAATGAGCATCATTCGGATAACGCCCTCGGCGATTGCCTCCTCGTTATCAACGATAAACACGCGGAGAAGCGGATCTCTGAATATCCACATAAGCGAGTTAAGAGAGATGCTGATAACGGAAACTGCGGCAACGCAAAGGAGGATTGCGCGATTCATTCTCTTATATTTCTTTGCGCCCATATGCTGAGCAACGAAGGTTATTGCAGTTTGAGCAAAGCTTGTCATAGCAACGGAAACGAATGCCTCGTAGTTGCCCTGAGCACTTGCTCCTGTTACAACGGCGGGACCGAGAGAGTTTACGGATGATTGAATAACGATGTTTGAAACACAATAAACGGAGCTCTGAAGTCCTGCGGGGATACCGATTCGAAGAATTCTTGCAAGCTTCTGGCGATATATTTTCATTTCGCCGGGCACAAGCTTGAAAACCTCATTGGATTTTGCAAGATAGATAAACACCAGTGCTCCGGCAGTGAGC
>JAZORY010000055.1:0-8240 GCA_045656825.1 Candidatus Avispirillum sp.
GATCTTCTCTTATCTCTACGTGCTTTGGAAACTTTTCTCTTCGGTACTGCCATGAGAACACCTCCACTAAATAATCAAAAAATTATCATACTCTAATATTATAACACTACTTTTCACTATTATCAAGTAGTTTTTTAAATATTTCCAATCTGGGATCGATTTCTTTTTCCTGCTTGCAGGTGCAACCACCATCAAGCTTCTTTCCGCAGACGGAGCAAAGGCCGGGACAATCCTCATTGCACAAATGGTAAATGGGTAACTCGAGAGACAGCTCCTCAATTACATCGGCATCGAAGTCAACCTTACCCTCTTTGACCCAAATGATATCGTCGCTATCCTCATCAACCTTTGCTGCGTTCATAGCAACCATTCTTTCAAAATCGAAAGAAAGCTCCTCTGCGATAGGCTCAAGGCATCTATCGCACACAGTTTCATATGATGTGGATATCTCTGCTCTAAGGGTCATATAACCGTCAATATCCGAAATCTTGCCATGGACACGGACAGGAGAGGTGAGCGTTATTTCTTCAGAAATATCGCATGCGCCCTCAACGGTTTCGGGAGTGAGCGTAAAATCGAAGTCCAGCGCAGACACTCTCTTATTAAGCACGGGGGTCATATCAAGTTTCATAATACATTACCGCCTTTCTTTCTAAGCAATTGCCTGCAAGTTAGTATTATATATAAAAATTGTACCTTTGTCAACAAAAACTTAAAAATTCATAAAAAATATATTGAAAGAATTTTCGCTTCTTGTTATAATCATTTAACAATACGATTTCGGAGCGTTTAATTTTATGAATATAGCTAAATTCACGAGAAACTTCTTCATCCTGATGGTTGGCATGCTGGTTGTTGCCATCCTTGGAAGAATATATATGATGGAAGATAACGACCATCTCTCAAACCTTTTCGCAACAGACAATGCTAAAGAGGCTTACAGCGAAAACACCTCAGCCTTCACCTACCACAATCCCGCAGACAACCTCTCCAACGACGGATACTATTCCGCTCACGGCTTTATATATAATGAAGCAAAAAAAGAGCTTCAGATAACAGCGAGATATAACGACAGCCTCTATAACTATCTTGACACAGAGGATAAAACCGAATTCACCTACACTGTTTACGACAAAGCCACAAAAACCGAATATGAAGCAAAAAAGCTTCAGTTTGGCGAAAAATATATGTACAATTACGAAAAGCTCGTGATCGAAAACCTTGAGATAACTGAAAAAACGGAGCTTTATCTCATTCTTCACTTTGAGGACAAATACCCCGTTGAAGAGGAAGGCAAGGAAACCGGACTTCTCATTCACACGGAGGGGCACCCCATGAAGACCTATAAGCCCACTAAAGCAGAAAAGGCAGAGCTTACGGCAGAATAAAAGGCGGGAATTCCCGCCTTTTTTATTTTATGTTCAGTTTTATCTTCCCAGAACCTCAAACAGCTCCTCAAAAAGATTGTCGCGATTGATTTTATAGATATACTTGATAAAATGCCTGTGCTGGTCAATTGCATAGTGGGCATCATATTCGGGAATGGGCGCAGGGATAAGAAGCTCTCGCATAAACTGCCAATTTGTGTTACACAGCCAAGCAACTGCCGTTACGTCCCATATAGGTCGGGACCAGGGCTTGCCCTTTGCATAGGAATCAGCCTCTTTCACGGTGTTTTCAACAAGATAATCGCAAAGCTTATTCTTGCCTTTAAGCCAATAGGAAAGCTCAGGACCCGTTGTTGCAAATGCATCCACAACGCCGTTGCAGGGGAGCTGAACAAGAGGAATTCCGCAGCCGAAAAGAACTCTCGCTCCGGGAATATCCTGCCACATATTGAATTCGCCTGCCGCCATTGTCAGATGTGTTGCATGTCCTCCAAGCCATACGATGACACAGTTTTCCTTCATCGCAGGGTTCTTAAGAATAGCAGATGAAACGTTTGTGATGGCTCCGATGGCAACGATGTAAAGAGGATGCTCCGGAGAATATTCGTTTGCAAGCTCTGCCATAAAATCCGCCGCAGCGCTTTCAACGGGAGTTGACTCATCGGGCATATAGGATTCGCTTCCGCGATAAACCTTATCCTTGAAATCGCTCATATCCATCAGATCAAGCAGCTTAAGGATCTCCATATAGCTCTTTTCCATTCCGTCGGCAGGACCGTCGGACTTTTCGTTTGTGAATGGAGCGGCACAAATTCCGCGAACGTTGAACTTGTCCTTTTTCTTCATCATATATCCGATAGCGAACTGATCGTCGATTTCATTATAGGCATCCGTATCAAGAACAACGTCAACCATACCTTTAGGCGCTGAAAGATTCATAAAAAATCTGTCCTGAGTCATATTTAGCTCCTCCATTTTATAACTGTCTTTATAATATACCAAAATTCCTCTTAAATCAATAGATGCAGAAGAACATAAGACAGTAGCTCGTCTTATTTTTTGTTTTTTCTTGAAAAGTACGGCAAATATGCTATAATTATCTTATCATTATATATACCAGAGGAACGAAATGAAAAAGCTTATACTTGTATTATTGGCATTGACAATGATCCTTTGTGCTTGTAATTCAGGCGATGCTCCGACTGAAACAGAGCCGCCTGAAGCGCAAACCGAGGAGACTGCTCCGGAAAAAGAAAGCGATTCTGATTCTGAAGCAGAGAGCTCAACCTCCGCTCCCGAAAGCGAAACAGAGGCTGAATCAGAGACGGAAGCCACATTGGAAACGGAAGTCGCGACCGAAACAGAAGCTGCCCCTGAAGAGACAACAGCAGCTCCCGAAACAACGAATGCTCCTGAAGCTACTAAGGCACCTGAAACGACAAAGCTGCCCGAAACAACCAATCCCCCAGAAACGTCAAGGGCGCCTGAAACAACTCATCCCGCTTGTACACATCCTTCATTCACTGAAGCAACCTGCACCGCCCCCCAAACCTGCACTAAATGCGGATACAAGTCAGGCTCCGCCCTTGATCATCTCTTCACTGACGTTATCTGCGGTCAGGAGCGTTGTCAGCGCTGCGATCTGACCAGAGCAAACAACAAAAAGCACAATTTCAAAAACAGCACCCGTTGCTCAGTATGCGGCTTTGAATCCACCTGCGAAAATTCCGGCGGACACGTTTGGCGCTTCAAAAGCTGCACTGAGGATAAATGCACACGCTGCTCAGAAATAAAGAAGACCGACGGAGTTCACAGATTCAACGATTATTACAGCACAATCTGCTCTGTTTGCGGCTATGAATCAAGCTGCGAGGAGATCGGTGAACACGTTTGGACCAGAACAAACTGCGTGGAAAACCATTGTACCCGCTGCTCTGCAACTATTGCCAGCGGCGGAAGACACGATTTCAGCGACCTTCGCTCCCAGTATTGCATCGTTTGCAACCAGTATTCTTCCTGCGAAGAAATTGGCGGCCACAATTGGACAGAGGCAACCTGCGAAAATGCAAAGCAGTGTATGAGATGCCAGAAGACCGAGGGAGAGCCCCTTGAGCACGTCTGGGTTGAAGCAAGCTGTTTCACTCCCAAGTATTGCTCTATCTGCTACGCCTCCATCGGAGAAAAGCTTGGCCACGATTTCACTCCTGACCAGTACGGCTATTACAGAACTCCATGCTCAAGATGCCAGCAGACCTATTGCCAGCTCTCATCCCATTATTATTTCTTCAACGTATGCTACAAATGCGGCGGCTACGATGACGAGGTAACTGCCATTGCTAAATCCGTGGTGAGTAACATCATCACTTCCGGCATGAATGAATTTGAAAAGGTTAAGGCTATTCACGACTATATCATCAACAACACAGCTTACGACTATGACAACTACTTAAACAACAGCGTAAGTGAAGAAAGCTATTCTCCCATGGGCGTTTTCAAAAACGGACGCGCCGTGTGCAACGGATATGCAACCGCCTTTGAGATCCTTTGCCAGCAGGCAGGACTTACCTGCACGTTTGTAAGCGGATCAGCCGACAACGGCAGCGGAGGAGGATATCAGGGCCACGCATGGAACCAGGTTATGATAGACGGAAAATGGTATAATATCGACACCACATGGGACGACCCGATCACCAACTACGGAGACGTTTTGAGATATACTTATTTCCTTCTCTCCGACGCTGAATTTTATAGAGATCATAAAACAAACGACGTAACCTATCCCTGCAACGAATCCTATCCCAGATAAATACCAAATCTTTAACTTATATGAAAAAGGCTTGACCATCGGTCAAGCCTTTTTTCTTTTATTAAATCAACGATATATCACAATCAGGTATCACTGCCGGACTGAGCGATGATCATATCCTGCCACTGTCGATTAAGCGTTACGAACCGCGCATTCCAACCTGAAACACGAACGGAAAGATTCTGATAATCCTCAGGATGCTCCTGCGCCGCCTTCAAAAGCTGAGCGTCTGCCACGTCAAGCTGCATAAAATGTCCTCCAAGAGAAACAAAGCCACGAATAAGAGCAACAAGCGCTTCAATTCCCGACTCTCCCTTAACTGTTCTCGGAAGAAGCTTTATATCAAGCGCCGCGCCTGAAACCATTCGCCAAAGAGGAGCCTTGCAGCATGACTTAATTATAGCCGTTGCCCCCTCGTTGTCCGTTCCGGGAGTGGGGGAGAAATTTCCTGAAAGAATCTCCCCCGCCCTCTTTCCATAAGGCGTTGCAAAGCGATGGGGCGACCATTCAAGCTGACGACCAAAGGTGCTTATGCCCGCAGGCGTGTCGTAGCTTGTTTCCTTATTTATTGCATCGCAGATATCGGCAAAATCCTTTACCAGCTCGGACGCCAGCAGATCCACCTCGTCCCAATCGTTTCCAAAATATTTATATTTACCCAGTGCATATCTTCTGAGGGGCTCATATTCCTCCCAGTTGTTTCTGAGAGCACTGCACAGCTCTGAAAGACTGATCTTCTTTTCGTCATAGACAAGCTTCTTTATGGCGTAAAGGCTGTTGACCGTATCGGGAAGCCCTCCGATATGAGGAGAAACAACGTTATATATGGGTCCTCCCTCAAGATATGAAAGCCCCCTCTCAATGCATCCATTCTCAAAAACAGATACAACCGTGCAGGGCGTTGGCGGCTCCCAGAAATATTCTCTGTCGCAGCCAATATTGAATTCATATCTCTTTCTGTCGGAAAACAGCTTTTTAACTGCAGCCTCAAGATCGCTGACGTATTTGCCATACAGATTTTCAAAATTTTCAAACACCGCATCTCCGCTATATGAATCCAAGGTCTGCCTCTGCAATATCTGCAGGCTGTCAAAGGGAGCATAAGTGAAAAACGTTTTTCCGGGAACCTGAATTTCCCAGCATCCGTCGTTTGCAAAGCTGCGCGCCTCCGAAAGCGAATAGCCGTGATTCACTAGAGAATCTATAACAAGATCCTCGTTGTAAACCGCAATAACTCCGCCGCCAAAGCGGATAACCTCAGCAACACGCCAAAGAAGAGCCTTGTCAGTTTTGCTGTTCACTCTGACGGTTGTGGGAAAATCGCTTATGCCAAGCTCCTCGATTATATCAAGCACAAGATAAGTAACCTGATTTGTAATCTCGTTGCCATCCCTATCAATTCCGCCAAGCAATATATTCTGATAATGCTGTGCATCTCCGCTGCCGTAATCGCCGCCGCAAATCCATTCGCATCCCTTTATGAAAAAATGGGCAAGGATCTCTCTTGCTTCGTCCAGAGTGATCACACCTGAGGCAAGATCGGCATCAAGATAATCTCCCAGAAGCCAATCCAGTCTGCCTATGCCGGGCCAGTTTCCACAAAGGCGCACAAATGCGAAAACAAACCATATGCTCTGCACCGCTTCATAGAAATTTCGGGCAGGGGCAAAAGGGACGTTTTTCAGATTGTTGCAGTTAGCCTCATATCCCTTTTCGCAAAGAGCCTCAACATAGCGCCCGTGCCATATCTTAAGGCTGTCAAGCGTGTGGATACAGCTGAGAGCAAAAGCCTCCCTAGCCGTTCCCTTGTGCTTTTCGTATGCAATTTCAGCCTCTTTTCTGATATGGTCAACGCCATATTTCAAAATAGTTTCAAAATCAATGGTGAGATGGCTGACGGAGCCGAAAAGATATTCTCCGTGATAGGTTGCAGGAACGTTGTGAGTGATGGAAATGCCAAGAGTTGCCGCGCCGCTTATCCTCTCTCCCTCGCAAATGCGAATGGGCGCAAAGGTGGCTATACGACGAATTGCAAGATCATATTTTTCAATGGGCGAAAGCGCATCAAAGCCTTCCACATCATCCATTGAAACACCATCCGTCTTCCACGTGTCGTGTCCGTATTTATGGTTAAGCGAGTCAAAGGCAAATACCCTCGTCTCCCGGCTGAGCCTTACAGGTCTCTTTCCGTTAACTGCAAAAAATTCCATCAAAATCACCTCAAGACTATTTTACATTATCTCTGACACAATTAAAAGTGTTTTAGGTAATTTTAATGATTTTGCAGTCGAGCTTCCCTTGAGAAAAGGCTAAAACGGTTGAACACAGTTCGCCCCTGCGGACATATATACAGTTATATCTATCTCGTAGGGGCGTTCTGTGAACGCCCGTTGTTAAATATGATATATTTGCAGGCGGACGAGCAATGCTCGCCCATACGTTAAAACAACTTTGTTATCCAACATATAATCCCCTACACCACCCCTGCAGCACTTCCGTAGAGGATGACGGGACCTGCGATAGTAAAGATCTTTGCGCCAACGCCCAGAACAAATCCCTCTGCTGCTGTCAATATAGGACACATTCCTTTGTAGAAATATTTACATTCCGGCTGACAAATGATATAATAACAGAGCAAAGGTAGGTGGATAAAATGAAGAAGCTTTACGAGAAAAATGAGGTTGCTTTTGCCCTAGTGTGGATTGCTTTATATGTAATAGTAATGAATATTGCACTACAGTTTTGCGAAGGCTTTGATAACCTCGCTGCAAAAACGGTTCAGCAGATGCTGGTTCCGGTCATCAGTATCCTTTTAATTGCAGTGGCTGCAACCTTATGGATCGTCCATAACGGGCTGGCTGAAAAATACGGTTTATGCGCCTTTAAAAGTAGTCTAAAATCGTTTCTTTGTTTTCTTCCTCTCATCGTTATGTCGTGCATAAATTTAAAAAACGGTGTCGGATTTTCTGCACCTGTTTTGGTTTCGCTATTAATGGCTGTCAATTTGGCTGTTGGGGGCTATGTAGAAGAAATTATATTCAGAGGTTTTTTATTCAGAGCTATGTCAAAAGATAATCTGCGGATTTCCATCATCGTTTCTGCCGTAACCTTCGGTGTTGGTCATATCGTAAACCTTGCCAATACCGCCGATAGTATCGGTGTATTGCTGCAGATATCCTATGCGATCGTTATCGGTTTCCTTTACACTATAATCGTCTGGAAAGGCGGTAGCCTGTGGCCTTGCATTGCAAGCCATGTATTTGTTAACGGCAGCAGTGTCTTTGCGCTGGAGCACGGTCCATTCCACAATTTGATCGCCGCCCTGTTCGGGCAAACAACAACGCAAATGACAGACCTATGTAGTGCCTTGCTGATCATACTGATCTCCGGAGGATATGCCCTTTGGATTTGGAAAAAGGCTTGACAGAATCAGTCAAGCCTTTTTTATGCGGCGGGAGGGGGCCTACGCCCTATGTTAAAACAACGTGGTTATCCAATATATAATCCCATAAACCACACCTGCGGAGGTACCATAGAGGATGACGGGGCCTGCAATAGTGAAAATTTTCGCTCCAACGCCGAGGACAAAGCCCTCTGCTGCTGTCAATATAGGACACACCCTTTTGCAAAATCACTTGTTTTATGATATAATTGATAAAAAATACTTAAAAGCACTTGACTGTAAACCTTGTTTATAGTGTATAAGAAAAGCAGAGGTGATATTAATGAAGATTAAAGAGTTAGAAAACATATTGTCTATCTCCCGCTCTAATATTCGTTTCTACGAAAAACAAGGTTTGTTTTTTCCTGAGCGTAAAGATAATAATTACAGAGAATATACCGAACAAGATATCGAGGTTCTTAAGAAAATCATTATTTTTAGAAAAATGGGATTTACTGTTGAGGAAATCAAGCTTATCCAGAATAACGATTTGCCATTTGCTGAAGCAATAGCCAATGCGCAACGCCGAATTGAAGATGAAATTGAGCAATTAAACGGCTCTTTAAAACTTATTAAACAAGTGGCACAAGAAAACTTATCTTTT
>JAZORY010000056.1:0-100177 GCA_045656825.1 Candidatus Avispirillum sp.
TCAGAACACAGATAAGTCTGTCGAGGAATAATTTTTAAGTTATTTTATGTTTTTTTTGAAAAAACCCTTTTCAAAGCATATTAATTGTGCTATAATCTTCTAAACAAAATATACGGAGGTATCTTACAATGGCATATGTAATTTCCGATGAGTGCATCGCTTGCGGTGCTTGCGCTGCTGAGTGCCCTGTTGGTGCTATCACAGAAGGCGACGGCAAGTTTGAAATCAACGCTGATGAGTGCCTGGACTGCGGTGCTTGCGCATCTGCATGCCCTGTTGACGCTCCCAAGGCTGAGTAATCAAATAACATAGTTAAATTAAGCCGGAGCAAAATTGCTCCGGCTTAATAACTTTAATCTGAGGAATTTATATGATCAACGTAAATCTTTTGCCTGACGAAAGGCTTGACGAGATAAACGAAAATCTCTCGCTTATTCAAAAAACTGACGGGCTTACCTTCGGCACCGATGCATTTTTGCTTGCAGCATTTATGAAAACAAGAGTTAAATCTGCGGCAGACTTTGGCAGCGGAACCGGCGTTGCTTCTCTTCTCTGCTTGTCAAAAAACAAAGCGGATATGTTCTATGATTTCGAAGTTCAGGAGAAGTTCGCTGTTTTGACCGAAAGAAATGCTAAGCTTAACGGCTTCGAAGAAAGACTAAGCGTTTTATGCAAGGATATCCGCGACGTATCCCCCGAGGACACAGACGGATGGATTGATGCCGTTATCTCAAATCCTCCGTATCTTAAAGCAACCGAGGGCTTTGCGAACAAAACAGATGAAATGAATATTGCACGCCGTGAAATGAACGGAACCATATACGACTTCTGCGCAGCTGCTAACAGAATTCTTAAGCACGGTGGTCTGTTCTATACAGTTTACAGACCTGACAGACTGGCAGAATTAATTCACGCTCTGAAGGAAAATACACTTGAGCCCAAAAGAATCGTAACTGTTTATCCCGACACAAAGTCGAAGCCGAGCCTTGTGCTTGTAGAAAGCAAAAAAGGGGCCTCTCCTTCAGTTAAGCTCTCTCGCCCTCTTTTCACATACAAGGACGGCACAAGAGATTATACCGATGATATGAACACTGTTTACGATACCTCATCACTTGATTTTTTATTTTAAGGAAACATAATGGAAAACGTTAAACATTTTGACACTCCCGCTGTAAGCGACGAAAAAAACAAGGTTATCGGAGGGATGCTATATCTTGTCGCAACCCCTATCGGCAACCTTGCTGATATAAGCGAAAGAGCTAAAAAGGTTCTCTCAGAGGTTGATTTCGTTGCTGCTGAGGACACGAGAAACTCCGGTCTTCTTCTCTCAAGATACGGCATCAAAAAGCCCTTTGTTAGCTACTTTGAACATAACAAAAGAGAACGCGGAGAATATATAGTTTCACGTCTTAAGGACGGCGAATCCTGCGCACTTATAACAGATGCCGGTATGCCCGCCATCAGCGATCCCGGAGAGGATATAGTTCGTCTTTGCGCCGAGGAAGGCGTTCCCGTAACGTGTATACCCGGATGCTGCGCGGCGGTTACTGCGCTCACCCTTTCTTCCCTTGCCACAGGCAGATTTGCTTTCGAAGGCTTTGTTACCACAAACAAGGGCGAAAGAAAGGCTCTCCTTGAAAAGCTGGCAAACGAAGAACGCACTATGATATTCTACGAAGCACCTCATAAGCTCAGACAAACTCTTTCGGATATGCTCAAATATATGGGAGAGCGAAAGATCACGCTCTGCCGCGAGCTCACAAAGCTTAACGAGGAGATTATCCGAACCACTCTCGAAGGTGCTGTTGCGCTTTACGAGGAACGTGATCCAAGAGGCGAATACGTTCTTGTTGTTGAGGGCGGATTAAAGGATGAAGCAAAAGATGAATTTCCCGAAGACCCCGAAGCTCACGTTGCAATGTACGAAGCGTGCGGAATGGCTCATATGGATGCAATCAAGGCTGCTGCCAAAGATCGCGGAATGTCTAAAGGCGCTTTTTACAAGCTCCTTATCAAGTAAAATTTGCCATTTGTATTGAAAAATATCACTATTTGGTATATAATATAAAGTAACGTTCCTAATTAGAGGTGTACACTATGGAAAAAGAAAAGTTTTATATAACAACGGCTATCGCCTATGCTTCTCAGAAGCCTCACTTTGGTAACACATACGAGGTTATTATGACTGACTGCATCGCCCGCTATAAGAGACAGCGCGGCTATGATGTATTCTTTCTGACAGGTACGGACGAGCATGGCCAGAAAATCGAAAACAAGGCTGCTGATGCAGGTATTTCTCCCAAGGAATACGTTGACAACATCGCAGGTGAGATCAAGGGCGTTTGGGACCTGATGAACACAAGCTACGACAAGTTCATCCGTACAACTGACGATTATCACGAAACTGCTGTTAAAAATATATTCAAGAAGCTTTACGACAAGGGTGATATCTACAAGAGCTCTTACGAGGGCTGGTACTGCACTCCCTGCGAATCTTTCTTCACTGATACTCAGGCAACTGACGGCAAGTGCCCCGACTGCGGCAGACCTGTTGAAAGAGCAAAGGAAGAGGCATACTTCTTCCAGATGAGCAAATACGCCGATAAGCTTCTTGCTCACATTGAAAACAACCCCGAATTTATCGAGCCCGAATCCCGCAAGAAAGAAATGGTTAACAACTTCCTCAAGTGCGAGGGCGGTCTTCAGGACCTTTGCGTTTCCCGTTCCTCCTTTAAGTGGGGTGTTCCCGTAAGCTTTGACGACGGGCATGTTATATACGTTTGGATCGATGCGCTCTCAAACTATATCACAGCTCTTGGTTTTGACCCCGATCACGCTGAGCAGCCCGAGCTCTATAAAAAGAACTGGCCTGCTGACGTTCATATCATCGGTAAGGACATTCTCCGCTTCCACACTATCTACTGGCCTATCATCCTTATGGCACTTGGCGAACCCCTTCCTAAGAAGGTATTCGGTCATCCCTGGTTCAACTTCGGCCAGGACAAGATGAGCAAGTCCAGAGGAAACGTTATTTATGCTGACGAGATGGCAAAGCATTTCGGCGTTGATGGCGTTCGTCATTACGCTCTCTCCGAAATGCCCTATGCAACAGACGGCTCTATCACATACGAATCCGTTATCACTCGTTACAACAACGACCTTGCTAATAACCTTGGTAACCTTGTTTCCCGTACACACGCTATGACAAAGAAATACTTTGACGGCATCATCCCTGCTCCCGCAGGCGATGAAGGTACAGACGGCGAGCTCAAGGAAGCTATTGCAAAGGCAATTGAATCCTTCAAGACAAATATGGACGGCTACCGCATTGCTGACGCTATTGACGCAGTTTACACAATGCTTCGCCGCGCTAACAAATACATTGACGAAACAACTCCCTGGGTTCTTGCAAAGGATGAGGCTAACCACGCTCGTCTCGGCACAGTTATCTACAACCTTCTTGAAACGATCAGAGTTGCCGCTGTTCTTCTCACACCTGCTATCCCCGCAACTTGTGAATCTATCTTCGCACAGATTGCAACAGACAAGTGCGACTACGCTTCTATTGAAGCATTCGGCGCTCTTGAAGCAGGCAAAGCTCTTGGCGAGGCTGCTATGCTCTTCTCCCGAATTGACGAAGCTAAGCTTCTTGCTGAGCTCAATGCAGAAATGGAAGCTAAGCAGAAGGCAGCTGAGGCAGCAGCTAAAGCAGCTGAAAAGCCCGAGGGATGCGCTCTTATCGGTATTGAAGACTTTATGGGCGTTGAGCTCAGAAGCGCTCAGATCGTTGCATGCGAAAAGGTTAAGAAGGCTAAAAAGCTTCTCAAGCTTGAGGTTGACCTTGGCTATGAAAAGCGCCAGGTTGTTTCCGGTATTGCTAAGTTCTATGAGCCTGAGGATCTTATCGGCAAGAAGATCATTCTTGTTTGCAACCTCAGACCTGCAACACTTTGCGGCATAGAATCCAACGGTATGATCCTTGCAAGCGGCGAGGAAACTATCCGCGTTGTATTCCTTGATCCCGAAACAGGTCTTGGCGAAAGAATCAGATAAGTTGACTTATCTATATAAATCAAAGGGGACTTTACAGTCCCCTTAAATTTTAGGTGTTTTATGAAATTGTTTGACTCACACGCACATTATAACGATCATCGCTTTGACGAGGAATATGCAGGCGGCGCTGACGGCGCTATAAGCGATGCTTTTGAAGCAGGAGTTTGCGGCTTCATATGTGTCGGAACAGAGCCTGAAAACTGTAAAAAGGCCGTTGAAATCGCTTCACGATACCATAATGGCTTTGCGGCTGTCGGTCTCCATCCAGAGGATGCAGCTCATTTTGAAAGAGCTAAGCTTAGTGGTATTGTTGACAGCATCGCTTCCCTGCTTGATCACGAAAAGGTCGTTGCTCTTGGCGAGATAGGTCTTGACTATCATTGGGATACTCCCCGCGATATTCAAAAGGAAGTTTTTGATATGCAGCTTTCAATCGCACGCGAAAAAAAGATACCTGTTATCATTCACGACCGCGAAGCACACGGAGATATATTCGATATGCTTCGTGCATATCCCGACGTTACCGGTGTTATGCACTGTTATAGCGGAAGCGCTGAAATGGCAAAGGACTACGTTCGCCGCGGATGGTACATCTCTTTTGCTGGTCCCGTTTCCTATAAAAACGCAGAAAACATTCGTGCAGCCTGCCGCGCTGTACCCCTTGACAGAATCCTCATTGAGACAGACTGCCCCTATCTTGCACCTGTTCCTCACAGAGGAAAGATAAATCATTCAGGACTTATGGTGCACACACTTGAGGCTATGGCTATGGCACGAGGCGAGGATGCGGAGGCCCTTGCAAAAGCCACCGTTGAAAACTCTATGAGACTGTTTAACATCAATCTATAAAAAAAGGACCGATTTCGGTCCTTTTTTTATTTTACTTTTTAATTCTCTTTTCAACCGCGTTTACTATCCACATACCTGCAAATCCGAAGAGCGTTCCAAGGATCGCTCCACCGAGAATGTCGGAGGGAAAGTGCACGTAAAGATAGAGTCTTGAAAATGCGATAAGCACCGCAAGAACAACTGATGCAATTGCTACTGCGTTCTTTCCGGGAATCATTTTACGGCAGATGACCATTACAGATGCAAACTCAAAAGCCGCCAAGGTATGACCTGAGGGGAAGGAATAGTCGTGAGGAGCCTTTATAAGAAGATCTGTTACAAGAGCGCCCTCAAGATCATAGGGGCGAACTCTTCCAAAAAGATTCTTAAGAAGACCGTTTCCAAGAACAAGTCCCAGCAGAAGGGCTATACCCATCATAATACCCGCTTTTCTTGTTTTCTTGAAGCAGACCATAAGAGCTGCAACAATGATCATAAAAATACCCTTATTACCAAGAGCGGTTATTACGGGCATTACAACATCAAGAAAAAGACATGTAAAAATGTTATGTATCCAATTAAGGATAGCTACGTCTGTATTCTGAATAAAATCAGGAAAATAAGGTACCATTTATTTCTCCTTTACTGTCGCTCCATATCGTAGATAAGGAATTTATCCCCCACTTTACGAAGATAGAGTGTGTAGTCAATGTTATCAATATAATCATCAGCCCCCTTCAGGTGAAGCACCTGAGAAAAGGAGACACGGCAGGAAAAGGTGTTTTCATCATACTGAATAAACTCCTCCGCCTTTTCGTTTTTGAACTCATAGGAATCATAGGAGTTTACGTACTTATTGGAAACTCTTTTAACTGTTGCATATATCTCGGATCTGGGATCAAAATATTTAACCACCATATCCAGAGTTACACCACCGTCGCTATATCTGCCCTGTATGTAAGTTGCATAATTTCTAAGGGCTGAGAGCACGTATTCAGCGTATTCCGCTTTCAGCGCTTCGTTATACGCCTTAGCTGATTCAAAGCCATCATCCGTCTCAATCAGACTGAGAGGCGCGTCGTTATACTTCACCTCAACCTCAGGCGACGCAACAAATCCGCTGACCTTATATTTAGTATAAAACATCCCTTCAACACCTTCGGGCAGGAACCCATTATGCTCATCAGGAATATCAGTTTCAGCTACGTGGCTTTCATCAAGAGTATGTCCGTTAAGCATAACCACAGCACCCTTGGGCACGGTTACGACCACGTCCTCATTTGCCGCAAAATATATACTGAATTCGCCCTCAGTGTATTTATTAAAGCCGTCTTCGCCAACACCTTCAACAAGAGTGAATTCCGCAATTTTGATATTATCAGACTTTACTGCATATTTATATACACCGCTCTCAGAGGAAGAAACGCTATAATAGGATATTTCAGTTCCTTTTGTTTTTTCACTGAGATATGCCGCAACGTTTTCTCTTGTTTCGAGTCCGAATATGCTATCATCAAATTTTTCAAGATATTTTGTAGGGTCAAAGTCGGCAAAATTAGCATCAAAAACTGCTTTCGCCGCGTGCTTGGGCTGAGAAGCTTCATATTTTTCCAGATACACGTTCAGCTGACCCATAGCAATCTGGATCACTACCAAAGCGATCACAACAAGCGCACCGTATATGCACCAGAACAATGGAAATTTACGTTCTTTCATTCTTCCACCCCCGAAACTATAAAATATGTGGGGCATCTTCTGGGAGACGTGAAAGCAACGTAATTATTTACAAGTCCCTTTTTGCCGTATTCGCTAAGGGAATCATAATCAATTCCCAGCTTTTCATGGAAATTTCTGTAATACATAACGGAAGATGAGCCGCCATCCAGCATACCTGCTGAAACTGCACCATATGACACCATAAGGTCTATCATATCGTTATGAGTTGCACCTATACTGCTGGCGCTTCTGCCGTCGGTTACTATAAGAATAACTGTACCGTCGGCTGTTTGTCCGATTGCTGTACGCTGTGCCGCGCCGTTATTTGAGTCGGCATAATATCTTGTTACAGTATCGTTTTCACAGGTAATAAGAGTATTACCGTTCAAAAAGCTGACTCCGTCGCGCATACCAAGCTCATCTGCCTTTTCTCTTGTCATAGTTTCGCTGGCAATCAGCTTATTATCCTTTGTAAAACCAACAAAGGTTCTTCTGGCGCCATCGTCCCAGACACATTCTCCATTTGAATACGTAAGACCAACGGGAGCATAGCCCGTTCCGACACCGCCTGCATCTGCAAACTCTCCGCCGTTTATAGCAACAAGTGCATTATACTTCTCTGCTGCCGCAAAAACTGTTATACCCTCGGTTGCATTTGTATAATCCTCTGAGGAAACTCCTGCAAAGACTCTTGAAGGATCGCGTACAAGCACAACGTAAGCCTTGAAGGTTGACTTTGCAACGGTTTCATATATGATACCGTCCTTAGCATTTGCCCATTTGTCCGCTTCAGCCTTTATCTCTTCTTCGGTTTTTTTATCATAATCACTGAGAGACACAGCATCCTCAACGACTATCTCACTCTTCTGGCTTATTGCAAGAACAGTTTCGTCATCAAGGAACAGTCCCGGAACCCACTTGGTCGCGCTTGCCTGCAAGGCTGACAGCACAAGTAGATCGCGAACAGTTTCACTTGGACCTACGGCTACTGTATGACAAAGAGAAAGAAGTGCATACACACAAATTATAGCTGCTGTGAAAAGAGACAGCACCGCTCTGAATATGTATTTACCAAGCTTTCTCTCCTTCTTTTTAACAGGGGGCTCTATTGGAGAAACGAGTTCGTCTTCAGGGATATTAACAATCACTTTTTCTTCGCTCATTAATTTTTACCCTCTTTGAAAACGTACTTTTTCTGAACGTTATAGCTGAGAATGAATAAGATCACATCAACAGGCATCTTGATAGCAGTTGAAACGATGGTTTTCACCTCGTTTTCACCGAACTTTGCAAACATAGAGCTAATAGCCGTCAGCTCATTAGCCACACCTGACAGAACTGTTACAGACACGCTTCCCACAACCATAATGTTCAATGCAAGAAGATAATAACGAAGCATTGACTTCTTTACGGAGCTCTTACTTGCAAAAATCCTTCTGTTCATTGAATAATTAGCAAGAGATGAAACAACTCTTGCTCCAACGTATGAGGCAGAAACTGCAACAGCTTCAGGACATACAACGCGCAAAAGAAGCTGAAGCACTATGTTAAGACCATAATCTATTACAAAGCTGACCATTGAGCTGCCGAGAAACTTTACAAACATTCCCGAAAAGAGATATTTGAAAATCAAAGAATATATTCTCATAGAATCTCTTACGGGACGAAAATGTGATGTTTCGTTTTCGTTTATGTATACAGTTTCGATCTTTACCTCCTCAAAGGCAAAGCCCCAACGCTTCATATAAAGAAGCATATTTGTTTCGTATTCATAGCGATCGCCTGAAATCTCGCACATCTTTGCAAGATATTTCGCAGGAATAGCACGAAGACCTGTCTGAGTATCCGTAATATTCATACCAACAAATATCTTGAAAACGTTTGAAGTTATATTATTTCCCTTTTTGCTTCTTTCAGGAATATCGGGAAGGCTGAAATCACGAACACCGAGAATGATTTTATCGCTATCTATCATTGCTGCTGCTACGTTATAAGTGTCCTCAGGGGTATGCTGACCATCACCGTCGGCAGTTACAACCCCAAGTCCGTCTCTATTTTCCACATACCACTTAAATGCAGTTTTAAGTGCTGCGCCCTTGCCACGATTTATCTCGTGAGTAAGCACAGTGCACTGAGGATAAGCAGCAACCTTCTCAAAGATAGCCTTATATTCAGCTCCGCCGCCATCGTCCACAACGATTATATCCTCAAAGCCGGAGTTGATAAATCCAACAACTGTTGCTTCAAGCTTTTCGTCGGGCTTATAGGACGGCAACACTATTGATATATTTTTGATCATATTATCACCTTACTTAAAGCTTTCAGGCAGAAACTCTGCGCTTATAGTTTTCTTAACAATGGAAATAAGTCCCTCAAGGGATAAAGAGTTATTATAATAGGTTCTCACGGCATGGGCATTCGCAAGCTGCTCGGTATAGTTTTCAAGAGGGTATATCTTATTACCGTAGAAACTCTTAGGATAATGGCAGACAGTTGGTATGAACAAAACGTTTTCGACGGTTGCTCTTTCATCATTTACCTTCTCGATATCAAAGGTTATCATTCCTCCGGGCACGTTCTTTTCATATGCCTGCTCGTGCAAGAAGTTTCCAAGTGAATATACACAAAGAGTTTTGTTTCCATCCTTACCTTCCAACCACTCAATTGGCTGAAGAACGTGAGGATGATGTCCGATTATAACGTCTGCTCCATAATCGGCAATTTTCTGTGCATATTCTTTCTGGAGGTCATTAGGCTCTAAATTGCCTTCCTCCAGCCACCAGTGAGCACTGACTATTACAAAATCTGCATTAGCTCTTGCCTCTTTTATTTCGCCTTCAAGATCTGCATATTTAAGATATGATGCATAAAGACCGTATTTTGCAGGATCTTCGCCAAGGTTAGTGCCATAGGTATATGCAAGAACAGCTATTTTAATTCCGTTCTTCTCAATATAAGTTACGTACTTACCGCTATCGTTTTCCTCATAGCATCCAACCAACGTTACGTTGCGCTTTTTCCAGTTATCATAGGTTTCCTTTAGTCCTAATGCACCTTGGTCCAGCATATGATTATTAGCAACGCTTACTATATCAAATCCAACGTCAACAAGGTCGTCAGCAATATCTACGGGGCTGTTAAAATTGGGGTAATCCTGAGGCGGATTACTATTGGAAATAACAGTTTCCTGATTTATAAACGCCAAATCTGCCGCTTTGATTATTCCTTCAACCTCAGAATACATAGGACGGAAATTATATTCTCTGCCACCTGAAACAGCCTGACTTTTAGCATCACGATAGGTTCCGAAATAAACAATGTTATCACCGCAGCCAACAAATGAAGCTTTAGTTACAACGTCTTCCTTTTTTTCTGTTTCCGCCTCTGTTTCAGTTTCGATGACGGTTTCTTCAGGCTCCGTAGCAGGTTCGGTTTCCGCTATTACAGGCTTTGTTTCCTTTGCCTTTTCCTCATCCAACGGTCGCACCATGCACGAGCTGAGAAGCACCATAATTATTACAAGAATAGCTGATATTATTTTTTTCAATTCAGTTCCCTCCCAACTATTCAAAAACATACTTAATCAGTATTAGTATACCACACAATTTAATGTATTACAACAAAATATAACAAATAGAAAAACAAAAAAGCCGCCCATTTGGACGGCTTATGTGCAATTTACGAGCAATTACTCAGCAGCGTAAACGCTAACCTGCTTTCTGCCCTTTGCGATGCGCTCGAACTTAACTGTTCCGTCGATGAGAGCGAACAGTGTATCGTCGGAGCCACGGCCTACGTTGTTACCGGGATGGATGTGTGTACCTCTCTGGCGAACGATGATGTTACCAGCGATTACACCCTGACCGTCAGCCTTCTTAACACCAAGTCTTTTGGATTCGGAGTCACGGCCGTTCTTTGTAGAACCTACACCTTTCTTATGTGCAAAAAACTGAAGACTAATTCTAAGCATTGTTTTTACCTCCATGAAAAATTTAAGATAAAGCTTACTCGTCAACCTCTTCAACCTCGAGATAGTCGTAATACTCTTCTACAAGGTCGTTCAGCTGGAAAAAGTAGCCCTGAAACAGTCCTGAAATCGCATACTGTTTCTTTTCGTCCGTTGAATAATCGGGGAGAGCCTCCATACATTTAACTGAAATGCGTGTTGCTCCCTCGTCTACCTCATACTGCACCTCTGCAGCATAGGAGATTTCAATGGAATTGATAATAAGCATAGTCATTGCGGAAAGTGCTGCGCAGAGAACGTCGTCTCCTGCTTCACCATATCCTGCGTGACCTGTTTCTTCAAACCCGTAATAATGTCCATCACGGCGGAAGAATTTAACTTTAGTCACCTTATGCCTCGATCTTTGTGATCTCTACCTTAGTGTAGGGCTGTCTGTGGCCGAGCTTTCTCTTCTCATTCTTCTTGGGCTTGTAAGTCATAACGTAGATCTTCTTACCCTTTGCGTTTCTGAGAACCTTGCCGTTTACTACTGCGCCGTCAACATTGGGTGTGCCAACCTTAACGCCGTTCTCATCGCCTACAAGAATTACCTTGTCGAACTTAACTTCTGCGCCTTCTTCTGCGCCCATCTTCTCAACGAAGATTACGTCGCCTTCTGCGACCTTATACTGCTTTCCGCCTGTTTCGATTACTGCGTACATTTGAAAAGCACCTCTCTTTCATATTGTCTCGCTGGATCGGGTTAGCTTTCGCTATTACTCTACCCATACCACGCGGCATTTTATATTATACCTCGACAAATATAGCTTGTCAAGTATAATTTTTACTTTATTACAGATTTTTTTGCTGCTGTAAGTGTGTTTTCAAGAAGCATTGTAATAGTCATAGGACCAACGCCTCCGGGCACGGGGGTTATCATACCTGCTACCCTCTCTGCTGATTCAAAATCAACATCGCCTGTAAGCTTTCCGTCTTCCCTGCGGTTCATACCAACGTCGATTACGACAGCTCCGGGTTTGATCATATCTCCTGTGATAAAATCAGCTCTGCCAACCGCTACAACAAGGATATCTGCTCGCTTTGTTACCTCTGCAAGATTTTTCGTTTTTGAATGGCAGACAGTTACTGTTCCGTTTTTATGAAGCAGCAGCATCGCCTGAGGCTTACCTACTATATTGCTTCTTCCGACAACCACACACTCCTTGCCGTCAATTTCAACGCCCTCATATTCAAGCATTTTCATAACGCCGGCGGGTGTGCAAGGGAGAAAGTCAAAATCGCCAATCATGATCTTACCTGTGTTCTGGGCGTGAAACGCATCGACGTCCTTTTCAGGAGGTATAGCTGCAATAACTGCCTCCTCATCCAGATGTCGGGGCAAAGGAAGCTGAACAAGGATACCGTGCACCTTTTCATCGCTCTTAAGCTCCTCTATCTTTGCCATCAGCTCAGTCTGAGTTGTTGATTCGGGCATTTCAATCACGATGGAATACATTCCAACGTCCTCGCATGCCTTTTTCTTATTTCTGACGTACACCTGAGAAGCAGGATTTTCGCCAACGATAACAACAGCAAGACCCGGCTTGAAGCCGTTCGCTTTTTCAAACTCGGCTACTCTTTCTGAAATATCAGCTCGTGTTGCAGCTGCTATTTTTTTACCGTCTATTATATGCGCCATCACTTATCCTCTTTCGCGGTTTTTATCATTCCAAGCGCCAGAAGAACCGTTCCTGCAAGGAAGATCCCAATGGCTACAAGCTGAGACACTCTGAAGGGGCCTATCATAAGGCTATCTGTGCGAAGGCCTTCGATCAGCGCTCTTCCAAGACCATACCAAGCAAGATAGAAGCAAATCCACTGTCCATGAAATTTTTTCTTTTTATAAAAGATTGCTACTATTACAAAGCCTATAAGATTCCAAAGAGACTCATACAGGAACGTGGGATGAACCTCAATAGTTGTTCCTCTGAATCCACTTGAAAGCACCTTTGTAATGCTCATTCTCCAAGGAAGAGTTGTTTCCGTGCCATACGCTTCACCATTCATAAAATTGCCCCAACGACCGATCATCTGACCGATCATAACAGAGGGAGCAAGCACGTCAAGAAGAATGGGAAACCGTATCTTTTTTCTTTTAGCCACGATCATAGCTGTGAAGAATCCTGCTATGATACCGCCAAAGATTGCCAGACCGCCCTTATGGATAGCGAACATATTGAGAATCGTATTCCACAAATTTGAGAAGAAGTTTCCGCCCGTTGCGATATAGCTATCAAGCTCAAATATGATATAGTACACTCTGGCTCCTGCAACTCCGAAAATCATAAGGGCAAGAGCAAGGTCAATAAGGTCATCGGTTTTTATTCCCTCATATTTTGATCTTGTCCAGCCGTAGTAATAAGCTAGGATCATTCCAAGGCAAATGATTATACCGTACCATTTTATCTCGCGTCCAAAGATTGAGAACGCTGTGCTGTCTATCAGTATGGGGTCAAGTCCCAATCCGGGAAAGCCTATCTCATTCATCGCAGTTTTCCCAGTTGTGATAGATATCCTGAACGTCGTCGTTATCCTCAAGGTGCTCGATAAGAAGATTCATATTCTTAATATCGTCAGCAGACTCAAGTGTGATATAGTTCTGAGGAATCTTATCATTTTCAGCAGAAAGGATTGTATATCCTGCTGCTTCAAGAGCCTCTCTTACTGCTGTAAGGTCAGATGTTTCTGTGAATATCTCATAAACGTCGCCGTCAGATGCAAAATCTGCTGCGCCTGCTTCGAGAGATGCTTCCATAAGAGTATCCTCGTCGATAGCGTCGTCCTTTTCGATGATGATAACGCCCTTATCGTCAAACATAAAGGAAACGCATCCGATCTGACCGAGGTTTCCGCCGTACTTATCGAAGAAGTGGCGAACCTCTCCGCCTGTACGGTTACGGTTATCAGTTGCAGCAACAACGATTACAGCAACGCCGGAGGGGCCGTATCCTTCGTATACAACCTCTTCGTAGTTTGCAACCTCACCGCCTGCTGCCTTCTTGATAGCGCGGTCGATATTATCATTGGGAACGTTATTCGCCTTTGCCTTTGCGATAAGGTCGCGAAGCTTTGCATTTGCGCTGGGGTCTGCTCCGCCGTCGCGAACTGCAATTGCAATTTCCTTACCGATCTTTGTGAAGATCTTACCCTTCTGGGCGTCAGTCTTCGCCTTCTTATTTTTAATATTATTCCATTTTGAATGTCCGGACATATTTAACTCCTTCGGAGAACATTCTCCGTATATTTATTTTTTGAAAACCTTTTTCGGTTTTCTTCATTTCTTCTTCACTTCTAATTTAACAGCGTTAAATCTTCTTAGGCGCCTTCATGCAAATGAGGCTCAGTGCGCGACCGAGAACCGTCTGCACAGCTGAAGTGATTCTGAGACGTGTATTGCGAGTTGCTTCATCCTCTGCTGAAATAATGGGACAGTTATGATAGAAGCGGTTAAACGCTGTACAAAGCTCGATAATATATCTTGTGATAACAGAGGGCTCATATTCGTCAATTGCTTCAAGAACTTTTTCAGGGAAACGATTGAGAGTTTTAAGAACGTCTGCTTCTTCATCTGCTGTGATCACAACGTCATTCTTTGCAAGCTCGCCTGCCTTTTCAAGAATACTGCAGGTTCTTGCATAGGTATACTGAGCATAGGGACCTGTGCTTCCTTCGAAGCTGAGAGCGTTTTCAAGAATAAAGTTGATGTCTCTTGTTCTGTTATTATACAGATAGTGGAAAACAACTGCGCCAACACCGACTGCCTCAGCAACCGCTTCCTTATCAGGAAGGTTGGGGTTCTTTTCGTCCATAAGCTCCGTAACCTTTTCGATTGCCTGACGGAAGAGGTCCTTAAGGAGAATAACGTTACCTGTTCTTGTGGCAAGCTTTTCACCGCCGATACTTACTGTACCGTAGGGAATATGAATAAGCTTGTCAGCCCAATCATAGCCCATCATTTCAACAACCTTGAACCACTGCGCAAAGTGGAGGGTCTGACCGTTACTTGTTACGTAAATACACTTATCAAAGTCGTAAGTGCGCTTTCTGTAAACGGCAGCGGCAATATCACGAGTGGGATAAAGTGTTGAGCCGTCGCGCTTAAGGATAAGGCAAGGAGGCATACCGTATTCTTCAAGATCTACGATAGATGCACCGTCATCAAGCTTAAGAAGGCCCATATCCTTCATTTTTTCGATCTGCTCCGCCATCTTATCTGTATAGAAGCTTTCTCCGTTATAGCTATCAAAGGAGATACCAAGCTGATCATATGTTACCTCATATTCCTTGAAGCTTACGTCGATAAACCACTTCCAAAGAGCGATATTTTCAGGATCGTGCTCCTCAAGCTTCTTGAACTCAGCTCTTGCCTCGTCGTTGAGAGAAGGATCAAGCTCAGCTTCAGCATGGAATTTTACGTAAAGTTCAACGAGAGCGTCAATTCCCTCACGTTCAACCTTTTCACGATCGCCCCATCTCTTGAAAGCAACGATCTGTTTACCATTCTGAGTTCCCCAGTCGCCAAGGTGATTGATACCAACGCACTTATACCCCTCAAACTCATGGAGAAGCTTGAGAGAGTGGCCAATAACAGTTGTTCCAAGGTGTCCGATATGGAAAGGCTTTGAGATATTGGGAGAAGAATAGTCAAGCACTACTGTCTTGCCCTCACCCATACCGTTTGAGCCATACATATCACCCTTATCTTCAATTGCAAGGAGAACGTTATTTACAAGATAGTCTGTGGATATCTTGAAATTGAGATATCCGCCATCGGCAGTTACGGAAGCGATAACGCCTTCGCCCTTGCCTGTCATAGCTTCGCAAAGGTCCTTTGCGATCATAGGAGGAGCCTTACGAAGTGTGCGGCTCAGCTTAAAGCAAGGAAGAGCCACGTCTCCCATAGTTGTATCGGGAGGATATTCAAGCATTTCAAAAACTGCCTCTGCCGTAAGCTCACAGCCAGGGAATTTCTCCGCTGCTGCAGCTGCTGCAAGGCTTGAAAGCTGATTCTTAAAATCAAGCATTTGTATTTTCCTTTCTTTTCCCTCTTTTTTCGCGAGGGATATAAACGGCGAAAAAGGACAAAGCCGCGCTTCATCCTTTTTCGACCTTATGGTCAGTTATTAGCTGTCTTTGCATTCTGCGCGTCAAGAAGATTATGGATCTTCTGAACGGGATTAAGCAGAGTGGAAATAGAAGAATCGTGATTGAGTGTGTCAATGATATATGCTACGTACTTGCACATATTTACTGATTCATGCCAAGGACGAGCAAGAATTTCAGGATCTGTGTATGTGAGGTTTGTTGTAAACACCTTATCAAAGAGGCCTTCCTCATATGCGCGATCGAAAACGCCGGGGCCGGAAACAAAGAGACCGAACGTTACGAAGAGGAATACTCTGCGCGCGCCCTTTGCCTTAAGCTGTGCGGATACGTCGAGAATAGAATCGCCGGAGGAAATCATATCGTCAACTACGATAACGTCCTTACCTTCAACGCTTCTTCCGAGATATTCATGAGCCTCGATGGGATTCTTACCGTCGATTACAACAGCGTAATTTCTTCTCTTATAGAACATACCGAGGTCAACTCCGAGAAGAGATGCATAATACATACTTCTGCCCATTGCGCCTTCATCGGGAGATATAAACACCATGCTGTCCTTATCAAAGCGAACGTCGGGCACTGCGCGAACAAGAGCCTTAAGCATCTGATAGGAAGGACGGATGTTATCAAATCCGCTGAGGGGAATCGCATTCTGAACTCTGGGGTCGTGAGCATCAAAAGTGATGATATTGGAAACACCCATGGATACAAGCTCCTGAAGTGCAAGAGCACAGTCAAGGCTTTCTCTGCTTGTTCTCTTATGCTGTCTGCCTTCATAAAGCATGGGCATAATTACAGAAATTCTTGTTGCTTTACCTGCAACAGATGCAATAACTCTCTTAAGATCTGCAAAATGATCGTCAGGACTCATGGGAACCATTCTGCCCTGCATCTTATATTCAACACCATAGTTAAAGCAATCGGAAATGATATAAATATCATGGCCTCTTGCAGAATCGTGAAGCATAGCCTTACCTTCACCGGAACCGAATCTGATACAATCAGCGTTCATTACAAAATCCTGATCGTCATCATGACGTCTCCACTGCTTGAGATATGAATCTACTACCTCAACAAACTGTTCGCAGCCTCTCATGGCAATAATGCCAAGCTCACCGTTTAAGCGCTCCATATTCTCCTCCGTACACAAAGAAAAAATAATATAGATTTTATATAGATTTTCATATAGAAATACTTATGCTCAATTGTACCACATTTTATCGAATTATGAAAGTTATTTTATAAATCCTTTAACCTCTAATTCGCTTTTCTACATCTTGCACAATAGTCTGGCAACATTAGCAACGCTATTTGGGCTATTTTTCACACCAAATTACCATACAATCGACTAAAAAAGGACTTTTTGACATATCCGTGCCCAAAAGTCCTTTTGTTATTTTATTTAGCATCAAGCCAATTCGCGCCGACTGACACTTCAGCTGTAAGTGGAACTATTGTTTTAACCGCATTTTCCATCTGCTCTCTGAGTATCTCAGACGCTTTCTCTGCCACGCTTCTATGACATTCGATTATAAGCTCGTCATGCACCTGAAGAATCAGTCTTGCATCGATTTCGGCGTCCTTAAGCGCTTTATATACGCCTATCATTGCAATCTTGATTATATCTGCCGCGCTACCCTGAATAGGGCTGTTCATGGCAACCCTTTCCCCGAACGCCTGAAGATTTTTATTCTTTGCTGCAAGCTCGGGTATTGGGCGGCGGCGTCCGAACATCGTTACCGTATAACCGTTTTCCCTTGCCTCAGCCTTTGTGTTATTAAGATATTCGTCAACCTTAGTATACGTTGCAAGATAGCTGTCGATATATTCTCTTGCTGCCTTTCGGGAAACTCCTATATCCTGAGCAAGTGAAAAATCTCCGATTCCATACACTATACCGAAATTTACAGCCTTTGCTCTTGAGCGAAGCTCCTTCGTTACTGCTGCAAGAGGAACACCAAACACCTTTGATGCAGTTGAAGCGTGTATATCCTCACCGGAGATAAACGCCTCTCTCATCACCTCGTCGCCGGAAATTTCGGCAAGAAGGCGAAGCTCGATCTGCGAATAGTCGGCATCAAGCAAAACGTAATCGTCGTTTTTGGCAACAAAGAATTTTCTGAGCTCACGACCAAGCTCTGTTCTTATGGGAATATTTTGCAAATTAGGATCAACCGAAGAAAGACGGCCTGTTGCTGTTCCCGTCTGATTAAAGCTTGTATGGATCCTTCCGTTTGCATCACAGAGCTCTATAAGATTCTCACCGTAGGTACCGACCAGCTTTGCCACCTGTCGATAGAAAAGAATGTCCTCAACGATAGGATTTCCCGCTCTCAGCTTTGAAAGAGTTTCGGCATCGGTTGCATATCCCGTTTTGGTTTTCTTCAAAGCGGGAAGCCCCATTTCCTCAAAGAGAACCTCTCCCAGCTGTTTGGGCGAATTAAGATTGAATTCTCTGCCCGCAAGCATATAAATTCTCTCTTCCGTCTGGTGCATAAGCGCTTTAAGGCTGTCTATATATCCGTGAAGTCCATCCGCATCAAGCTTAAATCCCAGAATCTCCATTGATGCCAGAACGGGAGAAAGAGGAATCTCTATTTCATAAAGAAGCTTTGACATTCCCTCCTTTTCAAGCTCTGCTTTAAGCTCGGGATAGCAGAGGCAGCAATACCAATCATCGCAATCCTCAGATGCGGTTGCGCCCAAATAACGAAGCGCAATCTTAGATATGGGATATGAGCTTTCTCCGGGTGAAAGGAGATACGCTGCAGTCATTGTATCAAAAATACATTTCGGTTCTATACCGTACGGATAACACGCGATGCAAAGCTTTTTATAATCATGACAAACAACTCCGCCCTCAAGCAGCGCCTTTGCATCCTCTATATCCACACAGCTTCGATTTGCTCCATCTGACAGATAAATCTTATTCTCTGAAGCAAACGCTGCAATCTCTCCCTTTAATACCGACATATCAGACAGCTCAGGGATTTCTATTTTATTTTCTGTTTTTTCCGACGCAGACTCTTCAAGTCCGAATCTTTTAAGAAGAGCAGAAAACTCAAGACGAACGAACAATTCCGAGAGAGCCTTATTATTGGGAGATGCCTCAAGATCGACTATATCAACTCCTACGGGAGCCTGACGACTTATCTTAGCAAGATCATATGACATATATGCATTTCCCTTATCAGCAAGAAGCTTTTCACATGCTGACTTCCCTGCTCCGCCAAGCTTTTCATCAGAATAAAGACCATCAAGGCTACCTGAAACAGAAATAAGCTTAAGTGCTGTTTTCTCACCGATACCCTTAACTCCGGGAATATTATCTGAGGTGTCCCCCATCAGCGCTTTTACGTGAACAAACTGCTCTGGCGTGATGCCATACTCCTCAAAAAATTTATCAGGCGTATAAACAACGTCCTCCTTCGTTTTCACAAGAACAACGCTGGTTGTTTGGGTTATAAGCTGAAGTGAGTCTCTGTCTCCTGTGAGAATATATGAATGGATTTCTCCATCTGAGTCTCCCATTCCTGCAAGAGTTCCAAGAATATCGTCTGCCTCCCAGCCCTCACAGGTCAGAACCTTGAAGCCCATATCAGATGCTGCCTCCTTAGCAATAGGCAGCTGCTCTGCAAGCTCATCAGGCATTCCCTTTCGCGTTGCCTTATATCCGTCGTACATTTTATGACGGAAGGTGGGAGCTCGCATATCAAAGGCGCATGCAAGATAATCGGGAGAGAGTGCATCGATATGCTTTTTCAGAATATTTACAAATCCGTAAACAGCATTTGTCGGTATACCGTCCTTTGTTGTAAGGGGGCGGATTCCGTAAAACGCTCTGTTAAGGATACTGTTTCCATCAACTATAAGTAATTTTTTCATACAAATCTCCAAGCTCTTAATGAATACATTGTACCCTTTTTTCAGTACAAAGTCAACAACAAAGGCGCCGCATATGCGACGCCTTATTTTACAATGATTTTTTATTGAATATGGGGATGCTGATTGCAAAAGACACAAGGATAATTCCAAATGCAACTGCAACTGACTTAATATAATCGTCGGGCACGAGGGCACCGTAGATAAGCGAGTTTCCGTCTGTCAGCATCGTAGGAAGATAGTCCTTTATTTTGGAAATAAGACCAAGCAGATAGGATACCGCCGTTACTCCTCCCACACCGAGCAAAACTCCCGTGCTTGAAGCTGAAAGAACTGAAAACAGCACCATCAATACGACCACAAACACTCCGAAAAGCCAATAGCAAAGTATCGAACACATCAAGCTTTCTGCAACTGAATTATTCCAGAAATAAGCATTATATCCATAGGTTATTCCAAAGCAGGCAAAATAGCCGCTCGTCCACAGAGCCAAAAGAACGATAGACTTGGAAACTACAACTTTATAACGATCAAGTCCCTTTGTAAGCGAAAGAATAAGCGTTCCTGACTGATATTCCTTTGTGAATATACTGCTCTCAAGCAAAACGAATGCTATCAATGCCATAGGAATATTTTTGAAAAACTGCACCCATGAATCCATAGCGCTTACTTCAACTGCCGTTATGGTCATACCGCTTTCCGCCAAGGAATCCGCCATAGCCTCCAGAAGCCATGGAGTCAGCTTTGCAACTGCGGGATTCATAATGCCGAAAAGAACGAACAGTATGCAAAGAAACATCAATTTTCCTGAGCGTATCTGATCCAAAATTTCCTTTTTCGTGAAAGCAACAAATGATCTCATTTACCGGTTACCTCCATAAACAAGGATTCAAGAGTTGGCTCAACTCTTTCAAAGCGCTGAAGCGAAACGTGTCTGTCTGCAACAAAGCGCAAAACCTCTGAAGCTGCATGATCTTTTTCGCTGAACACAAGCTGATCTTCACCAACCTTGCGCATACGATCAAAGCGCTGCTTTAATGATTCAAAATCATCTGCACCGTCAACCAGAAGCATATATTCCTCGCTGCGGTATTTTGTTTTTATATCAGAAAGCTTTCCTTGAACACCTATAACGCCATCCTTAAGAAATGCAACGTCTGTGCACACTCTTTCAACATCTGAAAGAATATGGGTTGAAAAAAGCACGGTTGTTTCTTCTTTGACAGCAACAAGGATATCAAGGATCTCCTTTCTGCCAACGGGGTCAAGAGCTGACGTAGGCTCGTCGCATATAAGCAGCTTGGGACGATTAAGAAGCGCCTGCGCTATTCCGAGGCGCTGCTTCATACCTCTTGAAAAGCCTTTTATCCTATGCTTTTCATCTGCCAACCCTACAAGCTCCAGAAGCTCTCGGCAACGCTTTTCGTTCTCAGAGCGACTGACAGAGCTTATCTCACCGCAAAAGCGAAGATATTCAAACGCCGTCATAAAGGAATAAAATTCAGGCACGTCGGGAAGATATCCGATATATTTATTGGTGGAGGTCTGTCCGTAGACAACTCTTTCACCATTAACTATTATCTCACCCGAATCGGCGTTCAAAAGTCCCAAAACGGTTTTCATCGTGGTGGTTTTTCCCGATCCGTTTTGACCTATAAAGCCGAATATACTATGCTCAGGAACAGTCAGGCTGACACCTCTCAGAACCTCTTTATCACCAAAACGCTTATGAAGATCGGTGATAGAAAGCATATCCATCAGGAGTCCTCCTTACCGAGAAGAAAATACAGAATGGGACCAACAAAATTCATAAACACAATGGTTACCACAAGCCAAAGAGCGCGATTTCCGCGCTTGTAAGTCTTATGAGTTAAAATATGGTAAAGTGTATATCCAAACAAAGCAAACTCCGCAATAAGAAGCGGAATCAAAAACGGAAGAAATTCCATAATATTTTCCATTATAATCACCTCTAAAGCAAAATCAGAATATCATTTTAACTGCGGCTTCCTTGACCTCAATATCAGCCTCTTTATAAGAGCCTCCGTATTCTCCATCAAGAGTCCAAGGGATCTCGCTTTCGCTTTCAAAGCGAGCCTTTGTTGTTTTAAGAAGATATACCATATTATCATCGGGAGTCTGTGTTACAAGAATATTGATGATCTTCTGGATATCAGCAGCAGTTTTAGGCTGACGAACGAGAACTATCTCCATCTCACCATCATCATAAAGAGCATTTTGCATAATAGGCATTTCAAACCCGCCTACTCTGCGGGAATTGCTGACCATTCCGTATATGAAATCTCCCTCTATAACACCGCCGTCATATGTGATCTTCGCGCTGTAAGGCTTAGCTGTTCCAAAGGACTTAACACCCTCGATAACGTACGCCATATGTCCAAGGTTCTGCTTAAGCTCACGACTTGTCATATATGAAACGTCAGAAAACATTCCAAATGCTGCAACGTACACAAAGGGCTTTCCGTTAAGAATGCCGAGGTCTGTGTTTCTGACCTTACCATCGACGATCTGCTTCGCAGCACCGACTGCAACCATATCAATTCTGCGCGAATTGGCAAAATCGTTGGTTGTTCCTCCGGGGATATATCCGATGAGAGTGTCTCCACCGTTTTTATATACTTCGCCTGCCACAATATTGAGAGTTCCGTCTCCGCCGCAGCACACAACTATATCATATTCAGAGGCTCTGCCGGCAGCCTCGATCATATCATCAAGGTCCTTTGTGAGTCTGACGTTGATTTCATAATCACCCTTCGCGAAAACCTCAACGACCTCCATAAGACTATCGTTCAGCACAAGCTTTCCCGAAACAGGATTTATGAGAAAAAGCATCTTTTTCATTTGAAATGCTCCTTTCATCTTATCTTAATCCATTTTATGCCTAATAGCGCCGAAAGTCAATCATATTAAGCGTTTTTAGTATTATATTTTGTAAATTTTATTGCATAGAACAAACCCGTATGATATACTAATGAGGAATATAGGGCAACAAAACGCCTGAAAACTTACAGATCAACAATCAAAGGGCGGCTTAAAAAGCCGCCCTAAACTGAATATAACAGAGGTTTCACCTTGGAAAATTTTACTGTTGCAATTAACAAATACTCAAAATACGACGACGGACTAACCGAGCTTATTTTCGCTCAGATGAAGGCGGCAGGAGTTTGCCGCGAAATGCTGGAAGGCAAGAAAATCGCCATCAAGCCCAATCTTGTTATCTCCAAAAAACCTGAGGCTGCAGCAACGACACATCCCGTTTTTCTTAAAAGTGCAATTTCTGCTCTTAAAATGTTTGGAGCTGAAAACACAACTCTTATTGTCGCTGAAAGTGCGGGAGGGCCTTATACCACCGCCACCATCAAAAATCACTACTCCGTTTGCGGAATAACTGAAGATTGCGGAGCTCCTCTTAACTACTCCACGGACGCTCAGATCGTGATGCATCCCGAGGGAGTTACCTGTAAGCGATTTAACGTTATTTCCCCCATAGCTGAAGCTGACGTTATATTAAACGTTTGCAAATTAAAAACTCATTCTCTTACGAAAATGTCCTGCGCTCAGAAAAACTATTTCGGCGTTGTTCCCGGCATCGAAAAGTTTGAAATGCATGCGGCTTACAGCGATCAAAAGGATTTCAGAAGCATGCTTTGCGATCTTGCTGAAATGCTCCGCAAAAACAAAATTCTTATAAACGTTTGCGATGGTATTCTCGGCATGGAGGGCAACGGGCCCACGGGCGGAAATCCCAGAATGTTCAACGTTGTGCTGACGTCCCTTTCTCCATATTGTCTTGACCTTGCTGCTGAGAAGATTCTCGGTTTTGAAGGCACTGCACCTATGGTAACGCTTGCAAAGGAGCGAGGACTTTGTCCCAAATCCGTAAACGAGCTTAACCTTGTGGGCGACGATATTGATTCTCTTGTTATTTCCGACGTTGTTGCGCCAGACTCGCAGAGAAAAACTATTTTGAATCAGCTTCCCAATCTGCTTGGAGGCAAGTTTGCAAGTTTTTTCAGTCCCAAGCCATATATCAACCATAATAAATGTGTTGGCTGCGGTGAGTGTGTTCGCTCCTGCCCTATGCACACGATCGAGCTTGTAGAAAAGAACGGTAAAAAGCAGGCAAAAATCAACCGAAACGACTGCATCCTTTGCTATTGCTGCCAGGAGCTTTGTCCTCTTGTTGCAGTTGACGTTAAACAAAATTTCCTTATCAGGCTGGTACACTGACTATGAACAACATTACACTTGAAGCTCCCGCTAAAATCAACCTTTATCTTGACGTTCTCGGCAGACGCGCCGATGGATATCACGAAATTGAAAGCATTATGCAATCCGTTTCTCTTTGCGACATCGTCGATGTTACAAAGGAAGACTCAGGCATAATTCTCAGCGCAAGCGAGGACACAATCCCTCTTGACGAAAGAAACCTTGCTCACAAGGCAGCTCGTCTCTTTTTTGAAAAAACAGGTATCAATGGCGGAGCTAAGATCCATATAGAAAAGCGAATCCCCGTTTCAAGCGGACTTGCAGGAGGAAGCACAGATGCAGGCGCAACTCTTAAGGCGCTCAATCAGCTTTACGACAAGCCTCTCACAAAGGAAGAGCTTCTTATGCTGGGCGCAAAGCTCGGAGCCGACGTTCCTTTCTGTATGGAGGGCGGATGCGCTCTCTGCCGAGGAGTTGGCGAGATAATGACTAAGATTGAGCCTATGACTCCCTTCACCGTTGTTATTGCAAGAGGCGGCGAAGGCGTTTCAACTCCTGCTGCATACAAAAAGCTTGACGACAACTTCGGAGAGATGCTCGCGCGTCCTTTTTCTGATATTCAGAGAGTTATTTCGGCAATAGAAATGGATGATCTTAACGCTCTTTCCCTCTCCGTTTTCAATACGTTTGAAAGCGTTATTTTGGGAGAGCACAAGGAAGCCTCCCTTTACCGCGGAAAGCTTCTTGACTATGGCGCCCTCACCTCTCTTATGAGCGGAAGCGGCCCTGCTGTTTTCGGAATATTCGACGACACGGAAAAGGCAGATTATGCTCACCACTATCTTTACGATATGGGCGCAAAAAGCTTCGTTTGCACAGCGAGATAATAATCACATACAAAACATCCCCGAGTCTAAAGACTTCGGGGATGTTTTAATATAAGTTATGTTATTCAGCCTCAACCACGCCGTTTTCTTTAACGGTGATCGTCATTCCGTCCTTAACGTAGTTAAGAAACTCCTCACCAAGGCTATCAACAACGGGCATCGTTACGTCGTCTACCCAAACGTCCGCAAGGATCGCTCCTGCTGCTGCAAGAGAATCGATAGGCTTTGAGAAAAGCATACATGCAGGCTGACGTCCCATAGCCGCTGCGCAATAAAGCACCATTCCGCCGGTCGTTGAGCCGATCGTCTGAGGGAGGCAAAGCGCTGTGCCTACCATAGGCTTACCATACAGATCGGGGTTGTTCTGATCTCCGCATTTCGCCTGCTTATCTCCAAACTGAAGCGCATTCTGGAATGATGCAAGAGTGTTAAGTCCACCATGGGATACAAGCGCCTTTGCTGTTACGCATCCGGGCGCCACTACTCTTCCCTGAAATGTTTTCATCAGTTTTTACCTCCTTTTGTGATCTGCATAAGTATTTCATCGTCTGTATAATAACGAGCTGTTGTATACGTGCGAAGCTTATTAGATGACGTTATAACAGGCATCTTCTTACAAAGAGGATTGTTCATATACATAAGGGGACAAATATATGACGTGATAACTCCCGTTGCCTTGAGTCTTTCGGCATAGGGAGTTTTTTCAAATTCCTTAAGCACTCCGGGTGCCGCTGTAAATACAGTGGGAATAAGAACCTTCTTATTTCCTGCCGCCTTGAGTCCTGCTTCAACCTTATCTGTCCAGTCCTTAAGCTGCTGAAGGCTCATATGAGGGCATCCCATAAAGCAAAGCTTAGGAGTTGCATCCTTATCCTTCCAGATAACAGGATACTCATTCTTTACTCTTTCAAGCTCCTCGTCAGTTACGATATATTCCTTTGCTCCCTCTGCAACAAGGCTTTCGCCAAGCTCAACTGCTTCAGGTGTGAGATTTGCCACGTGATAAAGTCCAACTGCGCCGTTTGAGGCAGTTGCCGCACCAAAATCCTTAAGATACGTGCAAACGGAATCATCAAGCTCACTGCCAAGCCATTTATCAAGGCCTACGATATAAGGAACGTCCTCCATAACCTTCATACCGATGGCAGAGCCAAGAAGCTGAGCTTCAGGCTTTTTAGTTGTTTCGATCTTAACAACCCACGTTGCCTTTCTGCCTTCGTCTGTGAGAAGACCGAATTCGGGAACGTATCCAACGATTGAACCCATAAGGTCTATAATACCTGAGTTACGGTTGCATCTTGCGCCAAGCACGGAGTTTGCATAAACAACGGCAGAAGATTCTGCCCAGCTGAGAATTTCGCCCTTCTGTGGCTTATTTCCCACCTCGTCCATATAGCAAGCGCAGGTGAAGGCATTTTCATCCATAAGGCCCAGCTTATTAAGCTGATCCTCATAGTAGTCCTGCTTACAGTACATAAACTTATTAAAAACAAGCTTCTGAAGGAAGTTTGCAGGAACGTTTTTATCTACGGGTCGGGGGTCTACGGAGAATTTCTGAGATGAGGAAACTCCTGCATCGATGATTTTCTCCATAAGGTCGTAAACGGGGCTCATAACCTTAAGGCCAAAGCTTGTTACGAGATGGTTATATTTACTTGTTACGGGAACAAGGCGCTCTGCACCAAAGGTTTCACCATACATGACAAGGGTTTTCATAACCTTTGCCATTGTTTCGCCCTTTGAGCCGTTCAGTATCGCCTGCTGTTCTTCATTTAGGATCATAGCCATTTTTCTTTTTCCTTTCTTAAAGCTTCATTGCAACGTCCCACGCGCCCCAGATAACTGTTCTCAGGTTGCCAACGCTTGCAGCATCGCCTATAACGTGAACGTGCTTCTGCTTTTTAGCAAGAGGTGCGGGGGTATATCCAACTGACATAATTACGCTGTCTGCGGGGATTTCAAATGCTTTACCTTCCTTGTCAACGACCTTAACGCTGTTATCTGTGATTTCGGAAAGTCTTGTTTCAAGGTGAACGGGCACTTTGTTTGTCTTGAAGAAATCGCGGAGATAGCTTGTATTTGCAAGACAGATACCGGGGGTTGTTACGAGGTCGTCCTGCATTTCAACGATTGTGGGATTCTTGCCCTGAAGATAGAGATCGTATGCAATTTCGCATCCTGTAAGACCTCCACCGATAATGGTTACGTTTTCGCCAACCGCCTTATTTCCAAGGAGATAGTCAACTGCCTCAATTGCAGAATCTGCTCCCTTAACGGGGATTTTTCTTGCAACAGCACCTGTTGCGATGATAACCTCATCTGCGTTCAGCTCAGCTATATCCTTAACCTCTGTGTTCAGCTTAACTTCGATGGGAAGCTTTGCAACCTCGCGGATATACCAGGCGATAAGGTCTCTGTCCTTTTCCTTAAAGGAAGGAGCAGCAGCTGCTATAAACACGCCGCCAAGCTTATCGCTCTTTTCATAGAGAGCTACCTTATGGCCTCTCTTCGCGCAAACGATAGCTGCCTCCATACCTCCGATACCGCCGCCAACAACTGCAATATTCTTCTGCTTTTTAGCGGGAGCAAGCTTATATTTTTTGGACTGCATCGTTTCAGGATTGAGCGCGCAACGAGCGAGTCCCATTGTATCAGTAAGATCCTGAGTGTTAGCGTGTCCCTTGGAGGATGAGAAGTTAAAGCAGCCGGAATGACAGCAGATACAAGGCTTGATATCCTCAAGTCTGTCCTCGATTATCTTTGTTATCCACTGAGGATCAACAAGGAACTGTCTTGCAACGCCTACGCCGTCTATAAGGCCGTCAGCTACTGCCTTTGCACCAACCTCGGCATCCATTCTGCCTGCGCAGACAACGGGAATATCAACGAACTTTTTAATATGTGCAACATCCTGAAGGTTACAGTTTTCAGGCATATACATCGGAGGATGCGCCCAATACCATGAGTCGTAGGTTCCGTTATCCGCATTGAGCATATCATAGCCTGCATCCTGCAGATATTTAGCCGCTTTCTCGGATTCCTCCATATTTCTGCCGACCTCGGTATATTCCTCTCCGGGCATAGCCCCCTCGCAGAAGCCCTTCATCTTGGACTCTACGGAATAACGAAGAGATACGGGATAATCCTCTCCACAGGACTCCTTGATCGCTCTGACAACCTCTTTTGCAAAGCGATAACGATTTTCAAAGCTTCCGCCGTATTCGTCATCTCTCTTGTTAAAGAATTCGATTGCAAACTGGTCAAGAAGATAGCCCTCGTGAACGGCATGAACCTCAACGCCGTCAACTCCTGCATCTCGGCAAAGCTTTGCTGTTTTCGCAAAGGCTTCAATGATCTCATGAATCTGCTCAACCGTCATCTGAGGGCACTCAATATCGTGCGCCCAACGGGAAGGCTGAGGGCTGGGGCAAGCAAGCTCGTGGCTTGTATCAATAATAGGCTTAATAAGAGCTCTTGTGAACTTATTTTTATGAAGAGGAGCAACAAGCTCTGTAATAGCCCAGGAGCGTCCCATACCTGCTGTCAGCTGAACAAAGAGCTTTGCACCAGTTTTATGGATCTCGTCCATAAATTCTTTAAGGTCTTCAAACATCTTAGGATTCTGCCAGAGCCACTTTCCCCAGAAAGTGTCTCGAAGAGGCGCAATTCCGGGAATTATCAAGCCGACGTTGTTATTTGCTCTTTCAAGAAAGAGCTTTGCTGCTTCACGGTCAAAATGGCAACCGCCAAGCTCAAACCATCCAAAAAGGGATGTTCCGCCCATAGGACACATAACGATTCTGTTTTTGATCTCAACGTTTCCGATCTTCCAAGGGGTAAACAGAGCCCCATATTTGGGATCCATCTTTTCCATACTGTTTGTTTCCTTTATCTTAATTTAATTTTTTTCACAAAGCTGTTCAAGGTTTTTAGCAATTATAAAAAGGCTGCGGTACATTATTTTTCTATCCTCTTCGCTGACACCGCTGCTTGCCGCCAAAAGAACGCTGTCTATCTTTTCAACCAGCTTGCTTGCAACCTCTCTCCCCTTCTCTGTCAGACAGATGGGAGCCTGATATTTCTTCTGAGTTTTTGATTTGCACTCAAGATATTCATTTTCTTCAAGATATTTAACTGCTCTTGAAATATTTGCTTTATCTTCGTTACACAGATCGCAAAGCTCCTTTGCTGTCATTTCTTCTTTATAGAGATAATAAAGACAAGAAACGTGGGAGCTTTTCAGCTGAAACTCAGCCATCTCTGCCGATTTCAGCTTATAAATACTTCTGTTAATTCCGTTCATCAGCAAAGTGAACGTTTCAAATCTTTCTTCCATAGCTCTCCTAACCTGTTGTTATCACAACACAAAAAAATTCTATCACATTTATCTTTTTTTGTCAACAATGACAAAAGCCTTCTTGTAACAAAGAAGGCTTTTGTTGCTTCAGAGCAACGCTCTCACGCGATTACAAAACGTATCTATTTCCTTATCTGTTGTCATAAAAGAAAAGCTTGCACGAACGGCTCCTCCCGTTATAGTTCCAAGCGCTTCGTGCGCATCAGGCGAACAATGAAGTCCTGCTCTCGTGCATATTCCATATCGATCCAGCTCGGAGGTGATCTCGGCGGCAGATCTTCCTTTTACGTTAAAAAGAAAATTAGCTCCTGGAATATCTTCGTCATATATCTCTATTTTTCTGTGATCTAGAGCCCTTCTGCATCGGATCCATTTTTCACATTCGCTTTTATGAATATTCTCTTCGCCGTTTTTCATAACGAATTTTATTCCCTCGCAAAGAGCTGCAATATTGGCAGTTGAAAGAGTTCCCGCCTCAAGTCTGTCGGGAAGATATGCGGGCATTTCCTCGTCTCTCGAATCCGATCCGCTTCCTCCCTCAACAATTGTTTTGATTCTGCTATTACAATTGACCACCAGTAGTCCGCTTCCCTGCGGCCCGTACAGCCCCTTATGCCCCGCTGCGCACAAAACGTCTATATTATCTCTATCCACGTCAATATGGGCATTTCCTGCGCTTTGAGAGGCATCTACGATAAATAGTATCCCTTGTCTTCTGCACAGCATACCTATTTCTCTGACGGGCATAGTTCTTCCCGTTATATTTGATCTGTGAATACAAACAACTGCAGTTGTGTCTCGGTTTATCAGCTTTTCTATATTCGATATTATATCAGGATCTCCGCTCGAAAACTTATCCCGCTTACATCCCTTTTCTCTGCATAGAGACAATATCGGCCGTCTGACGCTGTTATGCTCAAAATCGCTTGTTATTATATGGCTGTTATCAGGAATACAGCCCTTTATAGCCATATTCAAAGCATGAGTTGCATTACACGTGAAAACAACGTTTTCCGCTTTTGAGTTAAAAAGCTTCGCTGCATATTCTCTACATTCGTATATTTTTTCAGCTGCCATCAGAGCTGCTCTATGGCTTCCTCTTCCTGCATTTCCGCTTTTGCACCACCTCACAAGAGCTCTTTCAACGAATTGCGGCTTTTTCATTGTGGTTGCGGCATTATCAAGATAAACAATATCTCTCATCGCTCATACCTATTACTGTTTCCGCCTATGATCTCACCATAATCAACTCTTCGAAGTCTCAACACACGCTTCACCTGAGCCTCTTCAGCACAATCAAAGCTGACGCCATAGGCACATCCATGACGCGTTATTGAAACGTCAACAGAAACGATTTCCGCTTTAACAGAGCTTCGAGCTAATGTATCCCGTATCTTCATAGCCATGGTCATATTTCTTGCCGTTGCTATACACATAGTTTCACTCCTTTCATTTATGCCCCCTCTTACATTGTATTCAGCGCAAAATAACTCTGTTAAACGACACTCCCATGGGGAGAAATATTTTTTTCGTTGATATATCATATTTCTGTCAGAAAGGAGCTGATGCTATAAGTAATGAAAAAGAAAACAACTGATGAAAAGCTTCAGGCTGCTATTTCCGTTATTGCCGATATTATTTCAAGTGAAGCCGCAACTATGAAAAAATATGACGAACGGGATATAAAGCAGCTTAAGGAGCTTACGGGAACCGCCAAGGAGCTTGCCGCAGTTATCAAATCTCTTGAAAAAGATGATGACACAAATCAAAACGAGACCAAAATCAGCATTTCGTTTGAGGAGGAAAAGGAAGAATGGGCAACGTAGCGCTCAAGCTTTCAGCTCCTTCAGAAAAGCAAAAGCTTTTCCTTTTATCAAAAGCCACTTATACAGCCTTCGGAGGCGCAAGAGGCGGAGGAAAAAGCTGGGCGGTTCGAACCAAAGCTTTGCTTCTTGCAATGAAATATGCGGGCATAAAGATTATTATTATTCGTAAAACCTACCCTGAGCTTAGGGCTAATCACATAAACGAGCTTTGCAAGCTGACAGCTCGTATTGCCACTTATTCCGAAACAAAGAAGGAGCTTATCTTTCTGAACGGCTCAAGCATCAAATTCGCCAATTGCCGATACAGAAAGGATTTAGACAAATTCCAAGGAACAGAAGCTGACGTTGTTTTTATTGATGAAGCAACTCAGTTTTCAAAAGAAGCATTTGATAAGATCAGAGCTTGTATCAGAGGCGTCAACAGCTTCCCTAAGCGAATTTATTTAACCTGCAACCCGGGCGGAGTGGGACACAACTGGGTCAAAGAGCTTTTTATTGACAAAAAGCAAAAGGACAATGAAGATTACGTTTTTATAAAAAGTCTTGTCAGCGACAACAAAGCACTCCTTGACAGCGATCCGCTTTACGTTAAAAAGCTTGAAGCTCTGCCGCATAAGCTGAGAAAGGCTTGGCTTGAAGGAGACTGGAATATTTTTGAAGGTCAGTTTTTCGAGGAATTCAGAGACGATCCCCTGCACTACAAGGACAGATGCTTTACTCACGTTATAGACCCCTTTGAAATACCAAGAGATTGGCGCATCTATCGCAGCTTTGACTTTGGATATTCCAAGCCGTTTTCTTGCGATTGGTGGGCAATCGACTATGACGGCAGAGCTTATCTGATTCTTCAGCTTTACGGATGCGTTGATGCAAATGAAGGAATAAAATGGCCGCCCGACAAGATATTTGCTGAAATCAAAAGAATTGAAAACGAGCATCGATGGCTTGCGGGAAAGCAGATACTGGGTGTTGCTGACCCGTCAATCTGGGATGCTTCCCGCGGCGAAGCAATCATTGAGTCTGCCGACAGAAATCTTGTTTATTTTCAACCCGGAGACAACAAGCGTATTCCGGGTTGGATGCAATGCCATTACAGACTAAGCTTTGACTCTGAAGGAAAGCCTATGGTTTATTTTTTCAACACCTGCCGCCACGCTATACGCACATTACCTCTGCTTAATTACAGCGAACATTCAACTGAAGATCTTGATACGACTCAGGAGGATCATTTTGCAGATTCCTTCCGCTATTTCTGTATGTCAAGACCAATAAAGCCTGACCTCACTCAACAAGCAGCTCTGCCGGATATTGACCCGCTCAGCACAAGCAAGAAAAAATACTCACAATTTTCATATTAAAGGAGATTTTTATGAAAGAAAAAAACGTTATAAACGAAGGCTCTGTACTTCGCGCAATTGAAACCCTTCAGCAATACAAGGCTGAAAAAGCTAATCTCGAATCCCGCCTCATTGAAAACGAAGACTGGTGGCGTCTCAGACATCTTACAAAAAAATCCACCACACCTTCGGCTTGGCTCTTCAACTCCATTATAAACAAGCACGCAGATGCTATGGACAACATCCCAACCTGCGCTTGTCTGCCGAGAGAAAAGCGAGATCTTGACTCAGCCAAAATACTTGATCAGATACTTCCCTGCGTTCTTGAGGAAACCGATTTTGAAAGCGTTTATTCAGACTGCTGGTTTGACAAGCTGAAAAGCGGAACTGCATGCTACGGAGTTTTTTGGAATCCCAGCCTCGAATACGGGCTTGGCGGAATTGACGTTCGCCCCGTTGATATTCTCAATCTTTATTGGGAATCAGGAGTCAGCAACATTCAGAACTCAAAAAACGTTTTCCACATTGAACTTTGGGATAACGAGGCTCTTTCTTCCCGTTATCCATTTGTTACAGACAGTCTCGGCGGCTCATCCTTTGACACTGCAAAATATATCTACGACGACAGCATTGACACAAGCGACAAATCTGCCGTTGTTGATTGGTATTACAAAAAGAAGGTTGGAACAAAAACAGTTGTTCACTACTGCAAATTCGTCAACGGCGTTCTGCTATACGCTTCTGAAAACACACCTGAATACAGAGATAGAGGCTTTTATGATCACGGCAAATATCCCTTCGTTTTTGACACGCTCTATCCCATAAAGGGCTCTCCCTGCGGATTCGGCATTATTGACGCTATGAAGGGAACTCAGGGAGAAATTGACACTCTCGGTACGTCAATAGTTAAAAATGCAAAGATGGCTTCAGGCAGAAGATTCTTTGTTCGCGCAGACGGACCTCTAAACGAAAAGGAGTTTGCCGATTGGGACAAGCCCTTCGTTCATTATTCCGGATCAGGAGATCCTTCATCTGCAATTATGCCTATTGACGTTCCCACTCTGCCTTCAATTTACGTTTCAATTTTGCAGCATAAAATTGATGAACTGAAGGAGACCTCTGGCAACAGAGACTTTTCTCAGGGCACGGTTACGGGAGGCGTTACAGCAGCCAGTGCTATTGCGGCGCTTCAGGAAGCGGGAAGCAAAACAACAAGAGATATGATCTCGGCATCATATCGCGTTTTCGAGGAGATCTGCAAGCTTATTATCGAGCTGCTGAAGCAATTTTACACTATTCCACGATATTACAGAATCGCCGGCAACGACGGAATTGATTTCATCGCAGTTGAAGGAAGCAAGCTCTCCGCTCCCGTTTACGATATCAAGGTCTACGCGTACAAGAAAACTGCATTTTCCCGCGCTGTTGAAAACGAGCTTGCCTGCCGACTTTACGAGCTGGGACTTTTCCGCGCAGAAAATAAGGAGGCTGCCGAGATCTGCCTTTCAATGATGGACTTTGAAGGAAAGGACGAAGTTTTGTATTATATGAGAAAAAATGAAAGGATACTCTCTTGACCTATATAACACACAACAATTATTACGACGAACATATCTTTGATTGCACGGGGCATACCGGATATGGAAAGAATGGCTCCGATCTGCTGTGTGCAGCAATTTCAATTCTATGTCTCACTCTTTGCTACTATCTGAGAGAAGCTGAGGAACGCGGTTTGGTTGCAAATCTGATGACCGACGTTGACATAGGAGAAGTTCACGTCCGATTCGTTTGCCCGCGAAATTCAGAGGCTGACAAATGCTTTTATGCTATTATGGAGGGCTTCAAAATGCTTTCAGAAAGCTTTCCCGACTATATTTTTTACGAGGATTAAATATCAAATTCCCTTCAAGATGCATACAATATTACCGTAGGCAGCAACAAGCTGTCTAAATGCAGTTCAAAAATGCCTTGAAAGGAATGGTATAACTAATGTCTGAAAACAGACAGTGCCCGTCTTCACGCGAAATGGTATGCCTTGATACATACCGCGTTCTTGACTCCTGCCGCGACAAAGATTGCTTCGAAAACGTTCGCGTTTTTCTGACACACTGCGGCGAAGAGCTATTGCAACGCGGTGCCGCTATCCGTGCCAAATCAGCTAGAATTATCTGGGCCTATATTGATATTGACCCTGTTCCCTTTAATCGCGGATTTTATCAGCTTACAATTAAGCTTTATATCCGCATTATCTGCGAAGCTTGTGTTTCTCCCGGAAGCGTCAGAGAATTTGAAGGAATCAGCGTTGTTGAGAAGAAGGTTATTCTTTTTGGCAGCGAAGGAAACGTCAGCGTTTTCAAAAGCACAACGGGATGCTCAGGATTTTGCCCATCTCATCACGGCTCAAGCGGATGCTCGAGATCAACAAATCTCCCTATTGCCGTTCTGGAAACCGTTGAGCCTATAATTCTCGACTCTGACGTTGTTGAGCCTCACAGATGCAGATGCTGCTGCAGCTGCTGCGATGATATTCCGGAAAGCGTTTGCCAATGTCTCAGCGACAGACTTTGCGACGGAGAGGGCGACAAGCTTGTTGTTACTCTTGGTCTCTTCTCTGTTATCAGAATTGAGCGTCCCGCGCAATATCTTATTAACGCTGTTGAATACTGTGTTCCTGAAAAGGAATGTATTGAAGCAAAGGAAAATGATCCTTGCAAGCTTTTCCACAGCATGAAATTCCCCGTTTCCGAATTTTGTCCTCCTGCAATCAGCTCTGTTTCAAAGCATAATCCGACAAACAGCGGTAGCGGTGGCTGCGGCTGTGGCTGCGGATAAACAGCAAAAAACGGCATATCTCATTTGAGATATGCCGTTTTTATTGTGTTATTGAATCACAAATGCATTTACTGCATATAAATAAGTTTTGTTACTATGTATGATTACTTAACAACAACGTCAACGCCGTCAGCAACAATAACCTGATTAGCGCCTTCAACACCATAGAAATCGTCTGTGATCACAACGTTTTCGAAAACGCCACCATTAATTGTGATCTGATGCTTATCCAAAAATTCAGGTGCAATAGCGTTGGGAGGCTGAGTGCCCCACTGATTCCAAATAGCTGCCTCGTCATCTGTTGCAGTAAAAGTGCCACCGTTAATCGTAATCGTAGTCTTTCCACCAAGTCTCTCGGGGAAGTTGCGGATCAGATTTCTGTCAAATGAGAAAGTACCGCCATTGATCGTAAGTGTGGGAGAGCAATTTCTGGTATTTGCTGCATTGTTCTCAATAATAGTGGGAACAATGTAACCGCCCGAATAGCTTGTGCCGGACATAACCTCAAACTTACCTGAATTAATCACAGTTACACCCTGATTAAGAATAATAGTGCTGCTATAAGAAGTGGTCTTATTGGGAGCCATATAAAACTCGCCGTCTCCATCGATTACAAGCTCAGCACCATTCTCAACCTTAATAACAGCAGTTGTTGCCTTAACTCCATCAACCTGGTTACCCAGAGTTGCATCGATCTTATGGCCTGCCATATCAAGAGTTACGCTTTTGCCTGCAGGAACAGTAACAAAAATTTCATCGGATACAACAGCAACATCATCCGTCAAAACGATTTTACCGCCCTGAACCATAGCAGCTGCAAGCTCTTCAGCATTTTTTACACCTACGGAAGCAAGAACGTTATCCTCAATAGTTACGTTATTACCGTTAGTTACCTTGATATAATCAGCATCCTTGCCCATATATGCATTGAGAGTGTTGTTCTTGATAACAACAACAGCATCTCCCGCATTTGCCATTCTTACAAAACGATCGCCAAGTCCGTTAGCAACGTTTCCTGTAATAGTTACGTTACCGCTATAAGTACCTTCGTTAGTTGTGAGAAGCATACCATGCAGAGCTGTATTATTAATAACGTTATCTGTGATAGTAACATTTTCTGTCTGACGAAGCTCGCAAAGTCTAGCAATACCGTCAACAGTATTACCTGTAAGAGTGATATTCTTCGCGATATTATCAAATGCAACCTTACCGCTGCTATAAATATATACAAGATTCATCTTGTCGTTATCGCCAATCAGCTTACAATTCTTAACTGTGAGACCATCTACGTTGATATAAGAAAGATCAAAGAACACAGGAGCTGCATAGCTATGAGGAGCATTTGTATAAGTGTCGTTGAATTCAACGGAATCAATTACAAGATTATTAATATCAACAACGTAACCGGTGCTGCCTTCGATATGTCCTGATACTACTTCAAATGCATCAACAACGGCACCGGGAGCACCAACGATTGTAATGTCTTCAACCTTGCGGAGCATCTCATTTCTATAAACAAGATAATCGCAATCTGTGATTGTGTTTGAATTGCCTGTTACGGGACGGATATACAGAGTTCCGTAGTTTACGTTGGGCGCAAGCTTGATTGTTGTGCCCTTTTCTGCATTGTCAAGTGCATCCTGAGCTTCTGCAGCCGTTGTTACGATAACAGCGTTCTTATCGTACTGGTTATTGAAGCTGTCAGCTTCAGAGGTCTGCTGTGTTGCAAAGAGATCAACGCCAAGCTTGATTGTGGGAATCGCGGCATCATCCTTATGGTTTGCATCGTTACCAACTGTTGTGGGCATATATACAACCATTGTTATGATCTTTTCGTCGCTGTCTGTGTCGTTCTTTGCATCAAGAGCTGTAACGTTGGTATTATAAGCAGTATTCAGAGCTGTTGCATTTGCATCAACAGCCGCAATTGCTGTTTCGCGAGTGTAGTCCGCCTCGCCGTCTACAATACCGAACTTGATAAACTCAGAGAGCTTGAAATCCTTACCGTTCATATTAACGGATCCAACCTCTTCTGCAACGTTTACACCAAGAGTATACTTAAGCGCAAGTGAGCCTTCGTTCACAACCTTAAGCTTTACAACCTCAGTGTAGCCGGGTTCCCAAAGCGCATTTTCCTTAAATACGTTTGTTGTTTCGGTTACCTTTGTCCATTCGCTCTGGCCTTCTGCCTGATAGTACAGCTCAACGTCAAGATTGCCGGACTTGATAACGTTGTTTGCACTTGTTACAGAGTCTGTAAACCAAGCAAAAGTAGAACCAACGAGCATTGAAATGCTGAGCACAAGTGAAAGTGCGCTCATGAGCAACGCTCTTTTAGTAATTCTTGTCTTTGTCATTTTACTTACCTCCTATAAAATTTTCTAAGACAAAATACAAATTATATATATAATGTATACATAGTTATTATCACTCAAAATCCACAATTTGTCAAGTGATTATAGTTTTACCGTTTCACAAGCAAAAAAGTCCTCCTATTCAGGAGGACTTTTTCTATCTTTTACAATATGAAATATCCGCTGATTATGCCTACAACAGCTGCTATACAGATTATCAGAATCGGATGCACTTTTTTTAATGCCAATACCAAAGCCACGACAAACAAAGCAGCCGACAGGTATACTTCCGTTTTATTAAACATCTCAACGGAAAGGCCTGCAGGGACAAATACTGTTGCCGCAACAGTTAAAATAGCAGAGGATATAAGCCCAACGACAGCAGGCTTAAGCCCTGACATACAGCCTTTTACAATTTTACTTTGCTTGAATTTTTCAAAACACTTTGCAACTATGAGAATAATCACAAAGGAAGGTAAAACAACTCCTGCCGTTGCACAAACAGATCCTAAAACTCCGCCCATTTCAGAGCCGATATACGTTGCCATATTAACTGCAAAAGGACCTGGTGTGCTTTCGCTGACTGCGATAAAATCAACTATTGCCTGCTGCTCCATCCATCCGTGTGCCAAAACCTCAGACTGAATAAGCGGAAGCATAGCATAACCACCGCCAAAGGTTAGTGCTCCAATCTTCAGAAAGGTGAGAAACAATTCAAGATATATCATCACTTCCCTCTCCTTTCCGCTACAAGAGAGGACAAAAGACCAAATATAGCACATCCTATAATTACATAAATAACCTTTACTCCCACAAATGCAGCAAAAACAAAAGAAAGCGCCATCACTATATATGACACAAGGTTTTTCTTCACCTTTTTATACATAGTCATCAAAGCCTTGATAAGAAGGGCAAGAACACCTGCGCGAATTCCTCTAAAAGCATATTTAACTGCTTTTATATCGCCGAATCTGCGCAGCACAAATGATATTAAAAGAATGATCACAAATGACGGAAGGACCATTCCAAGGGTTGCAAAAAATGCACCCCAGAAGCCTCTCACCTTATATCCCACAAAGGTTGCTGCATTTATGGCGATAGGTCCGGGAGTTGACTCAGCGATTGCAACAATATCAAGAATATCCTCGTCCTTTATCCACTTTTTATTATCTACAGTTTCTTTCTGTATGAGAGGTATCATTGCATATCCACCACCAAAGGTGAATGCCCCTATACGAAAGAAAACACTGAATAATTCAAATAAATTTCTCATATATCCCCTTTACACAAAAACAAACTGAACAAGTGCCATATAACAGATAGTTCCTCCCACAATGGAAACAAGCATCTGGCGCCACTTGAGATGGAGTAATATAACGACAATTATTGCCAATAGCTCGGGAAGTCCGTGAGCTCCTGACAACACCTGAACGTTCTTTAGGCAATATACAACAAGCATGGCAAAAACCGCAGGCGGCAAGGCTTTACCAAGATACTGAACGTATTTCGGAACCTTTCGCCCACCCGGAAATATCCAGAATGCTGCAAATCTTGTAAATATAGTTCCAAGAGATATGACAGCAACTGTTACCAGCATTTCAATTATACTCATTTCTCTGCCTCCTTATCTTCTATCTGCTTTCTAAGAAGCGTAAGAGCGGCAAGAATTGCCAGCATAGCAGGAATAATAAAACTATCTGCCCCGAATATTACAAGGGATAATACAGAAATGATCAGCCCCACAGCGGATAGGATATGATTCTTTTCTTTTAGTATCTGTTCAAGAAAAATAACCACAAACATTGCTGTCATTACAAAATCAAGTCCCTCTGTGTTGAAGCTGATAAATGAGCCGAAAACTGCTCCAACAACTGTTCCTGCAATCCAATACATCTGGTCAAGCAGGGTTACAAAAAACATAAACCAGCCCTTATCCACTCCATAGGGAATATCAACTGAGCAGTTTATTGAAAAGCTTTCATCGCACATTCCAAATATGAGATAAGGCTTTTTTGCACCCGTATTCTCATATTTATCAAGCATTGAAATCCCGTAAAAAATATGACGGGCATTTATCATAAGCGTCATCATAAATGCCGCTATGGGATTAAAGGATGACAGCAGAATATTAACGGAAACAAATTGCATTGAGCCCGCAAATACAACTACACTCATTAAAACGGAAATCCATATGGGAAAGCCTGAAACCTTCATTAAAATTCCATACGTCATTCCAAGAAAGAGGAATCCCGCTAGGATGGGAATAGTATGTGGAAAAGCACTTTTCAGCGCCATTAGCTTTTTATTCTTCATTTTGATTCACCTATACAATAACATGAAACCATTTTATTACCCTGCAGATTATTTGTCAAGCAAATGATTTAGTAATAATACGTTTTTGCTCTTGAAAAAGACTGATTACTATGCTATAATAAGCCAACTATCATTAAGGAGGCGAGCATATATGCACCTGCAGGAATCGGGCGAAATGTATCTTGAAACCATATACGTGCTTTCTAAAAAGCTGAATACCGTGCGCTCAGTTGACGTAGGCGAATATATGGGATATTCCAAGCCCAGCGTTAGCCGCGCTATCGGGCTTCTCAAAAACGGCGGATACGTTGTTTCAGACGAGGAAGGCCATTTGCATCTTACAGAGCTTGGGCTTGAAATTGCTTCTAAAATCAACGAGAGACATCGCGTTATAACAGAGCTATTGCTCCGCATCGGTGTTGACCAAAAAACAGCCGAGGAGGATGCTTGCAAAATGGAGCATTCTATCAGCGACACCTCCTTTGAGGCATTGAAAAAATATTTATATATTAAATCATAATCTCTACCGAAGAAATATTCTTTCTGCTAATAGCTAAAGCCTTTTAATACCACCAGCAGCACCGGTGGTTTAACTTTATGAAAAAAGCTCCTGCGCCTACGATGCAGGAGCTTTAATTATTTAAACTTAAATTCAACAATAATATTCTTAGCTGTATGAACGATAAAGGGTTAAAGATTTTAGTTAAAATCTCATTTGTAATATAAATAATCTCTCAACTATTGACAAATACTGTCTAATGCATTAGACTATAATTGACTAATACGTTAGACAAAAAGGAGGGAGATATATGACAACGCCAAAGATATTTGAAAGTGAATATCGTTTTTGCATCATTCTTTGGGAAAACGAACCTATTTCCAGCGCCAACCTTGCAAAGCTCTGCAAAGAAAAGCTGGATTGGTCCAGAACAACAACATATACTGTTATAAAACGCCTCGTAGAACGCGGAGTTTTAAAAAATGATAATTCCGTTATAACATCGCTTGTTTCTAAGGACGAAATACAGGCATCCGAAATAGACGAACTTGTTGAAAAGAAATTTGAGGGTTCTCTTCCTGCCTTTATTTCTGCATTTACAAAGCACGTAAAGCTTTCTGAAAAAGAAATTGACGAGCTTAAAAAAATGATAGAAAGGAGCAATTAATATGACAGATGCTTTCTTAACAGTTTTTAATTTAAGTATAACTGCAAGCTGGATGGTTATTGCTGTGCTGCTTTGCAGAAGCATATTCAAAAAAGCTCCCAAAAATCTATTTTGCATTCTATGGCTTTTGGTTGGATTGCGTCTTGCGATTCCCTTTTCTATTGAAAGTATTTTCAGCCTTGTTCCCAGCGCTGAAACAATTCCGCCTGAAATCATCCATCAGGATTTCCCCCAGATACAAACCGGATTTGATCCCGTTAATGACGTAATAAATCCTATACTCAGCGAAACTTTTGCTCCTGTTCCTAATTATAGTAGTGTAAATCGTTTTCAAGTGTTTATAGAAACCGTATCAAATATGTGGATCCTTGGAATAGCCGTCGTTATCCTCTACGGCATTATCAGTTATACTGTTGTGCGATTTAAAGTGCGTGATTCGGTTCCCGCGGGAGACAATATAAGACAGAGCGAAAAAATCAGCACCCCATTCATCTTGGGATTTATCAAGCCTAAGATTTATATTCCTTTCAAAATGGATGAGAATAATCTCCAATACATACTTGCTCACGAAAGAGCCCACATTAAACGATGCGATCATCTTATCAAGCCTATTGGATTTGCTTTGCTGGCAGTTTATTGGTTCAATCCTGTGATTTGGATCGCCTACATATTCCTCTGCCGTGATATAGAACTTGCCTGCGATGAAAAAGTTGTCCGTGTTTTAACCGCAAATGAAAAAGCGCGATATGCTTCAGTGCTTCTTGATTGTAGCATAAATCGAAGATATATTGCAGCGTGTCCCCTCGCATTTGGCGAGGTTGGCGTTAAAGAACGTATCAAAAACGCTCTCAATTATAAAAAGCCGGTTCTCTGGATAATCATAGCTGCTGTTGCTTCTGCAATTATCATCACAGTTTGCTTTATGACAAATCCTAAAAACGAGGACATTCCCACACCGGATAATGAAACCGTGGAGAGTACAGAGAGCACAAAAGAAACCATCTCTGAATTTTCTGTAGATTGGGATATCAAAAAAATAGGATATGCACCTTATCTGGCAAAATATATGTGTGGAGATGAAGATGGCAACGGATGCATAAAAATAACCAATATTGGTGAATTGGAAGAATTTCTTTCACATCTTGGCACCAATCCTCTAAATGATATCACCGACCCTATTGAAAATGTTTATTTCGAAAATAATCTTCTTTTAGCTGTTTACTACACATCAGGGAGTGGTAGCTATCGCTGCAGTATTGAAGAAGTAGACATCAACAGAAAAGATAAGTCCATTATGGTTTCTTCCATACTATTAATGCCCGAAGTGTTCACAGATGATATGTCCGGCTGGCTTGGATTTATAGAGATCAAAAACATTTACGGAACTGATGTAGCCGACTATTCATGTGATACAAAACTATCTCAACAACAATACTCTGCTCCAACTCTGAAAAAACACAGCATAGAAAAAACTGATAATTGGAAAACAGATGGACTGAAAAACGCAGGGCTTGACGGTGTGGAAATAAATTATATCAGCGATATTTCTCAGGGTTCATTGTATTTGCTTGAAGAAAAAGATCCGTTCTATGTTAATAGCAAACATTTTTTCTTAGCTGTTGAAAAAGACGATCAAGTTTTGCTTGCAGAAGTATCCCTCGGGCTTTCCTGTGAATATATAAATTGCTGCGATGTAGATGGTGAGCCGGGTGATGAAATTCTTGTTATGATCGATAATGGAGGAAACGGCGGCGCAGGCTCTCATAGTACATATGTTTATAAGGTTTGCAATGGGAATATCTCTACCATATACTACTCAGACTATTTTAACAACATTCATGGTTTTTCAGCCAAATTAATCGAGCCATTTAATGTTGAAGTGAAAAATAGTTATACCGGATACACTTCTACTATAGAAGCACAAAACGAATTCAGAAACCATTTCGATGAGCAGGGGAAACCTATAGTTGACTTTCCTCTCTCTATTGACTGCATTTATAGCATACGACCCGAAGATATAGATAACGACAGTGTATACGAATTGGTTTGCCGCCGTTATTCAAGCTTAGGTGCCCACGTTGATTATTTTGGAGATGCTGTTACCACATTGAAATACGACAAATCAAGCAACAGTTTCAAAATAATAGACGCGGAGTTTATTCCATATAGAAGAGAAGAATGAAAGGTTACAGCAGATTTCTATGAGTTGATTACGTTTACCCTAAAGCCTACCGACTCTAACTTCACCTATACCTACACTGTTTTTGACAAAAACGGAGATAATCTCTTCGAGGCATCATCAATCCGCGAGCCAAAATTCCAAATGATTTCTAAAGATATTCTTCGCGTATATGTTCAGGCAGGAACTGGGATCAGTACACGAACAAATCGTTATTTTGATGTAAAGAAAAACCTTGTTTCCGAAGAATATATTTATATTCTTGATGAAACTAAAGAGTATGTTGCTTATGGAGATTACGATGGATCAACCACTTCTCTTATTGTTAAAGATATTTTTCACGGTAGCTATAAAAAGGATTTTATCTTTGACAATATAGCAACTAATATGGCGGATCCCATTCTCTCTGCAGAATTTTCCGACGACGGCAAATATATTAAAGTTACATATTTCGTTGGTAACAATTATGAAACAGAAATAGTGGTTCTACCTTTATAACAAAATAATCTTGCTCCTTATGAACTAATCCGGTAAAATCAGGCAATCAAAAAAGATACCTCCTATGGTAGAATTAAAACAACTACCATAGGAGGATTTTTATGCCAAGAATTTATAGTCAGATAAAAGATTACGATTTGAAATTTAGAAGCTGGTATATAATTTGATCTTCAGTAGTTACTACCACTTAGGTCTTTTTATGCTGCTCTTACAATTTAGAATCGCCCAATTTGTAAGATTTTTTGTTATTTATATTTAACAAATCCGTAGCTGTAAAGGATAGAGAAATATTTTGCCAGGCGCTCATAGAAATAGTCCCCATCAAGCTCCTCATTTGCCTTTATCTCCGTTGCAATAGCCGATATATCCCGCTCTCCGTTAATTTGATGCCATACCAGACTGCCCTCACGGTCAAGGTGAATATAAGTCATCTTTGGCTTAAAGAGGATCACCTGGGTCAGTCTTTTCATTAAACCCTTATTCTCTACACATAGTGTTACGATTCCCTTTTCATCTTCTTCCCAAGTTATCTTTTCGCTTATAACGGGAACAAGATCAAGATAGTTACCGTTCTTTTTTCGCTTCATCTTTTCTCTCTTTTCTTGAAATAGCAAATAAAACAAGCGCTGCGATCACACATCCGAACAAGACAAGGCTTAATAGACTTGACGTTACAGATGAAAGATTCAAGGCTTCTCCCAGATCTATCACCTTATCTATGCCGAATACTGCCATGAGAGCAAGTAAAATTCCAACCAGTCCCTCACCTGCGATCATACCTGAAGAGAATAAAATTCCTCGGCTGATGATCTTTTCTTTTTTATCACCCTTGATTTTTTCAAGAGCAAGACGTACCAGTCCGCCAACCATTATGCAGCAATTGAGATGAATAGGAAGGTATATACCAATGGCAAAGGGTAAAACGGGAATTCCGACTATCTCTGCAACTACCGCTATAAATACTCCTATGAGCACAAGTGTCCAAGGCAGATTTCCCTCCATAACGCCTTCAACTATCAATTTCATCAATGTTGCCTGAGGCGCGGCCAGCTCCTCAGAACCAAATCCCCATGCAGAGTCCAAAAGATAAAGAGTTCCACCTATTGCAAATGCTGCTGCAACAACGCCCATGATCTCAGCTATTTGCTGACTACGTGGTGTTGCCCCAAGAAGATATCCTGTTTTTAAGTCCTGCGAGGTATCACCAGAAATTGCCGCAATAATACATATAATTGAGCCGATAGCAATTGCACTTCTCATTCCCTGCATACCGACAGATCCTGTAAGCTTCAAAATTAACGTTGCAATAAGCAGCGTCGCTATTGCCATGCCCGAAACAGGATTGTTTGAGCTTCCAACAATGCCAACCATCCTTGATGACACCGTTGCAAAAAAGAATCCGAAAATCACTACAATAATAGCTCCCACCAGACTTATAGGAACTGCAGGAACAAGCCATACCAGAATAGTTAATGCACCAATTGCCATAATTACTGCCTTCATAGGAAGCTCTCTTGACGTTCTGCTTCCATCAGACATATCAGACACTTTAATGCTTTTCACTGCTGCAACAAAGGTTCTCACAATAAGGGGCAACGATTTTATAAGACTGATGATGCCTCCTGCCGCCAATGCACCTGCGCCTATATACCGTATATAAGTGCTCCAAATTCCGCTTGCTCCATTCTCGGCAAATATTTTCCCGATAGAATCGGACGCCGGATATATGATCATAGTCTCTCCAAAGAAAACTATCAGCGGAATTATAACAAGCCAACTGAAAATACCGCCTGCAAACATATAGGAAGAAATTCTCGGACCGCAAATATACCCGACACTCATAACCGCAGGATATATCTGTGTTCCAAACTCAGTCTTATATCCTGACATACGTATGTTCAGCGATATTTCACCGGCAACAAGCTTTAATCCATCTATTATAAATTTTACAATTGCTGCAACACCCATCCCCGCAAAAACAGTAGAAGCATTTGAAGCGCCTCGTTCTCCCGCCATTAGCACCTCAGCGCAGGCCTGCCCCTCAGGATATGGCAAAATTCCATGCTCCCGCACAATAAGAGCGTTTCGAAGCGGGACCATAAAAAGCACGCCAAGCAAACCACCAAGTAAAGCTATAACTGTTATTTCTACCATACTCGGCGCTTCCATAGTTCCGCTTGACGCCCAAAGGAATAATGCAGGAAGTGTGAAAATAGCACCTGCTGCAAGAGATTCTCCCGCCGAACCGATTGTTTGAACTATATTACTTTCTAGAATAGAATTTTTTCGCATTACAACGCGAATAATACCCATAGCAAGAACAGCCGCGGGAATTGAAGCAGAAACCGTCATTCCAACCCTTAGGCCCAAATATGCGTTAGCAGCGCCAAATATCACCGACAACAGAATCCCCATAACAACTGAGGTTATTGTTATTTCAGGTGTTATTTTCTCTGAAGGAATATACGGCTTGTAATCATCTTGATTTTTATCCATAGTTCAAACCTTTCTGTTATTTTGTATGCAAAAAATAAAAACAGCCTGAGCATCAATTCTCAGACTGTTATACGCTTGTGTCAAATATTTACGCCGCAAATGATCTGCGGCAAGATTTATTATACTGTATTTTGTAGCGGATTTCAACGCTTTTCACAATTTATTCAATTGAGAATATATGGATACCCTCAGCTAAAAGCAAAGGGCCGGACATCTTTTGTCCGACCCTGCTTTAGACGATTGCTTATTTTGCAAACGACTAAAGAAACGTTTTCCTTAATTACTTTGTGCCCTTAATATCGTTTTCGTACTTCTCGATCATCTTCTTTACCATCTGACCACCGACAGAGCCTGCCTGGCGGGAGGTGAGATCGCCATTGTAGCCCTGCTTGAGATTTACGCCAACTTCGTTTGCTGCCTCCATCTTAAACTGTTCAAGTGCTGCCTTTGCTTCAGGCACAAGTGTTTTGTTGCTTGCCATTTCTTTTTCCTTTCGCGGAGCGCGTGCTCCTTTTCTCCCGAGGGAGTTTATCTATATTAATTGAGAGCGATGTTTCACTCTCTGTCATTATTATCTGACACAAGCATTTTTTTATGAATGGCAATTTTATGGGATGTTTACTGATTGTGTATTTTTATTTTCAAATCAATATAACGTTCACCTTGAAGGCTTCAGCACAAGTTTTATTATCCATAGTTGCAAACGCTTCGGAAGAACATTTAACATAAGAAGCAACGGGTTACGATTTATCGTATACACAAATCGTGGATTACGTTTATTTATTATTCTTATCATCTTTTTCGCAATCTTTAGCGGTTTTACGCTTCTTGCTTCTACCTTGTCCACGATCCTCTTAAATCTTTCGGCATTACAGATATAAAGCTCTGTTTCTTTGCAAAATCTATCGAGCTCACAAGTGGACACGCCTATCATATCAGTGGAAACAGCGCCTGCGCGGAGAACGCTCACCTTAATATCCTTCAGTTGTAATTCCATGCTGAGAGAATATGCATACTTATCAAGCGCACCTTTGGTTACAGCGTATATTCCCGTAAAAGGTAATGGATCAAGCGGTGCAAGCTCGCTTGTTGTTATAACGATTCTGGAGCCTTTTTTCAGAAGAGGCAAAAAGGTTTTATTTACAAGAAAAACTCCGCCAAGGTTTACTTTGAAAATTTTTTCAAAGGCTGAAGCTTCCATTTCAACAAGGGAATCAAGCATATATATCCCTGCAAAATGGATGATTGCAAAAAGCTCGTTCGTTTGCTCGCTTATCTTCTTAAATGCGCTTATAACGCTTTCCTTGTCGGTGATATCCGCTTCAACGGGAATTATATCCTCTTCCGCGGCTTCAACATATTTATCCAGAGCAAATACGCAAAATCCCTGCTCCTTCAAGGCATTTGCCGTTGCTCTACCCATTCCACCGTAAGCACCGGTTATCAAAACTGAAGGCTTCATTTTTCGCTCAGCTCCTTACAATATGCGCTGATAGCAGCGGATGCAAACTCTGCTGTTCCCGCTCCGTATTTATCTATATTTTTCTTAAAGCGCTCGTCGCAAACGTACGTCTGACCAAGTCCTGACAAAATCTCATTGGTGCATGTGTAATAATTAGCTGTGATATATGCCTGAAGCTTAGCTGCAAGCGCTTTTGATTCTTCCGATTCCTCGCCAACACCTCTGCCATTAAGCTCTGCAAATTCGGCAAATACAGCCATCAATCCCTCGTTTACTTTTGACCAATTCTCTTTCGTATAATTCTTGGTTTTCTCCTCATACTCACCATAGGCGTTTGTTTTACCATAGCGCAGACGAGCTTCTGTTTCATAATTTTTCATAACTATAATACACCTTATTATATAATCAAAAGCCACCGATTTCGGTGGCTTTTAGATTTACAAAATTATTCGTACTTAAATACTTCGCCACGGCGGAGAGCTTCTCTCTTAGCAGCCTTATCAGCAGCCTTTTCCATAGCCTTGATAGTCATCTTTTCAACAGCGTGGTTGATATCTGCTGCAGCCTTATCGATGTCTGCACCGTATTCAACGCTGAAGTCTACAAGCTTTTCGCCTGCCTTTGTTTCAAGAACAAAGGAATAAACGGGAACTGTTCTGCCGTCTGCAAGAGTAAATGTGGATTCCTCGATGCGAGCTTCCTTGATATCCTCATAGTTAGCTGCGCCGCAGATCTCGTAGTTAACACCTTCAGAATCGTCGATAATGGAGAAATGCTTACCGTATACTACGATCTTTTCACGAGAGAAATACAGCTGAGCTGCATTATATTCGCTTGTTCTGTATTTATAGTCGGGACACTTCTTGCAAAGCACGCCTTCTGCACGATAATCAAATCCCTTAAGGAATACGGGCTTGATGATGGGGTTGAAATGTCTTTCATAAACTTCATGCTTGATCATTGCCTGCTCGGGAATATCCTTGATAACGCCTTCGATCTGGTTGTCAATTTCAGATTCGCCGGACTTTGTTCCGCTTGCGAATACTGCAACGCCAACACCTACGAGGGAGATTACAAGACCGAAGGGGCGTGTCTGAGGAACTATCATAAGAATAAGACCGAAGAGAACGATGATAAGTCCAGCAACCAGCACGGGATTGATTCCCTTAGAAGTGAAATACTTCAGATTACGTTTGGTTTCCATAAAAATGACCTTTCCTTTCTTTTGCCCCCTCGCCATTTCGATCGACGAGACGAGCTCTTCTGCATTATATTATAACAGATAAACTTAACTTAGTCAACAACAACTGTCCAACCCATGGAATCTTCTGCTTTACCCCACTGGATTGACGTGATACAGTCGTACAATTTCTGAGAAATTTCGCCGATCTCACCGTTGTTAATAACAATTTTCTCCTCGCCGTCCATATACTGACCAACGGGGGAAATTACAGCAGCTGTGCCTGTTCCGAAGGACTCCTGCAGCTTGCCTGCCTTATGTGCCTCGAAAATCTCATCAACTGCGATCTTTCTCTCTTCAACCTCATATCCAAGGTGGCGGAGCATTTCAATACAAGATGCTCTTGTTACGCCGGGGAGGATATTTCCGTCCTCAAGAGAGGGAGTTACGGCTTTTCCGTCTATAACGAAGAACACGTTCATCGCGCCAACTTCGTCGATATACTTACGATCAACACCATCAAGCCAGAGCACCTGCTCGCAGCCCATCTGAGCCGCCTTTACCTGACCTGAAAGGGATGCCGCATAGTTTCCGCCGCACTTTGCCATACCTGTTCCGCCCTTTACACAACGGACGTAATCACGCTCAATATAAATTTTTACGGGATTTAATCCGCCTGCATAGTATGAACCGACAGGTGAAAGAATAATAATAAACAGATAGTTCTTTGCGGGATGAACTCCAAGCTGGGGTTCTGTTGCAATAATAAAGGGACGGATATAAAGTGAAGTTCCTTCGCTGTGAGGGATCCATTCCTTTTCGTAATTTACAAGGGTTTTGATTGCCTGCAAAGCATCCTCGGCAGGAATCTCGGGAACGCACATTCTGCGGCATGTGTTGTTCATTCTCTCGATGTTCTTCTCGGGACGGAACAAACGGATCTTGCCATCTGCGCATCTATATGCTTTAAGACCTTCAAAAAGCTCCTGACCGTAATGGAAAACCATTGCAGAGGGATCAAGAGATATGGGTCCGTAAGGAACGATTCTGGCATCATGCCAGCCCTGCCCTTCGTCATAATTCATAATGAACATATGGTCTGTAAAATAACGACCAAATCCAAGCTCATTATCAGCGGGCTTTGTTTTGAGTGTTGCCGCAGGCTCAATTTTGATATTCAGCATATTAAGCCTTCTTTCTAAGAGTACATTTCACTTAATTATACACGCTTTCTCTTATCAAATCAACATTCTTTTCAACTATTTTATCAAAAATCGGTCAACTTAAAACTTTTTCTACGTATTGACGAAATAACCCTCAAAAAACTGTACAAATTACTCATACAGTCTATTATGTAACAGAAAGGAAATCCGCTATGAAAAAACTTCTTTGCCTTATCTTCTTTTGCCTTCTTGCCGCCACACCCGCTTTTGCCGCAGAAGATTCGATCCTCTCCCCCGGACTTCTGGTTATTTGCGCAGAAGATCCGATGGTAACGTCCGGTCTTACGGGCGAGCCTGTTGCTTTTTCAAGTGAAAGCTTTTGCATGCATATGGGAGCTTCGCACTATGACAAAATCACTATAACAGAGCTTCCGCCCGAAAACGAAGGTACACTCAGTCTTGCTGGAGAGGCGCTGTCCGTCGGAGACACTATCAGCTATGAAAACACAGACAGAATGGTATTCTCCCCTGCAAAATCAACTGTTTCAAGCAGCTTTTTCTTCTCAATTGACGATGGTTTCAGCACAAAATGTACCATAAAGCTGGCTGAGGATTTTAACTATTCTCCTACGGCATCATCTGCCATGACTGCGATAGAAACCTTTTCGGGCACGTCCTTCAAAGGTCATATGGTTGCCCATGATCCTGAGGGGGACGATCTTACATACGAAATAACAAAATACCCCAACGGTGTATTTACGTACAGCAGTAAAACGGGAAATTTCACATACAAGCCCACAACGACCGGAAAAGACAGCTTCAGCTTTGTTGTTAAGGACGACTGGGGAAATTATTCGGACGAAGCAACCGTAGACTTGTCCGTTTCAACCAACACCACCGGCATAAGCTTCAAGGATATGAAGGATAACGGAGCTTACAGCGCGGCGATAAACATGATAAACGACGGAATAATGGATGCCACAGAAGCAAACGGAGAGGTTTTCTTTGACCCCGATGCCAATATTTCCCGCGTTGATTTTCTCGTTACTGCCATGAAGGCTCTCGGAGCATCAAATCTTCCCGAAATTTCAAAAACTGATTTTGCAGATGATGAAAACATTCCATCCGAGGCAAAGTGCTACGTTCAAAGTGCACTTCAGCTGGGCATCATAAAGGGAACCTACAACAGCTCAGGTGAAATCTGCTTTAACCCTGACTCCAACATTACCAGAGCTGAGGCTGCCTCAATAATAAACAACATACTCGGATATACGCCCTCCTGCAGCTACTCCTTTGAAGACCTTGTTCCCGACTGGGCTGACGTCTCTGTTTCGGCTATGTATGAGCTGGGAGCATTTACCACAGACAAAGGCTTTATAAATGCTACACAATGCATCACGAAGGCAGAAATGGCTCAAATGCTCAACAGATTAAAAGAGCTTGTTTTCTGAATATAAGCCTTGATATCGGAAACAATAATAGAGCTTAAAGCAATTTTTAATATCAAGGAGTATGAATAAATGGCAAAGAACAATCAGGCACAGAATAAAAGCCAAGTTGAAAACAAGCAGCCTACAAACAAGAGAGCTGAAAACAATGCTCAGAATCAGAGCGAAAACAGCGTTCCCAACAGAGCTCACACAGAAATGAAAAAGCAGAGCCAAAATAAAAAGAGCGACACTAATTGCCGATAATTTTTTCACAAAAAAGGAACTGGTTTTTATCAGTTCCTTTTTATTTTTTATTTTGACTGGTATTTTACGTTATTTTGTGTTAGAATGTCTGTAATATTTTACGGAGGTATTCACACCGTGGAAAAACTCTTTAAGCTTTCCGAAAGAAAAACTACTGTTCGCACAGAAATTATGGCAGGCATCACAACCTTTATGGCTATGGCTTACATTCTTATGGTCAATCCCGGTATGTTCGCTGAGCTGGGCGAGGTTACATACGGTGCAGCTTATATTGCAACTGCTATTTCTGCCGTTATCGGCACTGTTCTTATTGGTCTTCTTGCCAATCTTCCTCTCGCGCAAGCTCCCGGCATGGGTCTTAACGCCTTCTTCGTTTACACAGCCTGCTTCAGCCTCGGCTTTTCATATGCCAACGCCCTTGTTTTCGTTCTTGCCGACGGCATTATCTTCATTTTGCTGACTGTTACAGGTCTCAGACGATTGATCTTTAATGCCATCCCCGCAACCGTTAAAAAGGCTATTCCCGCAGGTATTGGTCTCTTTATCGCATTCCTCGGACTTCAGAATGCAGGATTTGTTATCCACGATCCCTCAACCTGCGTTAATCTCGTTTCTCTCAACCTTCTCGGAAGTGCAACATGGGAAACCATTATGCCCCTTCTCGTTACCTTTGCAGCTCTCGTTTCTATTGCTATTCTTTCCAAGAAAAACGTTCGCGGAGCTATTCTCTGGGGTATTCTCGGAGGCACCGTTGTATACTACGCTCTCGGATTTACCGTTCCCGGATTTTATGACGGCTTCCTGACCGGTCTCTCCCTCAATCCCTTAAACGCCTTTAAGGAATTTTTCGAATATTCATTCCTGAAGGTTTTCACAGAGGGCTTTGACTATTCAGCTTACCTTGCGACAGACGGACACAGCGTTGGAGGTCTTATCCTCGCTTTCGTTACCACCGCCCTTGCATTCTGCATGGTTGATATGTTTGACACACTGGGCACTCTCTATGGCGCTTGCCGCGGCGGAAATCTTCTCATTAAAAACGAAAAGGGCGAGGAAGAAGTTCCCAACATGGACCGCGCTATGCTTTCCGATGCAATCGCAAGCTGCACAGGTGCTATCTGCGGAACCTCTACTGTTACAACATTCGTTGAAGCATCATCAGGAGTTGCCGCAGGCGGCAGAACAGGTCTTTCTGCAATTGTTACCGCAGTGCTTTTCTTTATCTCACTTTTCCTTTCTCCGATTGCGGCTCTTATTCCTGCAACAGCTTATGCCGCGGCTCTTATCTACGTTGGTATTCTTATGATCGGCTGCGTTAAGGATATTGATTGGGATGATCCCGCAATTGCTCTCCCCTCCTTCCTTACTGTTACTATGATGCCCTTCACCTACAACATTTCCTACGGTATTGCATTTGGTCTTATTTCCCACATCGCCATCAAGGTGGCAACGGGAAAAATCAAAGAGGTTACTGTCGGAACTTGGGTTATTGCATCATTCTTCGCAGCAATGTTCTTCCTTACACACTGATTTCAAGGCAGCCTGCGGGCTGCCTTTTTTCGCCATTAAACTCACTTGATATTAACAAAAAAATATGTTACCATATATGCAATAAAACTAGAAAGGAGCTGTTTTACGAAAATGAAAAAATTCACTCTTTCAACTCCCCTTCGTATAATTCTCAGCCTTATAATTACACTGATCACAGCAGGCATTTATTTCTATATCAAGCTTCCCGCACTGAACCTTAGAAGCATGGAGCTTTGGTCTTTCGTTATGCTAATGCTCATGGTTTTCAGCTTTCTGATGCTGATAACTGACGGTTTTGGCATCAATCGTGCCTCCACTCCTCAGGATATTCTGCGCGGACTTTGGAAATCCTGCAAAATTCCCGTTGTTCTTCTTGCAATCATTATCCTTTTCTGCCTTGTCGGAAATATTTCCTCCGCAGTTATTTTCAATTCAAAGGCATACAGCAATCTTATAGAGCTTGAAGAAAGCGATTTCACAACGGATATTAACGAGATATCCTATGAACAGATCCCTCAGCTTGACAAAAATTCTGCCAGTGTTCTTGCAAATCGCAAGCTTGGCGAGCTCCGAGATCTTGTCAGTCAGTTCGAGGTTGAAATAGAATCTGCCCAGATCAACTACAACGACCGCCCCGTGCGCGTTACCTATCTTAACTACGGCGACTTCTTCAAATGGATCAAAAACACCAAAAACGGCATTCCCGCTTACATGGTTACCGACATGGTTACTCAGGAAGTTTCCGTTGTTCGCACTGAGAGCGGAATCAAATATTCCCCCTCCGAATACTTCAACCGAAACATCACACGCCACCTCCGCTTCGCCTTCCCCACACTTATGTTTGAGGACGTAAACTTTGAAATTGATGAGGAAGGTATCCCCTATTTCGTTGCATCAGTTATGACAAAGCGCATCGGCATTTTCGGCGGACGCGATATCATCGGAGCAGTTCTCTGTAATGCGATCACAGGCGAATGTGCTTACTATGATGCAAAGGACATTCCCGTCTGGGTTGACAGAGTTTTCACGGCAGATCTTCTCATTGAACAGTATGACTACCGAGGAATGTATCAGAACGGCTTCTGGAACTCCATCTTCGGTCAGTCAGGCTGTACTGTTACAACAGAGGGCTATAACTACATCGCCCAGGACGACGACGTTTGGATGTACACAGGCATCACCTCTGTTGGAGGAGACCAGTCCAACATCGGATTTATTCTTGTGAACCAGCGCACAAAGGCTTCCCGTTTCTACAACATCGCAGGAGCAGAGGAATATTCCGCCATGAGCTCCGCTGAGGGCGCTGTTCAGCAATATGAATATTCTGCCGCCTTCCCCCTGCTTCTCAACATTAAGGGACAGCCCACGTATTTCCTTCCCCTGAAGGATGCTTCAAGCCTTGTTAAAATGTATGCTATGGTAAACGTTCAGCAATACCAGATCGTTGCATACGGCACTTCTCTTGCTGAATGTGAGGCAAACTACGAAAGTCTGCTGCTTCAGAACAACCTGATTGATGACGACAAAAAGCCTTCTGAGCCTGAAACGGAAAATTTTGAAATTGAGATCTCAGGCACTGTAACTGATATTCGTGAAGCTGTTATTGAAGGAACAACCATATACTACGTTTCACTTGACACAGCCCCCGACAAATATTTCCGACTTTCAGCCGCTGACAATGAAGCTGTCGTTATCCTTAACGTAGGCGACGCTATCACAGTTATTACAAACAACTCAGACTCGGCAATCGTTTCGGCAATTCTTAAATAATGCAAAAAGGACGCTTCAAGCGTCCTTTTTTAAGTATATTACAGATAACTCTGTTCGATTGAAAAGCCTAGGAACAGGAAAAGCAGTATTTGTCAGTCCGCGACTGACGTACAGTCGGTTTTCATAAAGTCCTGCCGTATATTCGGGGAAAAGCCCCTGCCCCGGCGCATATATACCCTGCCCGAAAAATATCCACTGACCACCGTGAGCGTGTCCTGAAATGGTCAGATCAATATCAGTTTCACGTATAAACTCAGGATAATATTCAGGATGATGGCACAACAAAAGCTTGAAGCCGTCCGATTTTGCAAACTCACGAAGATAATCAAGATCTGGCGGAGGAGTTTTAATATATTTGCTGACCAAAAGCCCCGTCGTCAGCCCGCCGAAAGCGATTTCTCCATCCATTACCGTTTCATTATCAAGCAGCACTGCTCCGCTCTGTTCTATGAATTTCTTACATTCATCGGAAACACGTCGCTCGTGGTTTCCGACGCTGTAAAAAGTTTTGGCAATACCCGCTGCCTGACTGAGAAAGCTGAGCCCTCGGCTGCTCTCGACAAGAGAATCATCTTTATCAAGATTATGTGTCAGATCTCCGGGAATCAGAATATAATCAGGACGAATCTCAAAAAGAGCTTTGAGCACGTCCTTATAGACTCTATTATGAAGATCTGCAACCACAGCAAGAGTGTAATCTTTATTCAGCTTTTTTGAATATATTTCAGTTTTTGTAATTTCCATAAAATTATAATACAGAGCGGCTTGTTTCCAAGCCGCTCTCTCTTTTGTTAAATCTCTCCGCAAAGGCGGTCGGTCAAGAACTTATAGAACATATCCTTATACTTGTAGTATACGGCACAATGTACAAGACGGCCGTTTTCACTATCGTCGTTGGTATATCCGCCATCGTCGATAGAAAGCATATGATCTTCAACGATAAAGTTGTAATCGCCCTTTACAGCATAGTAAATAGCCGCTGTGTCGTAAAGGGATGTTGTATGTGTCTTATAATATGTGCAGTTGCCCTTTACCATCCAGAAATCAAAGCACTCGAGAGTTGTTCCGACAACGGGGTCCTTGTCTCTGTTATAAAGAATCTTCTGATATGCATCGTCGCCCACAACAACGTGTGCCGTTACGTCAAGGGGAATAAGCGTGATATCCCAGGATGCTGCAAACGCCTTTCTGAATGAGGGGATGTCTGCACGAACGTTATAGTCGGATGCCTTCTGGATAACGTCAAGTCCGTGTCCGTTATAGATGGATCCGCCAACGATGATAAGCTTTGCCTTTTCAGCTATGCGAGGCTCCTTCTCAAGAGCTGCAGCAATATCCGTCATCGGTCCGATACAGATGATCGTTACAATCTCATCGCTTGCCATAACAGTGTCGATCATAGCCTGAATACCGTCCTCACGGAATCCTCCGGGATAGCTTGCAAGGTCGTAATCCTCTGCCCACTCTCTCAGGTGATAGTCAAAATTCTCACTTGCAAGACCTGCGGCTACGGGAATATGGCTATATCCGCACATATCCATCTGCTTTGCCGCAACCTTCGTGCGTCCGAAGGGATAATCGGGATTTTCAAGGCAAGGAACTACAAGCTTTGTGTCAAGCTCGGGGCTTCTGAGAAGAAAGGAAAGCGCCCAAGTGTCGTCGATATCGCCGCCGATATCTGTGTTAAGAATTACGGGAATCTTTTTTGTTTCACTCATTGTCTTGCTCCTAACGTTGCAGCCATAACGGCCTTAATTGTATGCATTCTGTTTTCAGCCTCATCAAACACGATGGACTGCTCACTTTCAAATACCTCGTCCGTAACCTCAAGATCCTCACGGCCGAAGCGCTCGCACATTTCGCGGCCAACAACCGTCTTTTTATCGTGGTATGCAGGCAGACAATGCATAAAGCGGCACTGGGGACCTGCATTGTCCATAAGAGCGCGGTTTACCTGATAGGGTGAGAGATCGTTGATTCTCTCTGCCCAAACCTCAACAGGCTCGCCCATTGATACCCATACGTCTGTATAGATAACGTCGGCGCCCTTTGTTGCCTCCATGGGATCTTCCATAAATCTGAGAGTTGCGCCTGTTTCCTGTGCAATTCTCTTACATTCTTCAATAAGCTCACCCTCAGGGAAATATTTCTTAGGAGCGCAGCAGGTGAAGTTGAGGCCCATCTTTGCGCATCCAACCATAAGAGAGTTGCCCATATTATATCTTGCATCGCCCATATAAACGAAGTTGATTCCCTTAAGGCGACCGAAATGCTCACGGATAGTGAGGAAGTCTGCCAGGATCTGTGTGGGATGGAACTCGTTTGTAAGACCGTTCCATACGGGAACGCCTGCATGCGCTGCAAGCTCTTCAACGATGGACTGCTCAAAGCCTCTGTATTCGATACCGTCATAGAGTCTGCCAAGAACTCTTGCGGAGTCGGCAATGCTCTCTTTTCTGCCTATCTGGGAAGCGGAGGGATCAAGATATGTTACGTGCATACCGAGACCATGGGCTGCAACCTCGAAGGAGCAACGGGTTCTCGTGCTTGTTTTTTCAAAAATAAGTGCAATATTTTTATTGGGAAGCTGAGCGTGGGAAATTCCGTTTTTACGCTCGTCCTTAAGAGTTGCTGCTACGTCAAGAAGAAATCCGATCTCTTCAGGTGTAAAATCAAGCAGCTTGAGAAAATGTCTGCCTTTAAGATTCATTTGCTTAGGTTTCCTTGTGTTTCAAAAAAATAGATAGTTCATTATATCATTTTATTTTATTTGTGTAAAGTGGTTCTGCTTTTTTTCTTTAATTTATGCACTTTGATAAAATTTAACTTGATTATATATACACTTTGCGATATAATGTATTTGTATAAATTTGCCTAAAAGAAAGGAAACGTCATGAAAAGATTTCGCCGTATTATGAGCTTTACGTTAGCTCTCGCGATGCTCTTATCTACAATGGTTTTCACTACATCCTCTCTTGATACAACCAAGTATACTCCCCAGGATGGCGTGATCATTTTCAATTCACAGTCAGTGGTTGATAAATTTATCACAAGCTCAAATAATGTTAAATATTCTTATGACAAGACAGAAAAAGCTCTCAAAGTTGAGGTTACAGGGGGCGACCCTGGAATCTATATCAACTGGAAAGGTGCTGTTTCTACCGATATAAGTTGCAAAAGTATGGATTATGTATACACTGTATATAAATCTCCCACAACCAACTCTTCCTCAGCTAATCTTACAGGACTATTTTTCTGTACCACAAAAGCATACCCTAACCCCAATGCTAACGCATTGAAACAATATTCAGTTAAAATCTCTGATCAATACGTGATTTCAAGAACAGATGTTACCGGAATGACAAGCGATGACTACAAATACATGTACGGAAATTTTTTGGGATTCCGTTATGATATTTTCGAAAACGCTAAAGTTGGCGATGTTATGTATATAGATTCAGTTATTATAAACAACCCCAATATTCCCGGCGCTGAAATTGCAGGTGCAAGAACTGCTATTCACAACGGTTATCCTGTTGATGCCAACTCAATATATCTTTGCCGCGAATACGATGCTAAAAAATACACCTCTCCCTTCTGGAAAGGTAATGTTGTTTATAACGAAGCAGTTTGCCCTATCGCAAACGACGATGGCAGCTATACATACACACTTATGTATACTCCCGATGAGATAATTTATGTTTACGACGGAACATTCAGCCGCTTCTACGAAGAAGGCAAGGACTTTACGGTCAAAGGCAACAAGCTGACAATTCTGAACGGAAGCATAAAAAAATACGCTCTCAATCAGGCATATTCAGGCGATGCACTCTATTTTGAAGATTATCTCAACGTTACTTACACCCACAGCGACAAATGGGATTATTATATTCCAACATCACAGGCTAGCGAATTGCCCAAAACCTCCTCTGCTATCAAAAACAACGAAAAGCTTAATCTTGTTTTCTTCGGAGATAGTATCACAGGCGGCTCAAATGCATCCAGCTACCGTGGTTATTATCCTAACGCGCCTTACTGGTGGATGCAGATAGAGGACGCTCTTCGCGAAAATTATGGTTTTTCTAACCTTAACGTTTACGACGTAAGCCAGGGCGGTGCATCATCAAGTCAAATGATAGGCACATTTAATGATTCTGTTCTTACAAAAAATCCCGATCTAATCTTTATCGAATTTGGTGTTAATGATGCACAGCATGCTTCTAATGCCGGAAAAGCTGTTTCTACCCTTAAAAGCGAATTCAAATCTGCTATCAAATCTATGATCACAGCTGCGAGATCAAAAAATTCCAACTGCGAGATTGTTCTTGTTGCTCCCTATTACAGCCATATATACAACTACAAGGATGAATACTTTGAAGCTTGTCGCGATGCCTGCATTGAGCTTGCAAATGCTTACGACAAGGTTGTATGCCTTAATATGACTGATCTTCACGGTTCTCTCTACGATGTAAAGCGTCATTATGACATTACAGGCGATAATGCTTGTCATCCCAACGACTATATGTCCCGTATCTTTGCTCAGGCAGGTCTTGCAACGATCATTCCTGAGGATGTTGGATACAATGCATATCCCCCCTCTGAGTCTGAAACTCCTCTTGAGATCACCTCAATTTCTCCCTCAAGCGCTACTATCAACAAGACCGGCTCTGCAACCTTTGTTGCAAGCGTTTCCGGAGAAGGAGTTTCATACAAATGGAACACCTCTTCCCTTCCCGCAGGAGTTTCCATAAGCGGAGCTTCAACAAACACTCTTAAGCTTTCCGTTAACAAGGCTATGAACGGCAGCTTTACAAAAGAGATTTCTCTTACAGTTACTGATTCAAACGGCAAAACCGCTACAAAGTCAGTTAAGCTTTCATACACAGGAATCACACCTCCGACGATAAATACAATCACACCTGACAGTGCAACCATCAATGAAACAGGCTCTGTTTCGTTCAAGGCAAATGCAACGGGAGACTCTCTCACTTACAAATGGGACACATCCTCTCTTCCCGAGTACTTCACTGTCAGCGGAAATACAAGCTCTACACTAAGCGTTTCCGTTGCCAGTCCCAAGGTTGGAGACTTCACATACGATATCACACTCACTGTTACCGACTCGATCGGAAACACAACACAGAAAATCGTTCAGCTTTCCTACGACGGTCTGCTCAGAGGCAACCTAAATGAAAGCAATGACGGAAACGAAAGCATTACCTTAAAGGACGTTTTCGAAATGAAACTTATCGTCAAAAAGTTTGTTGATCCCACAGACAGAGATAAAGCCGCAGGAGATGTTGACGGAGACGGAGACGTTGATATTATCGACCTCTTCTATCTCAAGGTCAGAATCATGAAAGGCGAATGGACAATCTGAATTCTTAAATATCAAAGCAAAAAGCTGCTTTCTTTTACAGAAAGCAGCTTTTTTACGTCTTAGATAAAAAACTTCTTTTCGAGCTTTTCGCGAACGGATGAATTGATTGCAAGGAATATTAACATCCCTCCGAGCAACAGAGAGGCAACCAGAGGATAAACTGACCAAAACGAGTATTTCTCTATTGCAAAGGTTATATTGACCAATAGCTCAAACACAGGAGACAGAATTCCAAGGAGAAGTATTGCTCCGCCTGAAATATAAAGACTTCCGCGTTTTACATACTTAAACAGCGTTACTACCGCCGTTGCTATAAGCCCCAAAACTCCTACAAGGGGAAATCCGAAGCTCAAAAACCAATCTCCGTCGGCCGCAAAGTTGACATACCAAAGATAACCTCCGATGGATGCAAAGGACACGGGAACAAATATAACCGGATTAGGCTTTCTGAACCAGAACGGCAGCACCACCATAACGTAACCAAGGATAAGAGCTCCTATAACGTAGCCTGACCAGCCCACCCTTGAATTGACCTTAAGATCGCAAAGCAGCGTTATGATGATCGGCAACAAAAACATGGTTGTTATTATCACCAAAGCTGCAAGCTTATTTACTTGCTGTCGCGGATACTTGTTTTCGGGATAAAGCCTTTCAACCTCATCTCTCTTTATATCTGGGTGAAAAGCAACTGTTCCGCACAAGGGACAGGTTTTTTCCGTGTCCTCAAGCTTGACACCGCATTTTACACAATACATATTCTTTTCTCCTTTTATCAGGACATATTGCTTTCAACCGTTGCAACGATTCCCATATCTCGAAGCACCTGATGAAATTCATATTCAAGCTCTGATTCTTCAATGTTTCTTATAAAGTTGATATAGATCGTATCTCCCAGAGAAACAACGCCGCAATTATGAGGAGCTGATGCCTGCGGTCCTAAAATAAAGTCAATACGATCAACGTATTCCTCCATAGGAGACGGAAGCTTCACTGCACCAAGGTTTGAAAGCGACAAGCAGGACTTACACTCGCCAACGGCGTTGAACACTGCCTTCATAACCAGATTCTTTATGAACAGCGGCATCATTTTAACTATAAACATCTTTTCGCTGTCAACGTTCGTTGCAATCATTTTACTCATATGCTTGGCATTGACCTCAAGTCCCATATGATGATGGACCACCTTGCAGATCTCTTCAAAGGTGTATTCGCCAAGCCTTGCATCTATTTCTGGAGTTGTATACAAAGCAAAATTTCTTAGGCTCTTGCTACTAAACAATCTGCGAAGATTTACGGGAATAAGCACCTTTACGGGCTTTCTCTTCTTTCTGTCGGGAATCTTCTTTGCCTGCACCTGAAGCAACGCCTGCATCATAACTGCGCATAAAAATGCTGTCAGGCTGACGTTATATTTATGCGACATCTGCAAAACCTCAGCCACGGGAAGCTTAAAGCAGGTCAGATGAAGGAATCCATCCTTCGTCGGAGTGCCGCTAAGGTGCCATGCCGTGTTCTCTCTTCTTGAGGCTGCAACGTCTCCGGAATACTTGAGGAAGCTATCCTCCAGCTCATCCTCCGTCGGCTCCTCCAATCTGCCAAGCACTCCGTTTTCGGCAGGCACGTAAACTCCATATTTCTGCTGAATATATTCAGCAAGCAGAGTTTTAAGGAAAACGAGAGCTCCGTTTCCATCAGTCAAAGAATGGAAAGTTTCTATGGCAATTCTTTTTTTATAAAACTTAACTCGAAGCGCACACTGCGAGGTTTCCTTTTTTGACATTCTGTCAAGAGGATAGCTATTTTCCTCTCTTAATTCAGGCACCTCGGAAAGCTCTTCAAGATAATACCAGAAGGCTCCCTTTCTTAGTCTGGCGGCAATGGACGGAAAGCGTCTGACCGTTACGTCCAATGCACTTTGAAGAACGTCGCGGTCAACGTCCTCCTTCAAGGTTGCGGAAAGTCGGAAAACGTTGCTCCAGCTATTGCTTCTTGCTGCCGGATATATCTTTGCCGCATTGTCAAGTCTGAGCCAGCGAAGCTTTTTCTCCTTTGAGAAATGCGCGTTGAAAAATCTGTTTATTTCGCTGAAATCCTCGTTATTTTCGCTCAATCCGTAAAGAAGATATGCATGCCACATACCCGGAGCTATTCTCAGTCTGCTTTCGCATCTGGATGCAATAAGCTTTCTGTGAAGTCCAACCGAATCATCAAGCATTATTTCATTTTCACCTGCAAAGATTGCAGACGGAGGCATACCTGAAAGATTTGCACGATAAGGAGAAGCAAGGGGATTTGTGGGATCGTCCGTATAAGAATCAGCAAAAAACTGAAGGGACTTTTTCGTCATTGAAGGATCAACGTCCTTGTTTGATTCGTAAGTATTTCCGGACATAGTCAGGTCGACCCAGGGAGAAATCGCAACTATTGAGCAAGGCAGCTTTATACCAAGAGTTCTCAGCTTAAGGCACAAGGAATAGCACAGCCCTCCTCCTGCGCTTTCACCGCAAAGTGCTATATTCTCGGGAGAATATCCCTTTTCGATCAAATATTTATACGCTGTTACACAGTCGTCAAGAGCTGCAGGAAATTTATTTTCAGGAGCAAGACGATAGGCTACTGCAAACACCTTTACTCCACATTCCACGGCAAGTGTTGAACCAAATCCCTTGGAATATTCAAGCTCTCCTGCAGTAAAACCGCCACCGTGAAGATACAGGACCACGCCCTGTCTTCTCTCATCCTTAGGAAGAATCCACGCGCCCTTAAAGCACTCGAATTCATGCTCCTTTATTATAACTCTATCGCTCTGACGCGCGCCCATCAGCTCTCCGATCTTCTCCTGCGCACGACGCGTGGTTTCAAGCGAAGCAACGTCAAGCAGGGGCTTTAATAACGCCAGCTGTTTTCTTATTGACTTAGCGGAAAATGCCATATCCCTGCATCCCTTCTTTTATACTGTGTTCATTTTACCACACAATCGTTTTTTTGGCAACCCGATGTTTTTCAGGTAGCTGAAAGCAAAAAAGCGTTCAATTGAACGCTTTTTTATAAATAATAGTTTATCATATCGATTTTGACTTCGCCGTTTTCCTCAACCAAGACAAAATACAGAGTTTTCGCCGAATCGCTGCCTATATCGTTTCTGAAGGTTCCGTTATTCTTGTATATTCTGTACGTTACGTTGTAAGCATAATTCGTTCTGCCGTTTTCGTATTTTTCACTCAGCTTCTCAATGGTTATATCATAAATCATCTGAGGCGCAAAGCTGATATAAGGCTCGTTGGACTTATAATAGTTCTCAGTGAACATATCGTTATATTCCTTATATCTTCCGTTGATAGCCGCATCAAAATAATCAAAGAAAAACTCTATGTCCGGGGATTTCTTTTCGTCTTCATCAATAGCGTACCTTTCTCCGCCCTTTTTGAAATATATAAGGCGGTTAAGCTCCATATACTCGGGAACACTTGTTACGTCAAGATTGTAATCAGGCTTGTAATAGCTATAACTACCGTCGCTTCCGTACATGCCAAGGGTTTCATTAAATGCCTTTTGTGCATAAGGCTCAAGGGCGAGCAACACACCGCTGATTATACCAACTGCCGCAAAAATCGCAACACCTACGATCATTTTCTTCTTTTTTGTCTTTTTCTTAAAGGCTGCCTCTTCCTCTTCGCTCATAACGGGAGCACCCTGCGGAAGATTTCCATCGTCTATTTCAGGCATTTCAACGTTTATCTTTTCTTTATCGATCATTTTAACCTCCGCTTATAAAAAGCATATCAACTTATAACAGTATATACCATACGGAGAATTTTTTCAAGCTATTTATTAAACCAGCAAGGGAAAGGAAAACAGCATCCTTCTTATATCCGAATATATTTTATAAAAATCAGATATTGGCAAGGGGGATTCACCCAGTCCGCACTCAATTGTAAAGGAGGGTTTCCCCATCTCCTTTATATACCAATCTCTCAAGCCTCCGTATGACGCAAGGCCTCTTGGATCATCAAGAGAATAGCCTGAAAGCAGCTCCATTTGCTTGGCTATTGAATAAGCTCCGGCAGGACATTTTCCACCGCTGGTATAATATATTTTTTCTCCCTGAGAATGAAGAGAAACAACTGCCTTTATTTTGTCGTTAAACCGAAGATAATTTGCAACCGCCCCCGTCTCGCTTTCTGATTCGGGAGCGACACCGGAATATCTCGCTGCTCCTGCTTCTATCCCCTCAGATGCTTCAATTTGCTTATATTCATAAAATCCCGCATCATAATTATGATTAAGATCCACTCCCCTTGCATTCGCCTGCCACCTTGAAAAATCTCCGCCGCTCATCTTCATAAGCCGTTCATACAGAACACAGCTCTCCTCCAATCCGTTAAGGTGCAGATCAGCTCCGTCAAAATTCAGGCACGGAACTATGTGTATGCATCTGCTTTGATAAAGCTTTCTGACGCTTATTCCAAAGGCGTTGGCAGCACCCTTATAATATTCACAATATTCATTTATAAACCGAAGCAAAAGCAAGGCTGTGATCCATTCCGTTGCATGATGACAGCCAACGTAAAACACGTCCTTCTCCGCCTCGGGAGATCCTATATCGATCATATATATGCTTTTCCCCAAGGTTGTTTCTCCAATAGAGGTTACACCTATAAAATCATATCTGGATGCAAATATATTGATTATATTTCGAACACTTTCATAATCAGGATATATCTTCATATCGATAAGCGGACGCTGCGCATCAATAATATTATTTCGTTTCATTATTCTTTCCTTTCACCATCTGTTATAATTGATTTATATTTACAAGAGGTGCTCCTTATGCGCATCAAATATTTACAAATGAGTTCTTGTAATATTTAATGAGATATGATAGAATAAATAAAATTTATTTATAATGGATCATTATGGAACAAATTAAAAAACGATTTTATCTCGGCTTTACGTTGATGCCGTTTATTTCTCTGCTTATTGCCAAAGCATTGTATATATTTGCTTCAATAACAGCCTCTGATATATACTACACAGGCGCCTCCTCAATTTTTCTGAGGCTCCTTCCTCACATATGTAAATACGGATATTTATTATTCGACCAGCTATTTGTCGGAGCAAGCGTTGCAGCAATCATATATTCCATAACCTATTTTGGAAAAAAGACTGCTGTAAAGGCATTGATTTCTTCGCTCGTGATATATTTATTAACCTTTATGGCGGAGCTTTCATACAACCTTGTACGAAACAGCCTTTCAATAGCTCACCTGACCGCATCCGTTCTGGCTATGCTTTCAGAGCTTCTGTTTTTTGCAGCCATACTTGTTGTGGCAATCCCTTGTGCCGTGCTCTTTTTGAACAAAAGCTTTACCAGCAGAAGAAGAAACCGACTTAATCTGTTCTCTGTTTACCGCGCAGCTGTTCTTCCAATCGGAGTTTCCGCACTTGTCAGAATATTTGACATTACGTTTTTCAACGTTATTCCCTTTCTTCGCGAATACGATGATATTCGCTCGGATGAGATCGTGGACATCGTGCTGGACTACGCCTACTACATAGGAGTTCACTTTATCCTCACGCTTATTACGGCAACCATCGCTCTCGCCATATTCAAAAAACTCACAGGCGCTCTCAAGCCTAAATTCACAGGAGACACAAAATGAAAAAAATTATTTCCCTCGCTTTAGCAATTGTTTTCGTTGCACTTTGCCTCAGCGGATGCCAAAATGCCAAATACAGAAAATACGACAGCACGGGAGAGCGCTACGACTGCTATCTTCCCGACTACATCGACGTTCCCAACTATAATAACTTCGAGGTTCCCAATCTGGTTTTCTCCGCATCAAACGAATTCATCCAGAAAAAGCTTGACCACGACCGTTCACTTTATTCTCCCGATTCCTACACTCCTGAACTGGGTGCCGAATATTGCGACACGGCAGATATCGTTACTGAAGCTTACGTTGACGGAAAGATATACGATCTTTATACCTTCAAGCTTGACAACAGAAATCAAGGAAAAAGCATTGTTGTTGGCTGCAACGACCTTGACGTTCCCGAAATCGACGAAGCGATTTACGGAATGAAGGAGGGCGAAACAAAAACCATCACCTTCAATCTTCCCGACCCCTTTTTCCGCTCACTTAAAATGTCCGGCAAAGAGGTTACAATGAAAATAACTCTTAATTCTCTTTACAACGTTGAGCTTGTTGAGGAAACAGACGATTTCTTCTTTGAGCACTTCGGCTACACCATCAATGAATATCGCGCATACTACACCAAGAGCTACGAAGACGAATACAACGGCTTCATTGAAGATTATAAGTCCGATCTCGTTTGGGAATATATCTACAACAACTCCGTTGTTAAAAAATATCCTGAGGAGCTTGATGAAATCTATAACGGTATGCTGAACTCTTATCGCAGTACAGCTAAGGACAGCGGAACCAATCTTGTTGATTACGTTGAAAATACTCTCAAATACAAGAACATTGAGGATTTCTATGCAGACCTTAAAGAATCTGCCAAGGACACCTGCAAAAAGGAAATGATCAATTATTACATAGCTCGTTGCGAAAACCTCAAATACACCGACGAATACTATGAAACTGAGCTTCTCGAATTTGCAAAAAATTATGAAATAACTGATTTTAACGATGCAGAATCCTTCGCCCACTTTATGTATGGTCTTGACAACTTCAAGGAAAGGGTTCAGAACAACTACGTTTACGACTGGCTCGGCAGTAACGCCAAGCTGCGCGAGGACGTTACAACGTATATAAACGATCTTAACAAATAAAAAGTATGACCGCACTATTGCGGTCATACTTTTATATTCAAACTCTCGGAGTTACTATGATAAACGAAAATTTGAAATTACAATTTACAGTTCTGAAAAGAAAGCTTTTTGATAAATACTATGATAAGCTGAACGATTGCCAGAGAGATGCAGTTTACTCGGTAAACGGTCCCCTTCTGATCCTTGCAGGCGCGGGAAGCGGAAAAACCACCGTTCTCGTCAACAGACTTTCTCACATCATTCGTTACGGTAATGCATACAATACAGACTTTGTGCCTGACTTTGTTTGCGATGCGGTTATCGCAGATATGAACGCCGCTCTTTCTCTTTCAGGCGAAGAGCTTGGCGAATATCTTACAAGGTTCACCTATCAGGCACCTCCTGCCTGGGCTGTACTCGCGGTTACGTTCACAAACAAGGCCGCAAACGAAATAAAGGCACGAATCGCATCAAAATTCGGCGAAGACTCCGATGAGGTGCGCGATATATGGACGGGTACCTTCCACTCCGTTTGCATGCGAATTCTCCGCCGCTACGGAAGCCTTGTCGGCTATCGCGACGGCTTTGGTATTGCTGACACCAACGATCAGAAAAAGCTAATTGAGGATTGCATGAAGCAGCTCAAGATCGACACGAAGAATCTTGCTGCAAAGGCTGTTATTTCAGAAATAAGCCACGCTAAAGACAAGCTGATGACGCCTGAAGATTACGAAGCCTATGCAGGAAGCGACTTCAGACTCAAAAAAATTGCTTCTGTTTACTCAATGTATCAGGAAAGACTGTTCAAATCAAATCTTCTTGATTTTGACGATATTATTATGCAGACCGTCCGACTTCTTTCTGAAAACGAGGCTGTGAGAAATAATCTTCAGAACCGCTTCAGCTATATCTCTATCGACGAGTATCAGGACACTAACCCTGCTCAGTTCAAGCTGGTTACGCTCCTTGCAGGACTGCACAAAAACATTATGGTCGTTGGCGACGATGACCAGTCTATCTACAAATTCCGCGGAGCAACGATCGAGAATATTCTCACCTTTGACAGAACATATACGGATGCTAAGGTTGTGAAGCTTGAGCAGAATTATCGCTCCACAAAAACTATTCTTGACGCTGCAAATGCAGTTATTGCCAAAAACACTGAGCGCAAGGGCAAAAAGCTTTGGACAGAGGGAGCTCGCGGCGACTCCATCAATATGGTCAAGCTTCAGACACAGCTTGATGAGGCCAGATATATTTCAGACACCGTTTCAAGTCTTCACGAGCAGGGCGAATCCTTCCGCGACTTTGCAGTTCTTTACAGAACAAATGCAATGTCCCGCGCAATTGAGCAGGCATTTGCCAAAAGCGGTATTCCCTATCGTATGCTGGGATCACTGCGCTTTTTTGACCGTGCAGAAATCAAGGATATCCTTTCATATCTTGCAGTTATAAACAATCCCGATGATAGCGTTCGTCTTCGCCGAATAATCAATATGCCCAAGCGAGGAATCGGCGAAAAAAGCATCGGCGCGGCTGAAGCTATCGCTTATGCCGAGGGAACAACTCTTCTTTCTGTGATGAGACGCGCCAATAGCTACGTTGCTATTCCCAAAGGCGCTGCATCTTCAATGGTGGCGCTGGCAGAAATGCTTGACAGCCTTCGTGCCTCAGCCTCTGAAATGAAGGTTTCTGCTCTTATTGAAACTATCGCTGTCAAATCAGGCTACAATGCTATGCTTATGGCGGCAGGCGAAGAGGAAAAGGAACGCCTTGACAATATCGGAGAGCTTGTTTCAACTGCAAAGCAATATGAAGAATCCGCCGCTCTGCCTACTATTTCAGAATTTCTCGAAGACGTTGCTCTTGTTTCCGATATCGACAGATACGATGAAACGGCAGACGCTGTCGTTCTTATGACCATCCACAGCGCAAAAGGACTTGAATTTCCTAAGGTGTTTCTTCCCGGCTGGGAGGAGGGTATCTTCCCCGGCTTCCAGACCATTATGAACCCCGAGGAAATGGAAGAGGAACGCCGTCTTGCTTACGTTGCCATAACAAGAGCAAAGAAAACCCTGTGGATCACTCACGTTCACCAGAGAATGATGAACGGCTCCACTCAATATAACCAGAAATCTCGCTTTGCAGGAGAAATTCCTCCTTGGCTCGTTGCAGAGGACGACAGAACGTATAGCTCCTTTGGCTCCTACGGCTCTTATTCTCAAAGCAGCGAAAGAAGCTATCAGCAAAGCTACTCCACTCAGCTTCCCAAGAAAGCGGGTAATACACCTATTTACAACCACGGAGGCGCAGGAAGCGGCTGGGGAACTGGCGCTGAACGCGCAGCCTATACGGGCAACGTTCCCTCTAAAAACGTTAAAATAAATGCAGGGCTTCCCTCATTTGACAAGGGCGACAGAGTTCGCCACGCAACCTTTGGAGCAGGTACAATCAAAAGCGCTCGTTCTATGGGCGGGGACACTCTCTACGAGGTTGAATTTGACACCGTCGGCACTAAAAAGCTTATGGCTTCCTTTGCCCGACTGAAAAAAGATTGATACAGGAGAATTTATGCTTCGAATCGTTCTTAATGAAAACGACGGCGGACAGCGCCTTGATAAGTTTTTGCAGAAAACCGTGCGCGATCTGCCAATGTCTCTTATGTATAAATATATCCGCACCAAAAGAATCAAGGTGAACGGCAAAAAGGCAAAGCAGGATATGAAGCTTGTCGCAGGAGATATTATTGAATTATATATCCCCGAAGAGTTCACCAGCGCGGAAAAGAAAACGAAAACAGATATGTTTTCCGTTGTTACCGAAAAGCCTGACGTTGTTTACGAGGATGAAAATATCATCATCTGCGACAAGCGCCCCGGACTGCTTTCTCATACAGGCGATAACGACGAAAACAATTCCTCTAATCTTTCCGAAAAGGATACTCTGATTTTCATTATTCAGGCCTATCTGAATGAAAAGGGAGAATACTCTCCCGAGGACGAGGCTTCCTTTGCGCCCGCTCTTTGCAACAGAATAGACCGCAACACCGGCGGTCTTGTTATCGCGGCAAAGAACGCTATGGCTCTGAGAGAAATGAACAGACTTATCCGCGAGGGGAAGGTTAACAAGCAGTATCTCTGCGCTGTTCACGGCAGACCCAAACCTCCCTCTGCCACACTCAAGGGATTTCTTTTCAAAAACTCAAAAACAAAAACTGTTACGGTTTATCGTGAAATGCGCCGCGGAGCTAAAGAGATCATCACATCCTATAAATCCTTGAAGCACAATTCTGAATTAAACTTATCTTTGCTTGAGGTTACGCTTGGAACCGGTAGAACTCATCAGATAAGAGCTCATATGGCAAGCATCGGGCATCCTCTCCTTGGGGAAGGCAAATATGCCGAAAACAAAAACGACCGCAAGCTTGGCTATAAGCATCAGGCTCTTTATTCCTACAAGGTGTCCTTCAAAAACGCCGACGGAGAGCTTGAATACCTGAACTCAAAGGTTTTTGAGGCTAAGAAGAAAAACATAAAATTTCTTGAGCTGTTCAAATGAAATCAAAAACTTATTTAGTTTATTTGCTCTATGCTATATGCGGTGCGCTCTGCGCCATCCCTTATATAGAGAGCAATTTATGGATCCTTTCATGGATATGCTTCGTTCCCGTCCTTGCCTACGAATACGTTCGCAAAAGTGATAACAGGCATCCATATTTCAAGGCTTGGAAAAGAGGATTCATCTTCTTCTATTCCTACGGACTTGTTCTCTTCTACTGGTTCATAGAGCTTTATCCCCTTGATTTTGCCGGCTTTGAGCCGCTTGCAGCACTTGCCGTTGTTATACTCGCCTGGTTCGGTCTTCCTGCAGTTCAGGCAGTTGTTTCCGCTTTTATCGTTGTTATGCTTTGCTTTTTCAAAAAGCACGGCGTCAAAACTTGCTTTTATCCCGTTTTTGCAGCTTGTCTTTGGGTTGTGGTTGAATGGATGCATACACAAACGTGGCTGGGACTTCCCTGGGGAAGACTTGCACTTGGTCAGATCGGACACATATCAAACATTCAAAGCGCTTCTCTTCTCGGGTCCTACTTCGTTGCCTTTATTATAGTTTCGTGCGCAGGATATTTGACATTGTCCGTAATTAGCATCAAAAAGGCAACTACAAAAAAGGCGATTGCATATTTCTTTTGCGCGGTTTTGATCTTCTCAGCCAACAGCATTTTCGGAAATATAATGCTTAACCGACCTTCTGACAGAGAAAAGATAACTGCTGCAGCAATTCAAGGCAATTTTTCAACCGAAGAAAAATGGGATGAAGAAGAAAAGGATGCTTTTGAGGTTCACAGAACGATTACTCTTGATGCTGCAAGTGAGGGAGCTGAGCTGATCGTATGGTCTGAAACGTCCCTTCCCTATCGCATTAACGTTGTCAAATGGATAGAGGATTTTGCCGAAGGCCTTGCTGTTGATTCCGAGGCGGAAATCATCTTCGGTTGCTTTGAAGCTAATGATGATGACTTTTATAATATCACCAAATACGTTTCCCGTGATGGCGAAATGAGCGATCACTCATATGCAAAGCGCAAGCTTGTTCCATTTGGAGAATACGTTCCTATGAGAGCGCTTGTCAGCGCTGTATTCCCCTTTCTAAATGATATCTCTCTTCTCAAAACAGACCTTGAAAGCGGAACTGACTCTAATCTCTTTGAAGGCAAGCACGGAAAAATCGGAAGCCTTATCTGCTTTGACTCTGTTTACGAGGAAATCGCACGAGATGCCGTTCGTGATGGAGCTGAGCTGCTTTGTATTTCAACAAACGATTCCTGGTTCGGCGCTTCATCCGCTCTTTATCAGCACAACGGACAAGCCGTGCTTCGCAGCGTTGAGAACGGCAGATACACCGTCAGAGCGGCAAACACAGGTGTTTCCACCATTATTTCCAACAGAGGTGAAATACTTGACATGATGCCTGCCGAAACCGAGGGATATGCTATCGGAGACGTTGAATTTATCAGCGAAAATACGCTTTACAATTGCGTTGGCAACCTACTGGTTTATTTATCAATAGCATTTATCGCATCGCTCTTTCTTTTTTATGCAATAAAGGATAAATTAAATGGACATTCTTATAGATAAAGAAAACGACGGAAAAACTATAAAACAGCTGCTTCTGAAGGATATGGGATACTCAACCCATATGCTGAAAAAGCTGAAGTTTACTGAGGGCGGAATCCTTGTCAACGGGCAGTTCAAAACAGTTCGCTACGTGCTCCAATCAGGCGATGTGCTGTCCCTTGCCTGCGAAGATACGGAGGAGGATACCTCACCTTATATCACTCCCGTCGATCTGAAATTGAGCATAGCCTACGAGGACGAGCATCTGACCGTGGCAGACAAGCCTCCGTCAATGCCCGCTCATCCCTCTCTCGGACACAGAGACGACACCGTTGCAAACGCTCTCGCCTTCAGATATCAGGAAAAGCCTTACGTTTTCCGCCCCGTTAACCGACTGGACCGCGACACAAGCGGTCTTATGATCTGCGCTAACACCCGTATTGCCGCTTACAGATTATATCAGAGCATGATATGCGGAGATATAAAAAAAGCCTACGTTGCAATTCTTGACGCTTCACCAGAAAAAGACGCCGACGTGCTCGTTTCATTTATGGGACGCTGCGAGGACAGTATCGTTAAAAGAAGAATATTTGACGATGCCTCAGATGGCGCCAAAATTGCCGTAACTGCATACAGAATTATTGCAAAAACAGAAAAATATACTGTTGTTGCAGCTTCTCCCATAACAGGCAGAACGCATCAGCTTCGTCTGCACTTTGCATCAATCGGATGCCCCATTACAGGCGACACGATGTATGGCAACGAAAACGCGGATATTAGCAGACACGCTCTTCATTCGGCTTATACAGTCCTGCCCCATCCTGAAACAAAAGAAGCTCTCAATATCACCTCACCTCTTCCCGATGATATGAAAAATCTTCTCGGAAACGACGTTGCATGTCAGCTTGAAGCTGAGCTTACAGATCATATATCACAGCTTATGCAGCAAATTGAGAATTACGAAAAAACAGAATAGCCACCATACTGCCGCCTATGACACATATTCCGTGAAAACGGAATATTATGTTAAAGTAAACCGCGGCAGTTTTTTATTTATACATACAAATAAACCAAACAAACAGACGTTTTGATGTGCAAAGTTCACAACAATGTGTTCCGCACTCAAAATAATATAAAAATCTCTTTATTTTCTGCCGCCAATCTGCTATAATTATGATAACTGTAAAACTATGCAATTTTTTAATTGAGCTATACTGCCGAGTGCAGTTTTCCCTATATAATTTGATCAAAGCGAAAGCATATTCTATGAAAGGATTCTTCATTGTATGGATAAGATAATTGTAAACGGTGGCAATCAGCTGAACGGCACCGTTGAGATCAGCGGTATGAAAAATGCTGCTCTCCCGATTATTTACGCCTGCGTGCTCGTTGGCGCGAAATGTACCATTGAAAACGTTCCTAACGTTCGCGACGTTGCACTTTCTCTTGAAATCCTGCGCGGAATGGGCGCTACTATAAATAAGCTTAACGACACCACTGTTGAAATAGACTGCACTAACGTTACACCCGGCTCAGCTAATCCTGAGCTTGCCAAGAAGATCAGAGCCTCCTACTATTTGATGGGAGCAGAGCTTGGAAGATTCAAAACATCCAAGGTTGCTTTCCCCGGCGGCTGCGATTTCGGCGGCAGACCTATCGACCAGCACATTAAGGGCTTTGAGATGCTTGGCGCAACAGTTAATTCCACATGTGATTACGTTGAAATGAACGTTAACGAGGAGGACTTCTACGGAACAAGCATATTCTTTGATATCGTTACTGTTGGCGCAACAATGAACGTTATGCTGGCAGCAGTTCTTGCAAAAGGCAATACTATCATCGAAAACGCCGCAAGAGAGCCCCACATCGTTGACCTTGCAAACTTCCTCAACACCTGCGGTGCCAGAATCAGCGGTGCAGGTACTGACGTTATCAAGATCAAGGGCGTTGAAAAGCTTCACGGTTCAACTTATGCTATCATCCCCGATATGATAGAAGCAGGAACATATATGATCGCTGCTGCTGCAACCGGCGGCACCATCAAGGTTACAAACGTTATCCCCAAGCACCTTGAATCCATCTCTGCAAAGCTTGAGGAAAGCGGCTCTATTGTTGAAGAATTCGGCGATGCCGTTATTGTAACGGGCAGAAGCAAAATCAGAAAAGCAAACGTTAAAACACATCCCTATCCCGGATTCCCCACAGATATGCAGCCTCAGATGGCAACTCTTCTCTGCCTCGCAAGCGGAGTGAGCTACGTTTCAGAGGGTGTTTACGAGAAGCGCTTCCGCTACGTTGAGGAGCTTCAGAAAATGGGCGCGTCCATTAAGGTTGACGGAAGAATGGCTGTTATTGAAGGCGGTCTGCCTCTTCACGGCGCGGATGTTGTTGCAGTTGACCTTCGTGCAGGCGTTGCAATGATCATTGCAGGTCTTGTTGCTGAAGGAACAACAACAATCAGTAATATCCATCTCATCGAGCGCGGATATGATGACGTTGTTGGTAAATTCCGTTCACTTGGAGCAGATATTCAGAAAATTACTGTTCCTGACGAAAACTAAAATTTAATACTAAGGAGATTATAAAAATGGAAGTTACAAAGGAAACTATTATCGGCGATATTCTTGATTTTGATATCGAAACATCTCAGTTCTTTTTCGAGATCGGTATGCACTGCCTTGGTTGCCCTCACTCCAGAGGCGAAAGCATTGAGGCTGCTTGCGACGTTCACGGAACAGATGCTGATCTTCTCGTTGAAAAGATCAACGCTTTCCTCGCTGCAAAATAATATAAACAGGGCTGCTTAAAATCGCAGCCCTTGATTTTTAATGACTATGAAAAACAAAACTATAAAGCTTGATCCCCGCCTTTCCCTTGCAGCCTCCTTTGTTTCGGGAAGGGTTGCGGCAGATATTGGCACAGACCACGCTTATATTCCCATATATCTTCTCACGAGCGGCAAATGCAGCTATGCTATTGCCTCCGACATAAACGAAGGTCCTCTTATGAGAGCCAAGGCAAACGCTGCTGACTACAAGGTTGACAGCAGCATTTATTTCGGCCTTACAGACGGTCTTCGCGACCTTCCTCTTCTTGAAAAGGAGGTTTCAGATATCGTTATTTGCGGAATGGGCGGTGAGCTTATCGCAAGTATTCTTGAAGCCTCTGAATATGCTCACAAAAGCGGAGTTAACCTTATCCTTCAGCCTATGTCCAGCATTGACGAGCTGAGAGAATATCTTTCTCAAAAGGGCTTTGAAATAAAAAATGAGGGCATATGCAGCTCGCAGGGTAAAATATACCAGTGTATCAATTGCACGTATACGGGAAATCCCTATTCCCTTTCCTACGCTGAAAAAGCTCTCGGAAAGATAAACATTGAAAACGGAATTTCCAACCCCCATTTTATGCCCCTTCTCTCTAAGCTCACAGAGCAGACGAGACATATCATTCTCGGCAAACAAAAGGGCGGTAGCGATCCCGAAAAGGAGCAGACGCTGCTTTTGGAGCTTGAAGCAATCGCAAAGAAATTAGGAGATAACCATGAAGATTTCTGATTTTTATAAGGAGCTGTGCGACCTTTATCCCTCTGCGCTCTCTTGCGCCTGGGACAACGATGGTCTTATGTGCTCCATTGACTCTGAGGCGACCGTTAAGCGCGTTCTCGTTTGTCTTGATGCAACAGCCGATGCTGTAAGCTATGCCGCTAAAAACGGCTTTGATACTATCCTCACGCATCATCCTATGATATTCAAGGGGCTTAAGTCTATCACAGATGCCACTCTTTACGGCCACAAGGCTCTTGATTGCCTCAGAGGCGGTATCTCCGTTATTTCCATGCACACTCGCTTTGATGCAGGAAAAGACGGCGTTAACGACGTTCTTGCAAACACACTGGGACTTAAAGATATCAGCGCATTTGGAGACGAGGAATGCGAAACTCTCGGCAGAATCGGCCACATCACACCTATGGCACCCGAAGAGTTTGCGGCACTTGTTCGCGACAAGCTTGGATGCGTTGCCGTAAACGCTTTTTTGTCCGATAAAATTATTGAAAAAGTTGCAGTTGTAGGCGGTGGCGCAGGAGACTTTATAATCCCTGCCAAGCTCGCAGGAGCTGATGCTTTTGTTTGCGGCGAATGCCAGTACAATTCCGCACTTGACGCGGCAGATGATGGAATGACCATCATTGAAGCAGGCCACTATCAGACAGAATTCCCCGCCTGCCAGCGACTTGCCGAGCTTGCCCGCACTATTGCAGGAGCTGAGGCTGAGATATACGGCGTTAAAACTTTTAAGCAGATATAAAAGAAAAAGATGGGCACCTGCAAAAAAGCAGGTGCCCATCTTTGTGTAGACCTCCTTTCCAAAAGAAAAGGATTTAGCAATAATAAAGTTGTTTATAGATTTTATTTAGATAAATACTTTCTTACCCAAAGCAAATCTTTGGCATTTATCTTGCCATCATAATTTATATCAGCTGCCTTATAATTGATATCATCGTCGTTATAAATGCAAGCACAATATTTTCTATATGTAAGCACATCAGCTGCTGTTATGCTGCTATCACCGTCTGTATCGCCCATATATACAAATTCATAAGCCTCAAACGCATTTTGTTCAAATCCAATTTTATCAATCTTTTCAAAATCTTCTTTTGAGCCATAATAATATATATCTTTTAAGCTTTCACAATTTGTAAATAGGGACATAACTATCTCTTCAAGTGAAGACGGCAATCTCACCTCTTCTAAAGCAGAACAATTTGTAAATACATCAGCTCCAATTCTTATAACTCCCTCAGGAATTGTTATGGATTTTAAGGATTTGCACATCTGAAATGTGGTGGCCTCTAAAGTTTTCAAATTTGTAGGTAGCACAATTGTTTCCAATAAATCACATCCCGAAAATGCATTTTTACCAATATAATTTACGCTGTCAGGCAGATCGATAGTTTTAATAGCGCACCTGGTAAATGCACCTCCACCGATAGTTTCTAACAAGCTTCCCTCTCCAAAGGTTATGTTAGCCAGTTTTGAGCAACTTGCAAATGTGGTTTGAGCCAGCTCTTTAACATTAGAAGAAATATAAACTGATTCAAGATTATCGCATGATTTGAAAGCAGATGTTTCTATCGAAGTGACACTATCAGGTATCACTACAGATACTATTCCGGAATCCTTAAAAGCATCCTCCATAATTGTTTCCACACCGTAATGTATTTCGGCATATACAAGTTTTGTACATCCGTCAAATGCTCTATTCCCTATTACCTTTACAGTTTCAGGAATAACGATGCTTTCCAGATTGTAACAGTCTGCAAAAGTGTAAGTTTTAATTTCTTTCACCCCATACGGTATGTTAACGGATTTCAATGCATAACAACGCCAAAATGCATTACTTCCTATTTCAGTTACCGTTTCAGGAATAGTTACACATTCAATCTCATCGCAATAAGTAAAAGCATTGCTTTCAATTTTTGTTATACGATGTCCGTCTATTTCAGCAGGAATTATTATTTCTGTTCCGTCACCGTTTAAAACCGTTCCTGTGCCGTTAAAGCAGATATAGTTAAAATATCCGTTTTCCGTAGCATATGTACCACAATCAAACCAATCTCCGCAATCATATATTAAGTTGTAGGTATATATGTACATTTTCAGGTTGTTATATTCAATTTCTTCAAATTCCTCTTTGCTTAATGCATAATACACTTTTTCAAAATTGGAACAGTTTTTAAACATATCATCTCCAATTTCTACAACAGTAGACGGAAACATCGCAAATTCAAGATTTGAGCATCCTGAAAAAGCATAGTCATCAACTTCTACAACACCAACAGGTATAGCAACACCCACAAAGGAACAACCTGAAAATGCACTTTTTCCTATGTAAGTCAGCTTTTCAGGGAAATAAGGATTCACCAATGCTGTACATCTTGAAAATGCGCCATCTCCGATAGAAGTTACATTCTCCGACATATTTACGGTTGTTAAGTACTTACAATCACACAGCAACAATTCCGGAATTTCCGTTATTGTTTCGGGAATTGTAATTTCTTTTATATTACAATAACGGAAAACCTCTTTACCAAGAGAAACCAAATTTTCAGGCAACTCAAAGTTTTCTACAAAGCAACAACTCTTAAATGCAGCATCGCCTATAATTGTTACGCTTTCCGGAATATTGATACTGACAAGCTTACTGCAAGCTCTGAATGCTTCTTTTTTAATAGTTGTTAAGGTTTCAGGAAGTGTGATGCTTTTTACATTCACCTTATTATAGAACGCTTTTTCTCCAATTGTTGTTACAGGATATCCATCTATTTCAGATGGTATTACTACATCCTCTCCTGTAATATACTCAGTTACAGTAACCTCATCGTTTTCAACGGAATAGAAAAACGAGCCTTCCGATTCAGAAGTGTATTTCAATTTTTCTGCCGAAGCTACAAACGGCAATGAAGCAATGAGTAATACAATTGCCACCAATAATAATGCTTTTTTCATACGCATACCTCTTTTAATGTATTTACTATATAAACGAATAACTAAGAGATATTACTACATATTTATTTTATATTTTCTGCAATTTTTAAGAGGATATCTTCATCCAACATTCCGTTAACAAAAACAGAAATATTGTTATCTCCCCAAACAATCGTACCCATATGCTCTTTTTCAGAATAAGTTATATACGCTGTATAACCGTTTATTGTAGATTCGTACATTTCAGAATTTTCATTGTCCACGTATACTGACAGAACGTCTGTAGGTGCAATTGTTATATTGATAACTTGATCGTTACCATTATCGTAAAGGTAGAATCTGCTAACTTCATCGCTCATATCCATGGTCAATTCATAACCATCCGGCAAATATCCTATTTCAAGGTCAAAAATTGTTTTACCTTCAAGTAACTCACCTGTGATCTCATCTTCTGGGATTCGATTCATAAAAATGATATTATATTTATCATACCATTCAACTACAGTTTCATAAACTGCCGCCTGAACATTAGTATTTGTAATAAGAACTGCGGAAAGCAATGTCACAATGGCTAAAATACACACCGCAACTCTTTGCAAATACAAAATTGCTATAGGTCTGTTATACTGCTTTTCCTTTTGTCTGTTCTTGATTCTGCGTATCTCTTTTTTCGGGCAAGGATATTTTTCCTTCAGCTCTTCCAGGCTTGGCTCGTTTTCTATTTCTCTTTTGGCAAACTCGGTAAAAGCCTGAGTTAAAACAGCATCAAAATATGCTTCATTAAACTTATTAGCCATTTGCGCTCTCCTCTCTGAGAATTTCTCGAAGTATCTTCTTTCCTCTAAAAATTCTCATGCTTACTGTTTTGGGATGCAAATTTAAAGCTTCAGCAATCTGCCACTCTTTTAATCCGTTCACATATTTCAAATAGCAAACTTCTCTGTATGTATCGCCAAGCGATTCGATCGTTTCAAGCAAACGCTTATAATTATCTTCGCTGACCACTATTTCCTCAGGATTTTCCGTTTCTGATGCTTCAATATATTCTTCTGCTTGAACTGTTTGATTCTCCTTCTTTCTCAGAAAATCTATGGATTTATTCTTTGCTATTACTTTACAAAATCCCCTTGTGGTAAATTCATTGTTAATATCAACACATGAAATATTATCTATTACCGCAAGCATCGTCTCGTGAACTATATCCTCAACATCATAGGAATCTTTCAAATATTTCATTGCTTCATATTTCATAACAGAATAATAATCAAGATATATTCTTTCAATTATATCTCTTTCCTCTTCTGTTGCCGCTAATGATAAATAGTATAAAAGCATTTTTTCCTCACTTATTTTTATTCAACTGACACCTTAAGCATATATTTATACTCAAGCCATGCGGGGCAATATGCCATCTTTGAGCGACGAAGGCCGGGCAATCCCATATCCTCCTCGCGATTGACATATTTTACATTATCATCTGTTATTGTAAGAAGATATTCTTTATTGAGCGTTTGATACGATCCCGCTATCTCCTTTTCTGCCTTTTCAATATGAACGTATACTGTATCTCCATATATCTGCGATATGGTTATACCCATGATTTTATCGTTTGCAACAAGCATTCCGCCTGAAAAATACTTGAAATTGAAATTGTCAAGCAGCGCATTTACCGCCCTATATTCCTTATCATCAATTGAAGAGGACTTGGGATTTCTTTCACAATATTCATTATAGTATTCTCTTATATCCCCCAGATTTTCCTCTGTGAGAGCTACAAAATGAGCATCGGGATATTCCGAAACGAATCTGTTTATAAGATTCTTTCTCTTATGATGCTTTCTGCCTGCAGGATTTTCAAACTCTGCCTTATTATATATATAATCTGCCGCATCCCTTGAGGCAAACGCTTCCATAACAAACATCTCTCTGGTGACCTTCGCAAGACTCGTTTCTCCAACTGCCGCAATTGATGCACAGCACCCTGACTCTGCTATATGCTCTTTTAGCATTCTGAGTGCAGTTTTTTTATGCTTACCTATTGGATAATAATATGATTTGCTGCTCTCGCCAGTTTTTGAATAGAAGATAACCGTATCTCCTGCATGCGCAAACCAGACGTCGTACTCTCTGAACCACAAAAGCACAGCTCCCGGAGTTCTGTCAGACATACGAACACTATGTCGTCTTTGTCTCTCAAGCTCATATTCAAAATATTTTTCAACTTCGTTAAAATTTTCAAGCGTCAGCTTCTTAAATTCAAGCATATTACCCTCTGTTGTCTAAAAACATTTTAACTGATTTTTCATCAGCATTTTCCCTTTTTCAACAGGCAAAATTCGCCCGCATAAATTATTCCCAATTTTTACCATTCATTTTTGTGCAGGTTTTCCATGATTTTGATGTTGCATTATCTCCTAAAATATGGTAATATTTGGATGTACTAATTTACATTATTTACCAACGGAGTTACATTATGGAACAAATTAAAATTCTTATTGCAGATGAAAATCCCAAAACCAGAAAAAACTGCCGCGAGGCTCTTATGCGCGCCGGCATCCGTACTATTGATGAAGCCGCAAACGGAGAAGACGCGCTGGGTTATATAAGCCGCAATCATCCCGATATCGTTATTGCTGACGTTTGGCTCTCTCGACTTGACGGAATAGGGCTTATCAGACAAGCACTTTCTCTAAGCTACAATCAGGACAAGCCTCCCGCATTTATTATTGCTTCAATGGTTACAAATCAAAATATATTCGTTGAAGCAGCTAAAGCAGGCGCCGCGCTTTGCCTCCCCAAGCCACTTGATTTTGAAAGCCTTGCCGAGCACGTTATTTCTATATCCAAAAGCCGTGCTGAAGGCACAATTTCCGTAGGCGAGGTTTCAGCAACACCGCCTGATATTGAAGCTCAGGTTACCAAGATCATTCACCAAATAGGAGTTCCCGCTCACATCAAAGGCTATCAATATCTCAGATGCGCTATTCTTATGACCATCAACGACAATGATATCATAAACTCTGTTACCAAGGTTCTCTATCCCTCTGTTGCCAAGAAATATTCAACAACAACCTCCCGCGTTGAGCGTGCTATTCGCCATGCAATCGAGGTTGCATGGGACCGAGGCGATATTGATACTCTCAATTCTTATTTCGGCTACACTATTCAGAACAATCGAGGAAAGCCCACAAACTCTGAATTTATAGCCATGATAGCAGACAATCTCCGTCTCAAGTATAAGATTCGCTGACAGCCAGCTTCTCGCCATCGGAATAGAATACTATACTTCCCATAGTATCCGTTCTGAAATATCTGATGTTATATCTCTCGAAAAGCTGAAGCGTTTCATAATGAGGATGTCCATAGGAATTTCCCTCTCCGCAGGTTATAACTGCATATTCGGGAGAAACTGCCTCAAGGAAATCAGTTGACGTTGATGTTGAAGAGCCATGATGTCCTGCCTTCAGAATATCCGCATCAAGCTTATATGACGGGAAGCTGCTGAGTATCTCCTTTTCAGAGGAGCTTTCGGCATCTCCCGTTATTACGGCAGAAATCTCCCCTGTTGTGATCTTTGCAACAATACTGCTATTGTTAAGATCCTTATATCCTGAACCGTTTGGCGCATATATCTCTACGGCTATTCCGCCAAACTCGTAATTATCTCCTGCCTTTCCCTCAAGCAAGCTGCAATCATTATCCTCAATTGCATCAAGCAGCTTTTCAAAGCAAGCTGTATCCGACACCGCATCAGGCATTATAACCGTTTCAACGCCGATATTATTTATTATATCCGATGCAGCTCCGATATGGTCCTCGTGAGGATGGGTTAAGATCATAAGGTCTATATGATCCGTGAACTGTTTTATGTATTCAACAGTCGTATATCTATTCTCACCGGGACCCGTATCAACGATTATTGAAACGTCTTCACCAAGTATCATAGTACAATCCCCTTGGCCGACGTCTACAAAATGATAAGAATATTTAACGTCAAGCTCGGATAAATCAGCATTAAGTGCCGCATCATCGAAATATTTGTATACTGCAATAACGACAACTATGATCCATGCAATAAGCCTGACTATATCCTTTGCGTTAGGTTTCTTTCCCTTTTTCGACACAATTATCTCCTTTATTTTCAAAAATCTCTTTGGTTATTTTGCAAACCATACTCGCCGGCACGCACAAAATCAACCATAAAAGAGACGTTCTAAGACTTATTTGCCCCAAAAAGTGATACTTAAGCGAAGAATAATCCCAGATATCCCACCCTAAACAAATATTGACGATTATCCCCGAAGCAAGCTCACATAAGGTTATAGCGATGGCTCCCGCAATACTTTTGAAAGCCAAAGCAGCATTTTTATATCTGCTGTTTATATAATATACGGCAAGAAGCGATATACCTCCTATTGCTATCATAGCAGGATGAGAATACCCTCTCCATAAAAATTCAAGCAAATAGTAGTATATTCCACCGACTGTTCCTATTATAGCATACATTACGTATCTTTTCAAATTAAAATCACCCTTTCATTGTTGTTAACAACAAAAGGGTGATTTATTCATATTACAACACGGAAGAAATTAATTCCACCATAAGGTTGTACACGGGACAGATGATAATGGGAAGAAAAACAGCAGGCAGCCCGTCTGCAACCTTAATCTTTGTTATACCTGCAAGATTAAGACCTATTGCCATTACGAGAATAGATCCCGTGCAAGTCATTTCGGCTATAACAAGCTCGCTGAGAAACGATGCTGCAAATCCTGAAAACAGAGCTATTGCTCCCTGAAAAACAAATACAAACAAGGATGAAAGCATTACGCCTATGCCAAGAGTTGACGTCAGAACTATGGACAAAACAAAGTCTAACATACTTTTAGTGAAAAGCATTTCATTATCTCCGGAAATTCCCGCCTGAAGACTTCCGACAATTGTCATTGACCCGACACAGAAAAGAAGACTTGCCGTTACAAAGCCTTCAGCTATGCTGACTTTTCCGTTTTTATTTGCAAATCTGTTTTCAACCCAAACGCCAAGACGTCCAAAGGCTCCGTCTATATTAAGAAGCGTTCCTATAACTGTTCCCAGAGCGAGAGAAATGATCGAAATGAGAATATTCTGCCCATCCATCGCACTTGAAATTCCCACAAATATGATTGCTATGCCGAGAACCGACGTGATAGCCGATGATATTCTCTCAGGTATTCCTTTTTTGAACATAAGTCCTATAAGGCTTCCTACTATTACTGCTACTGCGTTTACCGATACTCCAAGCATTTTATTATTCCTTATCCGTATACAAGCTTGTCAATTCATCAAGCAATTCATTTATATTATTTTTTATGGCACCATAGCCATAGAACAAGCTACCCTTATAGTTGTTTTTCTCCGCGGCATATTTCACCTGATCTGTCATAATTCCCGAAGGAGATTCCCAATCGTTTTCGTATCTGTATGCTCCGTGAGAAATGAGAAGGCGCACCCTTGTGCCCGAAACTCTTTCCTGCCACCAATCGCAAAGATGATCAAAAGGTGCAGATTTCGTTTCGTTTGTCCAATAAAGCTGAGGCGCGATATAATCTACGTATCCGCCGTCTATCCAAGCAAGTGTGTCGCAATAAAGCTCTGAATATGACTGCGTTCCCGTTGTTAAGCTTCCGCTTTCTCCGCCGTATCCGTTTTTCCATATTCCAAATGGAGAAACTCCGAAAATACAGCTGATATCTTCCTGCTTTACAGTTTTGTAAACGCTCTCCACCAGCTTATTGACGTTGCTTCTGCGCCAAGCCTCTATATCAAGGCCTTCTTCGTTATACTTTTTGTATGTATGTCGGTCCTCAAATTCATAAGCTAACGTTTCTCCCGTTTCCTCGTCAGTATATCTGACGGGATAGGGATAGAAATAATCGTCAAACACGATTCCGTCAACTGCATAGCTTTGAACTATTTCCTTGACACCTTGGCATATAAGCTCTCTAACCTCGGGGATACCGAGATCGTAATACAGCTTTCCATCGCCATATTTAACAACGTATTCGGGATGCTCCTTTGCAGGATTGCCATCAGCAAGGTCTTTTGTTTCGACTCCTGATTTCGAGGTTACTCTCACAGGATTTATCCACGCGTGGACCGATATATTCTCTTTATGAGCTGCATTTATTATGTATTCAAGAGCATCAAGCGTCAGCTCACCATCAGTTGACATATATTTTGAAACAGGATAAATTTCCGAATCATACAGGGCATCCGACTCGGGACGAACCTGAAAAAATATGGTGCTCAATCCCGCGCTCTTCGTTGTTTCAACTATCTTATCAAGTTCGCTCTGAATCTGAGCCTTATCAAGATCAGTATTTGATGGGAAATTAATATTAAAAACAGACGCTATCCATACGCCGTTTATATCTCTGAGCTTCATCATAACTCCCTTTGCATCCTCAGGACCAACAAAAGAGCTCTCAACGTGCTCTTTTGTTACTGTTTGGATGTCAACCGACGCTCTGTTTACTATGATCTGATCCTCAATCGGCGCCTCCGGAGGAATTGGCTCTTCTGTTTCCGCTACGGTATCCTCGGGGGCATCATTTCGGTTTTGACCTGCAAAGATAACACCCATAACAACTACAAGCGCCACAACAAAAGCTATGCAAATACAGCTTAATATAAATACTATTTTATTCCTTAAAAACAGATCTCTCAGCATTGCAAACCTTTACTTTACTTTCTTTATTATCAGACATCATATTTTACACCATTTTTCGTTTTGTGTCAACTTTCGAGACTTGACATAATTGCCGCGCTGATAATAAATCCAAGCTCTTGTCTGTATCCATCATCACACAGCTGCTCAGCCTCCTCAGGATTTGACAAAAATCCACATTCCACAAGCACGGCAGGCATCTCTGCTCTGCTTAGAAGATATATATTGCTTCCCGCCGCCTTTATCTCTCGCTTATTATCCTTTTGCAAATATTGGCAACAATAGCTTTGTATGCTTTGGGCAAGCTCACGGCTTTCCGCGGCGTTTTTCGAATAATAAACCTGAAGGCCCTTATACTGAGATTTCGGAAACTTATTCATATGTATACTTACAAGCATACCTGCATCATTTTCCATAGCGAGCTTCAGTCTGTTTTTCAGGTCATACGTCTTCTTTTTTCCCTCATAATCGTCGCCGTATAAATCATAGAGCATTTTATCTTCATCCCTCGTCAAAACGACGTTATACCCCGAAGTCTTAAGTATTTCAGATATCTTTCTTGCCACCTCAAGATTTACGTCCTTTTCAAGAACTCCACTATCCGACACACATCCACCATCCTCTCCGCCATGTCCCGCATCAATAACTATACACTCACCTACGGGCTCAGCTGAAGCAAATCTGATGGGCGTTTCTCGATTTAACAAATGCCCCATGATAGCTCCTGAAATTATGAATATGCCTGACAGCAGTGTGAATCCAACGAAAAAGAATTTTTGACCGCTCATAAAAACTCCCAACATTTTCGATATATTATCATAGTATGAGCAGGACAATCTTTTATGCCAACAAAAAACGGAAGAAACATAAATCTCTTCCGTTTAATATTTTCACTTTTCTTCGGACTGCTTTACCTTGAATATTCTGATGTTTCTGTAACCCATAGAATATGCTATATATCCTACGAATATTGCAGGAGCAGAAATTACGATATAGATGAGATTTGAAGCCACAAATCCCCATCCCTCAAGACCAACGGGAACAATGAAATTGATTATTCCGTTATACATCGCCTGCCAGAGACGAGCGATAAATACGACGATCGTTGCCGCACTGCCGGACCACGCTGTCTGCGAAAAGGTTCCGATCGCGCAAAGCGCAACTGCAAGAACACCGAGTATCAGATTGGGAAGATTGGCACAAAGAGCAATCTTAAATCCAAGGTTCATATCCTTTGACTTTCTGCCGCCGTCAACCTTAAGCTTATCCTTTGCCGCAGCATCCCACACGGCTGTGTAAATAAAATAGCAATAGAGCATAGCCGCCAAAACACTTGTGAAACAATTGAGCCACTTCGCCGACATTGATGCCGTTGAAAGCATTGCACCAACGATCGCTGATGCAAACTGATATCCCATAAGTCTTCTGACTACTGCGCCCTCGTTTCGAAAAACATTTAACACAAGTACACCTCTCGTTACTTTTTCATAACTATATTTTATATTTATCTCTTCTTAAGTTCAATACCATATTATGAAAGTTTACAAATCAGTCAAGAAAAATATGAGAGTTGTAGTATAATAAACTTGGTATTTTTTGTTTCGAGGTGTTTTTTGATGATCAATCTGAAGGATCTTTCCGCTTTTCCGAAGCTTTTGCAGGATTTTGCTCAGTACAAACTGGTGGTACAGGGCTGTTCCCCAAAAACCGTTACTGAATATCTGTTTGATATGCGAACCTTCTGCCGATATTTCGTTGCTAAAAGGACAGGAGAGGAAACTGACGGTGAAACTCTGAAAAAAATGAATATTGCAGATCTTGACCTTGAATTTTTCAAAAGCTTATCCGAGGGAGATATTTACGAATTTCTCTTTTTTACAAAAAGCGACAGAGACAACGAATCAAGCTCAAGAGCAAGAAAGCTTTCTGCAATTAAAAGCTTTTATAAATATCTCGTTACAAAAAAACAATATTTTGAAACCAATCCCGCTATAAATATTGAAACACCAAAAAAGAAAAAACAGCTTCCAAAGCACCTTTCAATTGAGGAATGTGTTGATCTGCTTACAGCATCAAAAAGCGATCCCGAATCAAAAACAAAGGAGCGCGACTACTGTATTCTCACGCTCTTTCTGAACTGTGGCATGCGACTTTCAGAGCTTGTCGGAATCAATCTTCCCGATATCGACCGCGACCTTGAAAGCCTTAAGGTTATGGGTAAGGGCTCGAAGGAAAGAATAATATACTTAAACGATGCCTGCCGCTCCGCACTCTCCGATTATCTTGCGGTGCGTCCACAATCAACCGACACCTCGCAGCCTCTTTTTATCAGCCGACTGAACAAGCGTATCAGTGTAAAAACAGTTCAGTGGCTTGTCAAAAAATATCTCGACGAGGCAGGTCTCAGCAACAAAAATTATTCAACTCACAAGCTGCGCCACACAGCTGCAACCTTAATGTATCAGTCAGGAAAGGTTGACGTCAGAGTGCTCAAAGATATTCTTGGCCACGAGCAGCTTAACACAACTCAGATCTACACTCACGTAAGCAATCCCGATATGGAAAAAGCTATGCAGAGCAATCCCTTGTCCGACGTTGTTATAAAAGAAAAGAAACACTTGGATTAATTTGCTTTTTTCAGTTGACATATTTTGCTTTTTTAACTATAATATACTTGTATTATTATGTAAATAAATTCCGAAGGAGTACACTATGAAAACAATCAGATTCGGTCTTATAGGCTGCGGCCTTATGGCAAGAGAGTTTGCTTCAGCAGCTGCACGTTGGTGCCACTTTACAGGCGATATTCCCCGCCCTGAAATCGTAGGCATCTGCTCCGTTCTTCCTCAGGAAATGGAATGGTTCCAGAAGAACTTCCCCGACATCAAATATGCTGTTTCCGACTATAAGGAGCTTCTTGAAAAGGATGATATCGACGCTATCTACTGCGCTGTTCCTCACAACCTTCACGAGCAGTTCTATATAGACATCATCAAGAGCGGCAAGGCCCTTCTTGGTGAAAAGCCCTTCGGTATCGATAAGAAGGCAAACGATGCTATTATGCAGGCTTACAGAGAAACTCCCGGCGCGTTCGTTCGCTGCTCCAGCGAGTTCCCCTTCTATCCTGCTATGCAGACAATGATCAACTGGTACAACGAAGGCAAGTTCGGCAAGGTGCTTGAAATCCATGCAGGCTTTAACCATTGTAGCGATATGGACGTTAACAAGCCTATCAACTGGAAGCGTATGGTTAAGTTCAATGGTGAATACGGATGCCTCGGCGACCTCGGTATTCACACACAGCACGTCCCCTTCCGCCTTGGATTCTTCCCCAAGACCGTTACAGCTCACTTCTCTAACATCGTTAAGGAGCGTCCCGACGGCAAGGGCGGTATGGTTCCCTGCGACACCTTTGATAACTGCACACTCTTCTGCACAACCCTCAACAAGGACGGCGACGAGATTCCTATGACTCTCGAAACAAAGCGTATGTGCCCCGGCTCCACAAACCGCTGGTTCTTTGAAATCTACGGTATGGACTGCAGCGCTCGCTTCAGTAGTGATGATGCAAATGCATTCTACTACACATCCTCTTGGGGCAAGGAGCAGAGCTGGAACAGAATCATCATCGGCTACAAGCCCATGCTCCCCACAATCACAGGTCCCATCTTCGAGTTTGGCTTCACAGACTCTATGCAGCAGATGCTTGGCGCATTTATGCTTGAATATGCAGGCGAAAAGGTTCCCTTCGGCCTCTTCACACCCGAAGAAACAGAAATGTCTCACAAGCTCTCAACAGCTGCTCTCGAAAGTCATTACAACAGAACTGTTGTTGCTCTTGACTAATCAGATTTTTATAGTATAATATAGGGGTCGGATTTCCGACCCCCTATTATTTTTTATTTGGAGAATAATATGCCTTCTATGATCACACGCGCAATTACCGCAGACGGTAGCGCAAGAATTATATTTACAGACTCAACTGCCATCGTTCAAAAGGCAAGAGATATTCACAACACGTCTAAAACTATGACAGCCGTTCTCGGCAGAAGCCTTACAGCAGCTTCCCTTATGGGTAGTCTCCTTAAGGACAAGGGCAACACCCTCACCTTTCAGATCAAGGCTGACGGTCCTGCCGGCGCAATAGTTTGCGTTTCTGACTACAAGGGCAACGTTCGCGGATACGTTGACAATCCTGCAGTTGAGCTTCCTGCAAATCCCTATGGCAAGCTTGACGTTGGCGGAGCAGTCGGCATCGACGGCAGACTTGTTATTATCAAGGATATGGGCATGGCTGAGCCCTACGTTGGTATGTGCCCCCTTGTTACAGGTGAAATCGGCGACGACGTAAGCAGCTACTTTGCAACAAGCGAGCAGACTCCCACAGTTTGCGCACTTGGCGTTCGCGTTAACGACGACCTCACAATCAAGAGCGCAGGCGGGTTCCTTCTTCAGCTTCTCCCCGGCGCTGACGAGGCTATTGCTGAAAAGATCGAAGCAAATATGGCAACCTTCGGCTCCGTTTCTCAGATGATCGCTGACGGTATGACCGCTGAGGAGATCATCGCAGTTGCACTTAAGGGAATCGAATATCAGATGTTTGACGAATTTGACACAGATTACGTTTGCCCCTGCAACAGAGAGAAATACCTCACAGCACTTGCAGGTCTTTCTCAGAAGGATATTGACGATCTTGAAGCTGAGGGCGAGCCTATTGAAACAGTTTGCCATTTCTGCGATAAAAAATTCGTCTTTGATATTGCAGAGGTCCTTGCAAAGAGAGCTCAGAAATAAGCATAAAAAAAGATAGCTTCACAGCTATCTTTTTTCTTTTACAGCTCTTTGTTTTCATAAATCTTAACGGATATTACCCAGGAAATTATAAACATTGCAATTGCTGAAAGAAGCAAAACTCCGTTTGAAACATTTATAGTATTACCGCCGTCAACGCTTATAAAGGCAGACAGTCCGCAAATACCACCAACAACCACGTAGTATACCAGACGTGCCTTTTCAACGTCATACTTGAACACAAACGGCAGCATTATTGCAGGTCCCACAAATGCTATGGGAAGCGTTGCCAGAACCATTGACAAATCAGGAAATCCTGCATTTTCCGCCACAAATCCCTTAATCACGGCAAATACAATCGAAAGAACAACTGCTAAAAAAACACACCCAAGAGAAAGCAGATATTTCGCGCTGACAACCTGAGCTCTTGTTACGGGAAAGGACTGACAATAAGGAGCCCATTTGAATTTCTCTTCATAAACCAACAAAGAAAACGGGATTATTCCTGAAATGATAATCGGATATATTGTGAAAAACACAATTTCGTCAACAAATAATGAGCTTATAAGAAACGCAATGCAAACCAACACCACAGCCCTGCAATAATTCCAAACCATATAAATATCCTTCAATACAAGTCCAAGCATTATCTTCCCTCCTTTACCATAAATACAAACAGCTCCTCAATACTGATTGGGCTGATATTTACGTCTGACTTCACCGCGTCGCGACGGACTATTGCTTCAACTCCGTATGGAGTTATTTTTTTGCCCTTAACAGCCGAAGCATCAATATCTGCAAAATCCTCGATAGACATATGGACAACCCCATACTGCTCATAAAGTGCATCCTTATCCTCGCACAGCATAAGCCTTCCTTTACTTATAAAGGCAATATAATCGCATATTTTCTCAAGGTCGCTGACTATATGAGAGGAGATGAGAACAGAATGGCTTTCATCTCTTGTAAACTCTGCAAAAATATCAAGCAGATCATCGCGCACAACGGGGTCAAGACCTGCCATTGCTTCATCAAGAATTAGAAGCTTGGGATCGTGAGACAAAGCAATTGCAAGCCCCAGCTTCATTTTCATTCCCTTGGAATATTCCTTGAACTTTTTCTTTATCGGCAGTCTGAAGCGTTCAATATAAGAGCTATATACGCTGCTGTCCCAATTCTTATAAATAAGCTTCATTATTTTGCCGACCTGCACAGCATTAAGACATTCGGGAATTCCAACCTCATCAAGAACGATTCCTATATCTTCCTTATTCATCTCGGAATTATCACGTCCGAGAATCTTTATCTCACCATCGTCCTTCTTTATCATTTCAAGGATAAGCTTTATTGTGGTGCTCTTACCTGCTCCGTTTTCTCCCACAAGCCCCATAATACATCCCGTAGGCAAGCAAAATGATAGATTGTCAAGTGTGAAATCCTCATAGCGCTTTGTCAGATTCTTTATTTCAATTGAATTCATTGCTATCCTCCCAGATAAGCGAGATCATTTCCGCAACGTCTTTCTTTGTCAGATTGCAGGAAGCGGAAAGCTCCCTTATTTTTTCTATATGCTCTTCTATTCTCTTCAAATTTTCCTCACGAAGCAATTCAACGTTCTTTTTTGCAACAAAGCATCCCTTGGAGGGCACCGTGTATATAAATCCCTCCCTTTCAAGCTCATCATATGCGCGCTTAGTTGTAATAACGCTGATACGAAGATCCTTTGCAAGATTTCGAATAGATGGAAGTGCTTCGTCCTCCGATAAATCTCCATTTATTATCTGATTTTTTATCTGTGAATATATCTGATCGTATATAGGTAGTCCGCTTTTGTTGTTAATAAGAATGACCACGTTACTCTCCTTTGATATGCTGTATATATACAGTATACACAGTTATAAAATCACTGTCAAGTATTTTAACACTTCCACAAATTTATTGTTTGATATTAACTAAGTTGCATTATTTATATTGTTTATATTGACATCAATTAATTAATTTACAATTTATTTACATTTTACTTTTTTGTAAACATTTTAAGAACATATTATAAATTGTCATTTTTTTGGAATGTTTTTTTCAAAAAAATCCTTATTTCTATTGACTTCCTCTTTATTTTATATATAATATTATATTGCCTTAATTTCGCTTAGTGCGAAAAAAATCTCCTGCGCAACGCCAAAATGCCGTTTTTTTGATATAGACGGCTATACCAAAAACGGCCTATGATGCGCAGAAAAGAATGGAGTGAATCTCAATGGTCAAACCCGTGAAAGTGGGCAAAAATACGAGAATGAGTTTCTCGAAGATCAATGAGGCAATCGGACTTCCCAATCTGATTGAAATTCAGAAGGATTCATACCAGTGGTTCCTTGAAGAGGGTCTTATGGAGGTTCTCCGTGACGTATCCCCCATCACCGACTACACAGGTAATCTTTTCATTGAATTTGTTGGCTACTCATTTGATGCAGAGCCCAAATATCCCGTAGAAGAATGCAAGGAGCGCGACGCTAACTACGCAGCTCCCCTCAAGGTTTCTGTTCGTCTCACAAACAGACTTACAGGTGAGGTTAAGCAGTCCGATATATTCATGGGCGATTTCCCGCTCATGACAGAAACAGGTACCTTCGTTATTAACGGTTCCGAGAGAGTTATCGTTTCTCAGATCGTTCGTTCCCCCGGTATCTATTATGATAGCGCTATCGACAAGTCCGGTAAACGCACGTTTTCAGCAACAGTTATTCCTTACAGAGGCGCTTGGCTTGAATACGAAACAGATGCAAACGACGTTTACTACGTTCGTATTGACAAGAACCGCAAGCTCCCCATCACTATCCTTATCCGCGCACTTGGTATTGAAACACCTGCTCAGATCAAGGAATACTTCGGCGATGAGTCCATCCTCGCAGCAACTCTTGAAAAAGACGATTGCGAAGCTCTCGCTATTGAAGAAGGATCCTCCATCCGCGATGAAGCTCTCAAGGAGATCTATAAGAAGCTCCGTCCCGGTGAGCCTGCAATCGTTGAAAGTGCAGAGATCCTTATCAACAATCTCTTCTTCGATCCCAAGAGATACGACCTCTACCCTGTTGGTAGATATAAGTATGATAAGAAGCTTGCTCTCGGTCATCGTATCAGCGGCTTCGTTCTTAACCGCCCCGTAGCTAACGCGCTCACAGGCGAGCTTATGTTTGAGGAAGGCCACCGCCTTACTCGCGACGAAGCTCTTGCAATCGAGCACGCTTGCGTTGACACTGTTTATCTCCGTATGGACGATGGCAGCGAGGTTAAGGTATTCACAAACGGTGCAGTTTATGCTGAAGACGTTCTCGGCTATGGTCTCCACGACGTTGGATCCAGAGAAATGGTTCAGTTTAACGTTCTCCGTGAGATCATCGAAGAGGCAGGCAACGACGCTGATGAGATCAAGGCTATCGCAAAGCGCAGAATGGCTGAGCTTTGCCCCACTCACATCACTCGTGAGGACATCCTTGCAACAATCAATTATCAGCTTTGCCTTACACACGGTATCGGCACAACAGACGATATCGACCACCTCGGCAACAGACGTCTGCGTTGTGTTGGTGAGCTTCTCCAGAACCAGCTCCGTATCGGTCTCTCCAGAATGGACAAGATTGTTCGCGAGAGAATGAACATTCAGGACAGCGAAAACCTCACACCTCAGAACCTTATTAATATCCGTCCCGTTGTTACAGCTATCAGAGAGTTCTTCGGTTCTTCTCCTCTTTCTCAGTTCATGGACCAGAACAACCCCCTCGCTGAGCTTACACATAAGAGACGTATTTCCGCTCTTGGTCCCGGAGGTCTCTCCAGAGACAGAGCTTCCTTCGACGTTCGAGACGTTCACTATACACACTACGGTCGTATGTGTCCTATCGAAACACCTGAAGGTCCTAACATCGGTCTTATTTCCTACCTTTCAACATATGCTAAGATCAGCAAGTACGGCTTCATCGAAGCTCCCTACCTCCGTGTTGATAAGGAAACAGGCGTTGTTACAAACGAAGTTGTTTATATGACAGCTGACGTTGAAGATAACTACATCATCGCTCAGGCAAATGAGCGTCTCGATGAAAACAGACGCTTCGTTCGCCAGAAGGTTGCAGCTCGTGATAAGACAGAAATCATCGAGGTTGATGCAAGCCGCGTTGACTTTATGGACGTTTCTCCTAAGATGGTTGTGTCCGTTGCAACAGCTTGTATCCCCTTCCTTGAAAACGATGACAACTCCCGTGCACTCATGGGATCTAACATGCAGAAGCAGGCTGTGCCCCTTCTTGTAACCGACTCTCCTATCGTTGGTACAGGTATGGAATACAAGGCTGCTGTTGACTCCGGCGTTTGTGCTCTCGCTGACAGAGACGGTTACGTTGAAAGCGTTGACGCTAACCACATCACAATAGTTGGCGACGATGGACAGAAGAAGGTTCACCACCTTATCAAGTTCAAGAGAAGCAACCAGAGCAACTGCACAAATCAGACTCCTATTGTTGACGTTGGCGAAAGAGTTGTAAAGGGACAGGTAATCGCTGATGGTCCCGCAACCTCCAATGGTGAAATCTCCCTCGGTAAGAACGCCCTCATCGGCTTCATGACCTGGGAAGGCTACAACTACGAGGACGCGGTTCTCCTTAACGAGCGCCTTGTTCGCGACGACGTTTACACATCTATTCATATTGAAGAATATTCTCACGAATCCAGAGATACTAAGCTCGGACCGGAAGAGATCACACGCGAAATTCCCAACGTTGGTGATGACGCACTTAAGGATCTCGATGCCGACGGTATTATTAAAATAGGTACAGAAGTTCGCGCAGGCGATATTCTCGTAGGTAAGGTTACACCTAAGGGTGAAACAGAGCTTACAGCAGAAGAAAGACTTCTCCGCGCTATTTTCGGCGAAAAGAGCCGCGAGGTTCGCGACACGTCTCTCAGAGTTCCCCACGGTGAATCCGGCGTTATCATCGACGTTAAGGTATTCTCCAAGGACAAGGGCGACGAGCTTGCTCCCGGTGTTAACCAGGTTATCAGAGTTTACATCGCTCAGAAGCGTAAGATCTCCGTCGGAGACAAGATGGCGGGCCGCCATGGTAACAAGGGTGTCGTTTCACGAATCCTTCCTCCCGAAGATATGCCCTTCCTTGCTGATGGTACTCCCCTTGATATCGTTCTTAACCCTCTGGGCGTTCCTTCCCGAATGAACATCGGTCAGGTGCTTGAGGTTCACCTCGGTATCGCTTCCAAGAAGCTTGGCTGGAAGATCATGACTCCCGTATTCGACGGCGCTAAGGAGCAGGACATCACAGAATGTCTCCGTATGGCAGGCCTCCAGAGAAAGGTTCTTCCTAACGAAAACATCGATGGCAAGTACCTCCTCGAAGAAGTTGTTTCCGAGGACGGCACAAAGACATACGAAAAGATCGCTGACGACAGAGAAGACAGACAGGCTCTCATCAATGCTCTCAGAGCAGACGATAAGCTCTACATCGTTGACGGTAAAACAATCCTTTACGACGGCCGTACAGGCGAGCCCTTCGACAACCCCGTTACAGTTGGTATCATGTACTACCTCAAGCTGCATCATCTGGTTGACGATAAGATCCACGCTCGTTCCACAGGTCCCTACTCCCTCATCACTCAGCAGCCTCTCGGTGGTAAAGCACAGTTTGGTGGTCAGCGTTTCGGTGAAATGGAAGTTTGGGCACTCGAGGCATACGGCGCAGCTTATACACTCCAGGAAATCCTCACTGTTAAGAGTGATGACGTTAACGGACGTGTTAAGACTTACGAAGCAATCGTTAAGGGGCAGAACATCCCCACACCCGGTGTTCCCGAATCCTTCAAGGTTATGGTTAAGGAGCTTCAGGCTCTCGCACTTGACATCCGCGTTCTTAACGAAGAAGGCGAAGAGATCGACCTCGCAACACTTGGCGAAGACGAGATCGAAGAGCCCGTTCGCACTCGCAGAGAAAAGCGCATAACTCAGGAAGACGTTGGCGAAACTGTTGCAACTGAAGACATTTTCGACGACAGCTTCACAACAGAAGACTTCGGCGGCGAGATCGACGCAAGCGGCATCTTCTTTGAAGAGGCAGCAGACGTTGATGGCGACGAATTCTGATCTACACACGGATTATAAACCCTACAATATTAATAAAGAAGGTAAATAAAGCCGATGGAACGCAATACAATTGATTCTATTAAAATCGGATTGGCTTCCCCCGAAACTATGCTTTCCTGGTCTTACGGCGAAGTTAAAAAGCCTGAGACTATTAATTACCGTACACTCAAAGCTGAGCGCGACGGTCTTTATTGCGAAAGAATCTTCGGACCTACTAAGGACTGGGAATGCCTTTGCGGTAAATATAAAAGAATACGTCATAAAAACAAAGTATGCGAAAAGTGCGGTGTTGAGGTAACACAGAAAAAGGTTCGCCGTGAGCGTATGGGTCATATCCAGCTCGCGGCTCCCGTTTCTCACATCTGGTATTTCAGAGCTATTCCCTCCCGTATGGGTCTTCTTCTCGATATCTCCCCCAGACATCTTGAAAAGGTTCTCTACTTCGCATCATATATAGTAATCGATCCCGGTTCAACTCCCCTCGCTAAGTATCAGCTCCTTTCCGAAAAGGAATACAGAGAATACTACACAGCCTATGAAAACGATTTCAAGGTTGGCATGGGTGCAGAAGCTGTTAAGGAGCTTCTTGCTGAGCTGGATATCGAAGCTCTCTCCGAGCAGCTCAAAGCTGAGCTTGAAACTGCAAGCGGTCAGAAAAAGGTTCGTATCATCAAGAGACTTGAAGTTGTTGAGGCTTTCAGAAAGTCCGGCAACAAGCCTGAATGGATGATCCTCGACGTTGTTCCCGTCATTCCCCCTGAAATCCGTCCTATGGTTCAGCTGGATGGCGGCCGTTTCGCAACATCCGACCTTAACGACCTCTACCGCAGAGTTATCAACCGTAACAACCGTCTTAAGAGACTTATCGAATACAGAGCTCCCGAAATCATCGTTCGTAACGAAAAGCGTATGCTTCAGGAAGCTGTTGACGCCCTTATTGACAACGGCCGCCGCGGCAAGCCCGTAACAGGCCCCAATAACCGTCCCCTTAAGTCCCTTTCCGAAATGCTTCGCGGTAAGCAGGGTCGCTTCCGTCAGAACCTTCTCGGTAAGCGAGTTGACTATTCCGGCCGTTCTGTTATCGTTGTAGGTCCTACACTTAAGATCTACCAGTGCGGTCTTCCTAAGGAAATGGCTCTTGAGCTCTTCAAGCCCTTCGTTATGAAGCGCCTCCACGAAACACAGAAGGCTGCTAACATTAAGGACGCTAAGAAGAAGGTTGAAAAGGCAAGCCCCGAGGTTTGGGACGCACTTGAAAACGTTATTAAGGAACATCCCGTTCTTCTTAACCGTGCTCCTACACTTCACCGTCTGTCTATTCAGGCATTCGAGCCCGTTCTCGTTGAAGGACGCGCTATCAAGCTCCATCCCCTTGTATGTAAAGCATTTAACGCCGACTTCGACGGCGACCAGATGCCTATCCACGTACCCCTTTCCGCAGAGGCTCAGGCTGAGGCAAGATTCCTCATGCTCTCTGCTAACAACCTCCTTAAGCCTGTTGACGGACGCGCTATCGCAGTTCCCTCTCAGGATATGGTCCTTGGTTCATTCTACCTCACTCTTGACCGCGCAGGCGAACCCGGCGAGGGCAAGGTGTTCCGCAACTTTGACGAAGCTATGATGGCTTACCGCAACGGCGTTATCGGACTCCACGCTCCCATCAAGGTTCGCGTATATAAGGAGCGCGACGGCGAAATGCAGTCCAAGATCATCGACTGTACAATGGGTCTTCTCATCTTCAACCAGCCCATCCCTCAGGACCTCGGCTACGTTGACAGAACAGATCCCGATAAGTTCTTCGATCTTGAGATCAACTTCGTCTGCGGCTCCAAGCAGCTTGGTCAGATCATCGACCGTTGTATCAAGTATCACGGCTTCGAAGTTACAGCAGAAATGCTCGATAATATCAAGGCTATGGGCTACACATACTCCACAAAGGCTGCTATCTCTATTTCCGTTGCAGATATGTCTATTCCTCCCGAAAAGTATACTCTCGTTGCTGAGGCGGAAAAGACAGTCGATAAGATCCAGAAGGAATTTATGCGCGGTAAGCTTTCTGATGAAGAGCGTTACCAGAGCGTAGTTTCTACATGGACCCAGACAACAAACGACGTTGTTGCTGCTCTCCAGAGCAACTTCGACCGCTACAATCCTATCAAGATGATGAGCGACTCCGGTGCTCGAGGTAATATCACTCAGATGCGTCAGCTCGCAGGTATGCGTGGTCTTATGTTTGCTACATCAGGTAAAACTATGGAGCTTCCTATTAAGTCCAACTTCCGTGAAGGTCTGAACATCCTGGAATACTTCATCGCAGCTCGTGGTGCGCGTAAGTCCCTTTCCGATACAGCGCTTAAGACAGCCGACTCAGGTTACCTTACTCGTCGTCTTGTTGACGTTGCTCAGGAAGTTATCATCCGCGAAAACGACTGTGGCAGCACTCACGGTATCGTTGTTTCCGATATTATGGACGGCAACGAGGTTCTTGAGCGTCTCCGCGATCGTATCTTCGGTCGTTACGTTATCAACGACGTTGTTCACCCCGAAACAGGTGAAGTTATCGTTCCTGCAAACACAATGGTTTCCGAGGCTCAGGCTAAGGCTGTTGAGGATGCAGGCATCAAACAGGTTGAAATCCGTACAGTTCTTCAGTGTCAGGCTCCTATGGGCGTTTGTGCGCACTGCTACGGTGCTGACCTTGCAAACTCCAGAAAAGTTAACATCGGCGAAGCAGTTGGTATCATCGCAGCTCAGTCTATCGGCGAACCCGGTACACAGCTGACAATGAGAACGTTCCATACCGGTGGTGTTGCTGGTAGCGACATTACACAGGGTCTTCCCCGAGTTGAAGAGCTCTTCGAAGCAAGAAAGCCTAAGAAGACAGCTATCGTTTCCGAAATCGCAGGTACAGTTTCTATCAAGGACGTTAAGAAGATTCATAACATCATTGTTACAAACGACGAATCCGGCGAATCCAGAGAATATCCCATCCCCTACGGTACACCTATCATCGTTCGCGAGGGCGACAGCGTTATCGCAGGTCAGGAGCTCACAATCGGTTACAAGAACCCTGCTGATATCCTTCGCATCAACGGCATCGATGCAGTTTACGACTACATCATCCTCGAGGTTCAGAAGGTTTATAACAGCCAGAGTATCGGTATTAACGATAAGCACATCGAGGTTATTACCCGTCAGATGACAAGAAAGATGAGAATCATCGAGCCCGGTTCTACTGATATGCTCCCCGGCATCAACGTTGAAAAGAGCGACTTTATCAATACAAACGCTGAGCTCCAGGCACGCATTGATGCAGGCGAAAGAGATATTATGCTTGCAACTGCTGAGCCCGTGCTTCTCGGTATCACTAAGGCTTCCCTCCAGACTGAATCCTTCCTTTCCGCAGCATCCTTCCAGGAAACAACTAAGGTTCTTACAGAGGCTGCTATCAAGGGTAAGGTTGACCACCTCGTTGGTCTTAAGGAGAACGTTCTTATCGGTAAGCTCATTCCTGCAGGTACAGGTATGGAATGCTACCGTGACGTAGAGGTTAAGAAGGTTAATACAGAGATGGACGATGAGTTCTACTCCAAGTATAACTTCACAGAGCCTGAAGTTGAAGAAGACGATGACGAGCTTCCCTACAGCGCACCTGCTGACTTCGACGCAGATTCCTACGATGATGAGGAAGATGACGCATTCGAAGGCGAGGACGAATTCGACGACTTCGGTGATGACGAATTCGATGAAGATTACGAACCCGACGAAAACGATCTTCTCAATGATAGCGACGATTCCCTCCTCGACTAAATAACAATTAAACCGCAAATCGCTTGATTTGCGGTTTTTTGTTTCATATTTAAAGCAAGATATCTCTATCATAATTCATTTTGTTGTATATTTTTTGGT
>JAZORY010000057.1:0-48872 GCA_045656825.1 Candidatus Avispirillum sp.
AAATAAAAACAAAAAAGAAAGGGACAAAAAATGAAAAAACTTTTCACAATCATGCTGGCAGTTCTTCTTATCGCAGCGAACCTCGCAGTTTTTGCAGGCGCGGCAAATGACGGCTCCATCACAATCAACGGCGTTAGCGCAGATAACGTTTACACGATCTACAAGATCCTCGACCTGGAAAGCTACGACACACAGACAGGCGCATATTCCTACAAGGTAAATGAAGATTGGGTAGAATTCTTCAAGACAGCTGAAGCATATCAGTACGTTGACGTAGACGAAGCAAACTACGTTACATGGACAGCAGCTGAGGACGATGCAACTGTTGCTGCATTCGCAAAGGAAGCTCTCGCTTATGCAAAGGCTAACGGCATTGATCCCGTTCAGTCCTCCGAAAACGAAGGCGAATTCGTTATTACAACAACTGATAACGTTACAAGCGGCAAGTTCTCCGGCCTTGACCTCGGCTACTACCTCATCGACTCCACAATGGGTGCTCTCTGCGGACTTACAACAACTAACCCCGATGCTTCTATCAACGCAAAGAACGGTAGCCCCACAATCGACAAGCAGGTTCAGGAAGACTCCACAGAGCAGTGGGGCGGCGCTAACACAGCTGACATCGGACAGACAGTTAACTACCGCGTTACAATCAACGTTCACGCAGGTGCTGAAAACTACGTTCTCCACGATAAGATGTCTGCAGGCCTCACATTCAAGAGCGTTGATAAGATCGAACTCGTTTCCGACACAGGCGAAAATAATGCAACTGTTACAACAACAGTTGACCCCAGCGCATACACAGTTAACACAGATGACATCGACGACGAGTGCACGTTCGAGGTTATTTTCTCCAACACATTCTGCGACACACTCGTAACAAACGACAAGGTTATCGTTTACTACTCCGCAATGCTTAACCGCAACGCTGTTATTGCAGGCGATGGCAACGAAAACAATGCTAAGCTTGAATACGGTGAAGAGCACTACACAACAGAAGACACTGTTACAACAAAGACATTCGGATTCGACCTCGTTAAGACAGACTCTCAGAACACTCTTATCGACGGCGCTGAATTCAGAATCTACGACGCACTTACAGGCGGCAACGAGGTTGCAGTTGTTCTTATGGACGACGGCGTTACATACCGCCGCGCAAGAGCTGACGAAACAGGCGTTTCCATCGTTGTTAAGGATGGTAAGATTAGAGTTGTTGGTTTCGACAACGGTACATACTACCTTGAAGAAACAGTTTCTCCTCAGGGTTATAACAAGCTCACAGCTCGCCAGAGATTCGTTATTTCCGACGGAAACCATGATGCTATCTTCAACGGCAACATCTTCTCCACAGGCTCCGGTGTTCACGTTGTAAACAAGACAGGCTCCATGCTTCCTGAAACAGGCGGCCTTGGCACAACAATGTTTATCGCCCTCGGCGGTGTTGTTGTTCTCGCAGCAGGCGTTCTCCTCTTCGCCAAGAAGAGAATGTCTCAGATTGCTGAATAAGCAAAATTAAATCAATGCTATATGCCGCGGGGGACTCCCCCCGCGGCACAAGCAAAAAAATATAACGTTAGGGAGATGGCTATGAAAAAGAAAAACAAATGGTCCACTTTTATATTGCTGCTTTTTTTCTTCGTAGGTCTCTCCGTGATGTTATATCCCTCTATCAGCAGCTACTGGAACTCAAAAACTCAATCCGAAGCCATAGTTGACTACGAACAATACCTCCAGAATCTTCCTAAGGAAGACTACACCGCCGTTTTTGAAGCGGCTGACAACTACAACCGCGAGCTTGCCTCACTTTCCTTCCCTCTGCTTGAGCATACGTCCATTGAAGGTTACTACGATATTCTGAGCATAAGCAAATCAGGAATGATGGGATATCTCACAATAGAAAAAATCGGACTTGAGCTGCCCGTTTACCACGGCACCTCAAACGACGTTCTCAGCCACGCAGTTGGACATCTTGAGGGAACAAGCTTCCCCGTTGGAGGCAACAGCACTCACGCCGTTGTTTCCGCTCACAGAGGTCTTCCCTCTGCCACACTCTTTACAAATCTTGACCACCTTGAATTAGGCGATTATTTCTATTTCACCATTCTTGACAGAACTATAACGTATCAGGTGGATCAGATACTAACCGTTGACCCCTCAAACACAAACGATATCAACATTATCGCCGACGGCGAATACTGCACACTCCTCACATGCACACCTTACGGTATCAACACTCACCGTCTGCTTGTGCGCGGAGTTAAAACAGATTACACTCAGCAAAAGACTATCTATATAACGTCGGATGCATATCAGATAGATTCGCTTATAGTTACGCCCATTGTGGCTCTGCCTATTCTGTTTACTCTGATGATGATAGTTCTTTTCAAGCCCGTTAAAAAAGATGATTTAGGAGATGATATATAATGAAAAAATTAATAGCACTCATTTCCGTTTGGCTTGTTCTTTTCTCGCTTATTTTATCAGCGGCGACCGGCTATGCCGCCAACCCCATTGACGTTGAAAGGCCCTGCTCTCTCTCCATAGAATACAGCTACTCAGGAGAAGCCTTTTCAGGCCTTGAAATATCAACCTACAAAATAGCAGACGTTCTCGAAGACGGAACCTACATTCTTACAGAAACTTTCGCAGACTATTCTGTAAACATCTACGGCATCACCTCTCAGTCTGAATGGAAAAGCGTTGTGTCAACGCTTTCATCGTATATTGCGGCAGACTCAATCAAGCCCACCTACAAGGCAATCACCAATGAAAAAGGATGCGCCGAATTTGCAGGAATAGATGCAGGTATGTATCTGACCTTAGAAACCAAGACAACGTCGGGAGAAGCCATTATAACCTTCGAAAGCTTCTTATCAGTTGTTCCTACACCTATGGATGAAGGCGAGCATTTATACGACGTTACTTCCCGTCCAAAATGCTCCAGCTACACCCCTACAAAAGCAGAGATTGAATACAAGATAGTTAAACAATGGAAGGACAACGGAGGCTCCTACGGACGCCCTGCAAGCGTTGAAATCGACGTTCTAAAAAACGGAAAGGTTTACACCTCGGTTACCCTGAATGCAGAAAACAACTGGAGCTACTCCTGGAAATGCGAGGACGACGGAAGCAAATGGCAGGCCGTTGAACGCAATATTTCAGGCGATTATAAAGCCTCCGTCGTATACGACGGCACTTCTATCGTCGTTACCAACACGATCCAAAAAACTCCCGTCGATCCCATTCCTCCTCAGACCAACGACATAAACAGAACTGAGCCTTACATTATCTCAATGAGTGTTTCCGGAATTCTTCTTATGCTTATAGCGCTCGTTATGAAAAGGAGAGAACAATGAAAAGGATTTTTTCAAGTCTTGTTCTGATTCTTGGAATAGCTTTGGTTCTCGGCTCTATGGCGCTTGTTGCTGTCTCCTTTCTCAGAAAGGCTGATTCCTCCAAGGATATGCCACAAACAGCGTCCTTGCTCTATTCTCTGATGCCTACGGTGCACGACGGATTTATAGACGAAAGAACAGACAAGTCCATGTCCTCGGTTGAGCTTGACGGAAAAGATTACGTTGGCGTTATAAACGTACCTAACTACAATTCAACTTGCCCCGTTTCTTATAACGACAGCTTTAGTCGAACGCCCGCACTAATCAGCGGAAGCATTTATTCTCAGGATATTATAATTGGTGCAACAGACTATCAGATGAGCTTCTCAAAGCTTATTTCCGTTGGAGATGAATTGAGCTTTACAGATATGACGGGAGCAGAATTCACATACACCGTGGACAGCATTTCTCTTGAAAAGGATTTCTCACCTGAAAAAGTTTCGGAAAAGGATTTTGATCTGGTTTTATTTATACAAGCCTCATATAAAAATGAATACACCGTGATCTTTTGCAGGATATAAAAAAGCAGACACTTACGTGTCTGCTTTTTATTATTCATTCCATTCAAAGCTGCCTGACAGCAAAAGCACCTTATCACTTGAAACAGTGAGCACTCCGCCGCCAATAGTTGCAGTTCGTTCGCTCGCATCCTCAAAGGACACCTTGCACTCACACGCAACGACTGAAGACACAAATGGGATATGCCCTGCCATGACAGCAAGCTCACCCTCTGTTCCTCTGACGCTGAGCATAACTGCTTCGCCTGAAAAAAGGTCGCCCTCGGGAGATGATATTTTAAGCGCAAAGGTTTTCATCTTGCCACCTTCTTTGCCTTTTCAACTGCCTCGTCAATAGTTCCGACGTAGAGGAATGCTGATTCGGGCAAATCATCGTGCTTACCTTCGATAATCTCCTTAAAGCCTCGAATTGTTTCAGAAAGAGGCACGTAGGTGCCGGGAATTCCCGTAAACTTCTCTGAAACGTCAAAGGGCTGAGACAAGAATCTCTGAAGCTTTCTCGCTCTTCCTACAAGAAGCTTATCTTCATCGGAAAGCTCGTCCATACCCATAATTGCAATAATATCCATCAATTCAACGTATCTCTGCAGAATTCGCTGAACCTCTCTTGCAACAGTGTAATGCTCTTCTCCAAGAATGTCAGGAGAGAGAATACGGCTTGTTGATTCAAGAGGATCAACTGCAGGATAAATGCCCTGAGATGCGATGCTTCTTGAAAGAACCGTTGTTGCATCAAGATGGGCAAAGGTTGTTGCAGGAGCAGGGTCTGTCAGGTCGTCTGCAGGAACGTATACTGCCTGAATAGACGTAATGGATCCGCTCTTTGTTGACGTGATTCGCTCCTGAAGAGTACCCATTTCATTTGCAAGAGTGGGCTGATAGCCAACTGCGCTGGGCATTCGTCCAAGCAGAGCAGACACCTCACTACCCGCCTGAGTGAAACGGAAAATGTTATCAATAAAGAGAAGAACGTCCTGATTTTCTTCATCTCTGAAATATTCTGCCATTGTAAGTCCTGAGAGCGCAACTCTCATTCTCGCTCCCGGAGGCTCGTTCATCTGTCCGTATACAAGCGTTGTATTGGAAAGAACTCCGGATTCCTTCATTTCGTTATAAAGGTCGTTTCCCTCTCTCGTTCGCTCGCCAACACCTGTAAATACGGAAAGACCGCCGTGCTGCTTTGCAACGTTATTGATAAGCTCCATAATAAGTACGGTTTTACCAACACCGGCGCCTCCAAACAATCCTATTTTACCACCCTTGGAATAGGGGCATATAAGGTCAATAACCTTAATACCGGTTTCAAGGATTTCAGTTGACGTGGAAAGCTCGCTGTATGACGGAGCTGATCTGTGAATATTCCAACGCTCAACGCTATCGTCGAAGGGTTTATTATCAACCGTATCTCCCAAAACGTTGAAAATTCTTCCGAGAGTTTCTCTGCCAACGGGAACGCTTATGGTCTTTCCTGTATCTGTAACAGGGGTTCCTCTTTTAAGACCGTCTGTTGATGACATTGCAATACAACGAACAACGTTGTCTCCGATATGCTGAGCAACCTCAACCGTCAACGTTCTTTCGCCGATTTTCATTGTCAATGCATTATATATTGAAGGCAGAAAGCCTTCATCAAAGCAGACGTCTACAACAGGTCCCATTACCTGCGAAACTCTGCCCTTTGCTGTTTCTGACATTTGTTTTCTCCTTTCACCAAGTTATATGCCGCTTCCGGCAACAATTTCGGTGATTTCCTGTGTGATAGCGCCCTGTCTCGCGCGATTATATTCAAGGCTAAGCTTATCTATCATTTCCTGCGCGTTCTTTCCTGCGCTATCCATCGCAACGCGTCGCGCCGCAACCTCAGATGCAAAGCTCTCTTTAACTGAGGATATTATCATTCCTGCAACGTACTCGGGAATAACCGCGCTAAGCACCGTTATTTCGTCAGGCTCAAACACTGCGCTGTTTGACTTATCATTCTCTGATTTTTCAATAGGCAAAAGCCATTTGACATAAGCCTCCTGAGACATCAGCGAATGATATTTTGTACAAACGATACCAAAGCGGTCAAATTGACCGTCTGCAAACTCTCGGCAAATCTCGTCTGCCATAGCCTTTGCCTTATCATAGCCGAAATCCTCTGCTGTTACTATCTCGTTACCATATTTTTCGCAGGCACGCTTACCTATGGGAATAATTTTCGCATCAGGATATTCGCGCATCAATCGAAAAATATTGGCATTATATCCTCCGGCAAGGCCACGGTCGCCCGCAACAACAACAAGACACAGCCGCTCGCCATGGCGCTTCGCCATATAGGGACTTCTTCTACACTCTTCATAGGTTGAAAGCAGCTCAACTGTTTCTCTCAGAGCATTGGCATATTCAACGCCGCGATTCATAGATTCTGTTGCTCTTCTTATTTTGGAGGATGCAACAAGCCCCATTGCCTTTGTAAGATGAAGAGTTGAATCAACGCTTTTTATTCGCGTTCTAAGCTGTTTAATATCAGCGCCCATTTAATTCACCCCTTCATTTCTGAAAGTGCACTCTTTAGCTCTTCTACGTCTTTATCATCCCAGGAGCCGCCTTCAATTCTTTCAAGAAAGCTCAGATATTTATTTTCAAGAAGCTCGTACAGCTCTTTTTCGTATTCCTTAACCTTCTTCACGGGAATTTCATTAAGATACCCGTTAATTACAGCATAAACGATAGCCACCTGGCAGCCGACTCTTACAGGTGAATTTCTTCCCTGCTTGAGAACTTCAACTATTCGCTCGCCCAGAGCAAGTCTTGCCTTTGTATCAGCATCAAGGTCGCTTCCGAACTGGGCAAACGACTGCAGCTCTCTATACTGTGAATAAAGCAATTTAAGCTCGCCTGCAACCTTTTTCATGCCCTTGAGCTGTGCTGATCCACCTACTCGGCTGACTGAAATACCGGGGTTTATAGCAGGCATAACACCTGCATGGAAAAGCTCTGTTTCAAGGAATATCTGACCATCTGTGATGGAAATAACGTTTGTGGGAATATATGCAGAAACGTCGCCTGCCTGAGTTTCGATAATAGGAAGTGCCGTTATTGAGCCTCCGCCGTATTCGGGAGCAACGCATGCTGCTCTTTCAAGAAGGCGGGAATGGAGATAGAATACGTCTCCGGGATAAGCCTCACGTCCGGGAGGACGACGAATCAGAAGCGACAGAGCACGATACGCTACCGCGTGCTTTGAAAGATCGTCATATATGATCAGAACGTCCTTGCCCTGTTCACGAAAATATTCAGCCATAGCACAGCCGGAATAGGGCGCCACGTACTGAAGAGGTGCAGACTCGGAGGCGGAAGCGGAGACTATAATCGTATACTCCATAGCCCCTGCTTTTGCAAGCTCATTTGCAAGTGAAACCACTGAGCTGTTCTTTTGTCCGATTGCCACGTACACACAAATAACATCGGAATTTTTCTGATTGATTATCGTATCAATTGCAATCTCAGTTTTACCGGTCTGTCTGTCTCCGATAATCAGCTCTCTCTGTCCGCGTCCGATAGGAATCATACTATCAATAGCCTTGATTCCCGTTTGCATAGGAACTGAAACGCTCTTTCGCTCTATAATGCCAGGGGCCTCAGATTCAATAGGTCTCGTCTCTGTGCTTATTACGGGGCCCTTGCCGTCGATCGGTTCACCAAGAGCATTAACAACACGGCCCAGCAAGCCCTCGCCTACGGGAACAGACAACACCTTGCCCGTTCTCTTTACGGATGATCCCTCACGGATGTTATTGTTATCGGAAAGAAGGGCAACTGAAACGGTTTCTGTTTCAAGATTCTGAGCCATACCAAAGCTTCCGTCTTCAAATTCGAGAAGCTCACTGGCCATACACTCACGAAGACCGTATACACGGGCTATTCCATCGCCAACGAGAATAACCGTACCCGTTTCCTTCATTTCTATTTTACTTCTGTAATTTTTAATCTGCTCTTTTATTACGTTACTGATTTCTTCAGGTCTTGTATTCATGAATTTATCACATCCTTTATCTCGCGCAAACGATTGCGCAGGCTGCCATCCATTATTTTTCCATCAAGCTCGACTATGATTCCTCCAAGAAGCGAAGCATCAACAGAATACTCTATTTCAACCTCTCCTCCTGATATTTCAGCAAGCTTACTATGGAGCCTATCTTTTTCATCACTTGTGATTTCAACCGCACTTATCACTTTTGCGCACGATATATGCTTTGAAGCATTCAGAAGCGCATAATACTCCTCCGCTGCTTCAAAAAAATTTTCAATTCTTCCCTTTTCGCACATAAGCTGTACAAACGAAAGAACATTTTGCGGAAGAATCTCGGCAAAAGCCGCCTCTATTGCAGACAGCCTTTCACACAATGCAATACCGGGAGAAGAAAGAAAGCTGAGATACTCCGCCTCTTCCCTGAAAATATTTTCAAGCTTTTCAAGAGAAGCTGCATACTCGTCTCTTGCATTTTCCTCAGCTGCAAGCATAAAAAGTGCTGCGCCGTATTCTTTGCCGATATCATTCATTATCTTCACCTATTTTCTCAATAAATGAATCGATCAATGCTCTATGGTCTTCGTTATTTATCTCTCGCTCAAGCATTTTTTCTGTCAGAGCTCCTGACAGATCTACGATCTCACGCTTGATCTCATCAGCAGCTCGTCTTATTTCAAGCTCAGCCTCGCTCTTAGCCATTCTTATGATGCTTTCTGCCTTCTCCTCAGCATCAGAAACAAGCTTTTCGCCGCGATATTTTGCATTTTCAGAAGCCTTCTGAATAATAGCATCAGCCTCTGCTTCTGCGCCTGAAATTTTTTCGCGCCACGCCTCACGACTTTCAGCTGCTTCTTTTTCAGCAACAGCTGCTGCGTCATACTGAGCATCAATTTCGCTCTGGCGCTTAGCAAGAATATTCTTAACAGGCTTGAAAAGAAAATGCTTCACAATGAGAAACAGCAAAACCAGATTCAAAAGAGAAATCAATATCTGCCACAGATTGACAGAAATGACGTCTAATGTTTGCATAATTTATCTCCTAAATTTATCAGCCGATCGCGTTCAAAAGAATATTCACAAGAATATTAGGTGCAACGAAAATAAGAAGAATTGCAATAACAAGGGCATAAAGACCTGTTGTTTCTGCAATAGCACAACCCATAAGCATTGTAGACGTTACGGCACCCTTACTTTCAGGCTGACGTCCGATAGCCTCACAAGCCTTAGCAACCGCATTACCTTCACCGATACCGGGGCCTATACCCGCGATCATTGCACATCCTGCGCCAAGAGCGCACGCACCGAGAATAATACCAATAGCAAGTTCTAACATTTTTAATTTGCCTCCATTTTTTTATTTTTAAGTTTTTCTTTTTTAGCAAAATATTCTTCCATAGGAAATCCGCCTGCAACGTACATCATCGTCAGCATGGCAAATATATACGCCTGAAGCAGTCCGCTGAACACGTCAAAGTATATCGAAAGAACTGCAGGCAATCCAATCTGAAGAAAAGGAAATTCGCCCAAAAATCCGGGCAGCCATCCCAGCACAAGCTTTGAAAGCCCCTGAAGTGCTGTGGCAATAAGAACGGAGATTACCGTTCCTGAAAGGACGTTTCCGTAATGACGGAACGCCATAGAAAGCGGCGTGGCAATCTCGCTGATAATATTAAGCGGAGTAAGAAACGCCACCGGCTCTGCAAAGCTTTTAAGATACTTTATAGGACCGCATTTGAACTTATAATAGGTTATGAGCGCAAACACAAGTATTGCCCATCCGCCAACTATATTGATATCCGACGTTGGAGGATAAAGCCCGAACAAAGACATCAAGCTTGAAAAGCCTGAAAGCGCAAGGATTGCGGCTATAAAAGAAGAAAATCCTTTGAAATATTCTCCCATACTGTCAACAACCATTGCATCTGTTTTTTCAACTATCCACTCTGCAACGTGCTGACGTGCACTTACGTCCTTGGTTCTCAGTCCGTTGGTTAAAAAAAGACACAAGCCCAAAATCGTTATCATAACAAGCCATGAATTTATCTGCGCCTCTGTTATAACAAGCTCCTGCAAAGGCATTGGTATTCTCAGATAAATCTGTGCACCTGTTATAGATATCCCCTCGCTTGCAGGCTTGGTGAGCACCTTAAGCACTATGGCAGCAAGGATGGGCAAGACCATCATACCAATATACAAAATATCCATCGCCGCATTTAAGCGGCTTCGTCTTTTCATTCTATAATCACCTCACCATTATATCGGAAGAATTATATTATTTCTTATTAAAAAGAGGACGGAACATAATTGCAATTCGCGGAAAGAACACAGGAACTATAACTGCAACTGTATCAAAACAAGGCAAAGCCACGCCGATTACTGTTACAACAAGAATCATCAGGCTTCTATACAGCTGAGAAACCTTCACCATAGTTTTAGCGTCCTTCTCTTCCTTTTCAACAGCGCGCTGTACTGTTATTCCCATTAAAAGAAAATTAAGAACAGCAAAGGCTCCGCTCAGCAGATTTCCCAGAGCAACCGTATAGCTCCATTTTCCTATAACAAGAAACACTGCCTGCATAAGCACACTTAATATAACAACCCATGCGCCTATATACTTGGTTTCTCTCAAAACCGTTTCATCTATCTTCTTCATAAAGTTTCTCCGTAAAAAAGCACAAAGGAACTAACTCTCCCCCTCAGACAGCTAGTTCCTTTTAACAATATTCTAAAGGGATTATATCACCTTTTTTGTTGATTGTCAACTAAATCAATAAAAACCCAAGACCTATAAAAGTAAATATTCTTTTACAATATCTTTAACATACACTCTGATATCCTGAGAATCAGCCTCGCAAGCATCAGCAAGCACCTTAAGCTTTTCATCAAGAACAGCCTTACTATACGTTTCCGGTCTTCCGCAGAATATGTGCTTATTTGCAGTTTCATCAAGCCCCTCTTCCCTTAAAAGCAGCTCCTCAAACAGCTTTTCTCCGGGACGAAGCCCTGTATATACGATTTTTATATCACGGTCAGGCTCGTATCCATAAAGTCTGATAAGGCTTCTTGCCAGCTCGTCTATTGACACGGGTTCTCCCATATCGAGCACGAACACTTCGCCGCCCAAGGTATACACTCCTGCCTGCAAAACAAGCGATACCGCCTCAGGAATACTCATAAAATATCTGATAACGTCCTTATGAGTTACAGTTACCGGTCCCCCTGACATTATCTGCTTTTCAAACAGCGGAATAACGCTACCGCTGCTACACATAACGTTTCCAAATCGAACACAAGCAAATTTGGTTTCAGAACGCCTTGCAAGCTCACAAACGATCATCTCGCATATTCGCTTGGATGCACCCATAATGCTGGTTGGGTTGACTGCTTTATCCGAGCTTATAAGAATAAACCTTTCAGCTTTATTATGGGCAGCATTTGCAACGTTTAACGTGCCGAATACGTTATTTTTTATTGCCTCTGAGGGAGAAGCCTCCATCATTGGAACGTGCTTATATGCAGCCGCGTGATAAACTATCTGCGGCTTGTAACGAGAGAATATATCCTCAACACGCTTTTTATCCTGAACTGAGCCTATAATCACTTGCAGATCAAGATCGGGATATTTTTCTCTCAGCTCTCTGTCTATAACGTAAGCATTATATTCGCAATTATCCAGAACGATCAGCTTGCCAACATCAAGTGAAGCTATCTGGCGACAAAGCTCGCTACCGATAGAGCCTCCTCCACCTGTTACCAAAACAGTCTTGTCCTTTATGCATCCGACAATCTCTTCACGATTGATCTGAACAAGATCACGCTTAAAAAGCTTAATAGGATCGGGAGCGTTATTCTGCTGCGCCGCATATGTTTTTTTCATTTTCAGCTCCCGTCCTTTCCATAATAATATCCAAAACTAAATTCGAATACATTTTAGCACAAATCAACATAAAATACAAGCATCCCGCAAAGGCTTTTGTATTTTTATGCAAACAATATAAGGATTTTTCCTTAACCATTCGTATAATAAGTGAAGAACAAACACAAATATTTAAGGGAGGACTTTTTTATGAAAAACATTTTATGCAAGGCCATTATAATTTTATTAGCTGCGCTTTTGCTTTTAACATCGTGTAGTGAAAAAAACGAAGTGATGGAAGACAATCGCTTTGACGGATTTGACGTTTCCTCCAAGGAGGAAATTGCACCTGAATCTGGAAGCGCGGGCTCACTACTCGAACAAAATCAGAGCGTTGAAAACACTGCCGCAGAAGACAGAAAAATTATAGAAACAATTACAATGTCGATTCAGACAAAGGAGTTTGATTCATTTATAGCCAATCTTGAGCTTCAGGTAACAGCCCTAAAGGGTTACGTAGAAAACTCAAGCGTTAACGGAAGAGGCTTTGACTCAAGCTATAACCGCTATGCAACCTATACCGTTAGAATTCCGGCATCTGCATCAAATGAATTTACAAGCTTTATATCCGGCAACAGCGTTGTTACAAACAAAAGCATTTCCACCAAGGACGTTACCCTAAGCTACGTTGACATGGAAAGCAGGGTTTCCGCTCTTGAGGCTGAGAAAACGGCTCTCGAAAAGCTTCTTAAGGACGCTGAGACTGTTACCGACATCGTAAGTATTCGAGACAAGCTTACCGACGTTATATACGAAATTGAATCCTACAAATCTCAGCTGAGAGCCTACGACAATCTGGTGGAATACAGCACTATAATCATTTCAATTTACGAGGTTGAGCGCACCGCGATCGTTGAGGAGCAGACTACGTTCCAGAAAATATCGACCAATCTCAAGGAAAACTTTGAAGACGTTTGGTTTGGTATTGTCAGCGTCTTTATATTTATGGTAAGCTCAATTCCCTATTTGATTCCTATTACTTTAGTTGCTACAATAGTTATTATCATACTGCGCAGAAAAGCGAAAAGAAAGCTAAGCTCATCACCTAAAGAAAACAAAGAATAAGCATTAAGCTCCAAGCATTCAAATCTGCTTGGAGCTTTTTATATACTTGATTATAGCAATATCATATGATAGAATAATCTCAGATATTAACAACGTATAAGGAGTATGCATTATGTTAAGCTCTCTCACAACAAAAAAGGATATAAGAACCTTTTCCGTAACTCCCGAAAACCTGACAGGTGAAAAAGGCAAGGGCGGTATGGCAAAGGAAGGAAGCGCTTCCTTTGCTGCTCGAGATCTTGGACAGGGCTGGAAGGTTAATCCCTATCTCGTGGTTAGTCCGGGAGAAACAGCCACTCTTGCAGATATCAAGGGTCAGGGCGCAATCAAACATTTCTGGATAACTGACGTTTTGCCCGCAGGCAGACTGCTGGTTCTCCGCATTTATTTTGACGGACACAAAAATCCTGCCGTTGAAGCTCCTTTATCCGACTTTTTTGCCAGCGCTGATTACAATGATTTCAGGCAGATAAACAGCCTTCCCATTTGTGTTAATCCCGCAAAAGGACTTAACTGCTATTTTGAAATGCCTTACTTTACGGGATTCAGAGTTGAGGTTGAAAACATCGGTCCTCACACATGCCATCTTTATTATCAGCTTGACTGTGAGGAAAAGGCTATTCCCGAAGATTCTCTTTATTTCCATGCACAGTACCGTTGCGTTAATCCTCTGCCCTATAAGGAAAACTACGTTATTCTTGACAACATCAAGGGTTGCGGACACTACGTCGGAACGTATCTCCACTGGGGAGTTAAATCAAACGGCTGGTGGGGCGAAGGTGAAGTTAAGTTCTACATCGACGGAGATACGGATTTCCCCACTCTTTGCGGAACAGGAACTGAAGACTATTTTTGCGGCTCCTGCAATTTTGACGTTGACGGATACAGAGAATTTTCCACTGCATATGCAGGAATGAGCAAGGTTGGAAAAACAGATGCGACTTATATTTCACAGCGTTATTTTGATATGTATCGCTGGCACATCACCGGTCCCATCTATTTTAAGGAAGATCTTAAGGTTACTGTTCAGGCTCTCGGCTGGAGAAGCGACGGAAGATATCTCCCTCTTCGCGACGATATCTCCTCTGTTGCCTACTGGTATTCTGACAATCTTGATGACGAATATCCTGAATTTCCCAACAAGGACGAATTTGAGTTGATCAAATAAAAAAGCAAAAAAAGCGAGGCGTTGCCTCGCTTTTTTATTACTTATCAAGATAAAGAGTTCCCTGAATTCTCGTGATTTCGATTGTTTCGTAATATGCATTATCTGCAGTTACAATATCACCGTTCACGGCAAATGAATCGTGATAGCATCCATAGCCATTGAATTCGATGCCATTCTCGTTATAATAAGAAAGCTTTTCCGTAGAAATATACTCTTCTGTGCTGGGATAAAGATTTTTCTGAGCCAGCTCATCAGCTGTGTATGCTGCCCCCAGCTCAAGCTCACCTGTTGCAACGTTGTACGTGATGGGACAATGATACTGTCCGCTCATCTTCGCTTCAACAGCGCCATCTGCCGCCTTGAACGAATCTGCATACTTATCCTTCAGAACAAGAGCCGCTCCGATTGTTACGTCTGTTACGTCGCCAAAATCATCCTTGCGAGGCTCAGCATAGGGCTTAACCTCAAAATACTCCTGCCAGTTTTCTGCTGTGATTTCGACAGCCTCGATCATATTATTATAATCAGCCTCAGACACCATAGTATATCTAGAGAACGTGCCCTTCCAGATAAGCTCAACTATTCCATCGGAAGCCCCAATTTCAAAAAGAAGCTCTTTTCCATTTGCTGTAACTGAAAGAGTGTCATCATCAATTCTTTCCCACGTGAGATCTTCATTTTCTTCAACAAGGGTTACGTAGCCCTTTCCATCCTCTGAAAGAACCATTTTCATTCCATGGGAGGTTGATGCAACGTTCATCCAAGCTCCAACAACATTGACCTTTTTGATATTGATTTCTTTATCGTTCTTATTATCTGTCTGCTCCTGCTGTACGTTTTCACCATTGTTCTGTGTGTCATCTCCACCACAAGCTGCTAAAGAGCAACACATTACGACAGCCAAAATAAGTGCAAATATTTTTTTCATATTCACATTTCTCCCTAAACTTTTGTTACTATAATTATACAATTTTTGATATTTTTTGTCAACTTTTCACTCAAACAAGCCAATATCCGCCTAAAACTGATTATATAACAAAAAGGACTGCGACGCAGTCCTTTTTATTTACATCATATCCTTATTCTTAAACCAAGTTTTGCCGAGCAAATATATAAGAGGAAACCATTTGTTTTTTACAGCTGCAATAACCAGCATTTCAACCTTTCGGGGATGAGCTACCTTTGCACTCTGTATATTTTTATGCATCATAGCATAATAGGGATCCTTAACGTGCGCCTTAAATGCTTTATAGCTTTCAGCGCTTATTGCTGCTCGAATTGTCAGCACCCACATTCTCTGCAAGGCATATACGTACATCTGGTTTGTGTACAGAGGCTGTTCCTTTGCTATCTTCTGCATATCGCCGAAAACAACTGCAAGATTTTCAACGTCGCGTTTGCTGACGGTATGCTCGATGGAATTGGGATTCTGTCTGTATAAATATCCGTAATTCTCAGTTACTGATACAGAAGCAATATTATTAAGCAGATTCATAGTAAACATTGTATCCTCACCGGACACAACCTTATCTGAAACAAGGTTCTGACACTTTACGTAAATCTCTCTCTTTATTGCTTTGCAGCATATATTGAACATTATACTACCGCCATTCATTCCGGGAGCAGCAGGATCATACATATATGCCTTAATAATATCGTCGATCTGATTATCGGAATAATATCCCGCCTTTAGAGCGCTGCAACGGGTTGCAACACAAGGCTCTTCGTCGTTAAACAAGGTATATCCGAAAAATATCGCATCGGGAGCATCTCTCTCAACAAGCTCAGCTATATGAGAAACAAGATCCTCTTTGATCATATCGTCGCTATCAACGTTCAGAATATACTCTCCTGTTGCGGCAGCGGCTCCGGCCTTTCTTGCGCTTACAAGACCTCCGTTTACCTTATGTACTGCAACAATGCGCGCATCAGCCTTAGCATATTCGTCTATAATAGCAGGACAATTATCAGGAGATCCATCATCCACAAGGACAATTTCAATATCCTTATATGTCTGATTTCTGATGCTTTCAACACACTGGTGAATATATTTTTCAGTTTTATAAACAGGAACAACAACAGAAAATTTCATCTTATTCTCCACTATCAACCGCGGCCCTTGAACAGAAGCTTGAGCAATCTGTACTGTTTAAGCTCCAGAAGTTTGAATACAAGCTTTCTTGATTTGGACAGCTGCGCTATGCAAGGATTCTTTTTATAATCGGGGAATTCCTTTTTCAAATATGAAACAAATTCACCCAGCAAGGGATGCTTAACGTCTGCTCTCAGCACTCTTACAGAAGCTGCAAGATATACGTGCTCAACAGCCAATCTGCAAAGAACGTCGTGATATTTTTCAAACAGTCCGTTTTCCTTATACCAACCAAGAAAATCCTCAAAAGCATCGATTATCTCTCTGTTTCTGTCGATCTTAGCGGAATGCATAATAGAACCGCTTCTCTGCAGATACAAATAAAGCTTATCTTCAATAGTTACAATGCTATCTGCCAATGCAAACAGCTTGGTCGTTGTTCTTATATCCTCATACCAAACGCGATCGGGATAGAGAATATTATTATCTGTATAAAGAGTTTTTCTCCAAACTCTGCTCCATGCATTAGGCAGAGAGAGAAGATATTCAGGATGATCTTCAAGCTTGAAGGGAGCATCAAGCTGAATATAGTTGCCAACTACGGGAGCGGTATGACCTTCGCCATCGTCTGTATAGAAATTGAAGGACAATACGTCGGGATTATGCTTCTTAATTTCATTTACAAACAAAGCTATACTACCGGGAACAAGCTTATCATCGCTATCAATGAAATAGAGGTATTCACCATTTGCAGCTGCAATTCCTGTGTTTCTTGCGCCGCCAAGACCTTTATTTTCCTGATGGATTACTCGAATAAGCTGAGGGTACTTTTCTGCAATCTTATCACAGAGCTCACCGCTTACGCCGTCTGTTGAACCATCATCTACAAGAATTATCTCATAATCACTTACGTTTTCATCTACGATAGATGCAACGCATCCTTCAAGATATTCTTTTACGTTATATACGGGTACTATTACGCTGAGAAGCATACAAACACCTCAATTATATTAATTATTTTCTTCTACGGGAACGTTCTCTTCTGAAGTTTCATTGTACTTGCGAATATATATGAGATAATATATTGCAGCAAAAACAACTGACAGGTAAACTGAAGCATTAGGTCTTCTGAGAACACCTGCGGTGTTATAACAATGAATAAGACATACTATTGCGGAAATACCGTATGCAACGGCATCCAACGTGAAATACTTCTTGAAATCCTTAATAAGAGCCTTAATGATGATCAGAACAAAATACGCTATAAAGAGCATATAAGCTGCAAATCCAACGCTACCATAAAGGAAATAAATACCATGGAAATCGTTTTCAACGTCGTAAATACTTCCCTCGAAGTAGAAACGTGAAATCTCTACGCCAAAGAGACGTGCGCTGAAGGGAGAATCCTGCATAAGCATTTCTGCAAACATAAGCTTCTTTGCTCTGAGAGAAGCAAACTGCTTCACGTCCAGAGTGTAATCATACATCTGCATTGTTTTCTCTGCGCCAAAGCGTCTAACAAAGTCGCCAACGTATTTTTCATAAATAGGAGTCAGCTCGGCGATCAGAAGCTTCTTTTCGTCTTCTGTTGCTGTTTCCTTTTCAGGCTCTGTTGTTTCAGGTGAGGGTTCTGTTGTTTCAGGTGAAGGCTCATCTGTTACGTCAGCTATACCGGAATCATCCACTTCTTCTGTTTCCGCTGTGTCTGAATCTGTAATAGCTTCTGTTACCTCTTCGGTTGTCTCCTCTGTTGCAGGCTCTGTTACAGGTTCTGTTACAGGTTCTGTTGTTTCAACAATTGCCGTATCAGTGGTCTCCTCTGTTACTAAATCAGTTGTTTCGTCTGTTCCTGCTTCAGTAGTAGACGCTTCGCTTTCGGTAGTTGTTGCAGCCTCTGTCTCCTTTTCATCAGGATCAGGAAGCTTACTGATAATAGAATCTATATCCTCTCTCTTATCGGCAATTTCGGCATCAAGCATCTCCTGACGCTCAGCCTGTGCATTTTCGCTTTTTCTCAAACGGGTCATGGCAGGTGAGATCGGAAGCATCGCTGCAAACACAATTGCCAGCGCAATAAACAAAACTCCGTATTTCCAATCCTTCTTTCTGAGGACGGGAATCATAACGCCAAGACCAACGGCAAACGCCATAACACCAAGATATGCAAGACGCGTTGCAAACATATACATAGCAAGGCAGGAAGCTATTGCAGACAAAACGATCAGGAGAGGTCTGCGCTTCTTCCAGTTCCACTGCCAAATGAAAAGAATAGGAGCAAGTGTGCAAAGATTTGAGCTCTGAGAGTTTGTATTGAAGAACCATCCAATAACACCAACACCATCACCGTAAGTGTGAGGATCCGTGCCGGTTATTGTGCTTATGATCTCAACTGCAAACATAAACAGAAGCGCAACGGACGCGCCCATCTGCATATAGTCAAAGCCTTTATCGTTTCTTCTCATAAAGGTTATAAATACCATAACAAGAAGGGGCATCTGAATTACTCTTATATAGTTGGCGAAGTCATCAATAGGATCGACAAAGCCTACCTGCATACATGCAAAAACGTGGCCGGCATATATAGCCGCCATTATTGCTGCCGCTATCAGATACACATGCTTTTTATCCGAAATTACAAATGCATACAACACTGCCACAGCCAAAACACCCATTCTGAGAAGCAAAGTGGGAGTGTTTGACATACCGAATTCCGACATCCAGTACGACACAACGTCCATGATCGGCTGAATGATTATCAGAATGGCAGCCATTATATGAGCTTTATTTACAAGCCAAGCATTTTTCTTCATAAAAACACAAGTCCTTTCAAGTTCATAGCAAATCTTTTGGTTATTAAAAATACTTACACTAACGCACAATAAACATTATTATTTATTATACCACCACACTAAAAAAAACGCAATAGATAATTGAAATTTGGCAACTTTTCTAAGAGTTTTTCGGTTTTTTTGCCAAAATGCAAATTTATCACTTTACATTCAAAAAACACCGTAGTATAATAGTCCGCAGTGAGTTCGCAATATCCTCACTTAAAATAAAACTACGGAGTGTAAAAATGAATAAGAAAAGAACTATGTTTGTCGTTAAAGCAGGCGTTATTGCCGCCGTTTACGTTGTTTTAACGTTGATTTCAGCAGCGTTTGGTCTTTCCTCAGGCGTTATTCAGGTGAGAATCTCAGAGGCTATGAGCTTCCTGCCCTTTATCACCTCTGCAGCTATCCCAGGTCTTACTATGGGATGCCTTATTTCTAATGCAATTGCAGGAGGCGTTCCTTTAGACATAATTTTCGGAAGCGTTGCCACCTTGCTCGGAGCCATAGGCGCATTTGCTATGGGAAGGATCTTCAAAAAAAGACAAAAGCTCGGCATGATCCTTGCAACTATTCCCAACGTTATCTCCAACGTGATCATTATCCCCTGGGTTCTCAGAATTGCTTACGGAGCACCTGACGCCATCTGGTTTATGATGCTGACTGTTGGTATCGGCGAGATCGTTGCATGCGTTATCCTCGGAACTGTTGTTATTGCTTCTTTAAGAGACAAGCTTAAGTTTCTCGGCAAGAAAAAATGAATGATTTAACTTATAAAAAGGGACTGCTTGACGGCCTGCCAATCGGACTTGGCTATCTGTCTGTTTCCTTTTCCTTTGGTATTCTCTGCGCTAAGAGCGGAATGAAGGCTCTTGGCGCAATACTTATTTCACTGACAAATCTGACCTCAGCAGGTCAGCTTGCAGGCGTTGGCATCATATTTGCCCTCGGATCTCTTTCTGAAATGGCGCTGACTCAGCTTGTTATAAACCTGAGATATGCGCTTATGTCCCTTTCCCTTTCTCAGAAGGCGGACAAGACGTTCAACACTATCAGAAGAATGATCGTCGCCTTCGGTGTTACGGACGAAATATATGCTGTTGCTTCCTCTCAAAAGGGGCTTATCAATCCCAAATATATGTACGGACTAATGACACTCCCCATAGTTGGATGGACAGGAGGTACTGCCCTCGGCGCTGTTGCAGGAGATATTCTCCCTGCGGATATTGTGAGCGCTCTGGGAATTGCACTTTACGCTATGTTTATAGCAATCGTCCTGCCTCCCGCAACAGAGCATAAGGGAGTGCTGGTTTGTGCGCTTATTTCCGCGGCGATATCATGTATTCTCGCATACGTGCCCTTGTTTGATTTTATTTCGGGCGGCTTTGCTATTATAATCTGCGCAGTTATTGCGGCAATTATAGCAGCAATCCTCTTCCCTGTTAAAGACGAGGAGGAATGTGAAAATGCTTGATGCTAGACTTCTTCTTTATATTGCCGTTATGGCAGGGGTTACGTACCTTGTCAGAATGTTACCATTCGTTATTTTCAGACGCAAGATAACATCACCCTTTATTAAAAGTGTGCTTTACTATATGCCCTACGCAGTGCTTACAGCCATGACGATTCCCGCTGTTTTTACATCAGCCGGAGGAGACTTAAATGGCATTATAGCTTCACTTGCAGGCGTTTTTATTGCAGTTTTACTTGCCATAAAAAAAGCCTCCCTACTCACAGTTGCAGCTGCCGCTTGCGCTGCAGTTTATATGGTTGGGAAAATACTTACTTTAATATGACACGCAAAAACCTCCGCCAATGGCGGAGGTTTTTGTGTTAATTGTAATATATTTCATATGGTTCTCTATCCAGAATACTCTCTAAATCTCCTAAATAATAGCCATAATTTGCAATCATTTCCGGATTGCTGTTAATAAATATTCCATGCTTTTTATAATAGTAAACATAAGTTTCATCAATTCCGGATATTTTGGAATAGGTACATACATATTTTGTATCATCAACCGTAGTTTCCTTTATGAATGGAGCAAAAAGCATACTATATACAATAAGTACCAAAGCTACCACAATATCAAGTGTTATAGAAAATTTACGATTATCAATTATGACAAACAAATTATATGACGTTAAAAACAATACTGCCCAGCAGATTATTAATGTCACTTTAGGATGTATGTCAATGCCTAAACATCCCACCAAAATCCATATTACAACACCAATCAAAATAAAAACATTGTACCTAACGTTCTTGTTAATGTCTTTCTTAAAATATGCTATACATATTGATAAAGCGCTAAGCAATATAGCAAATATCTTTAGAAACAACACTTTATCAATCCTCCTTTTCGAAAACAACCAGCACTATTAAACCATTACTTTATTCAAGTTTATCAACTATATCAACAAAGTAATCACCCAACTCCTCCGGGACCTCTGATACATACATAAGTGGATTGGCATAGTCATTATATCCGTCAAAATAGTAGAAATAAAGCATAACCAATTCGTTTTCTTCTATTCGATAATTAGCACCCTTAGAAGTACAAAGAACCCCACTTTTATCGGCTTTATAGAAAACTATCTCTCCATCTGTAAACGAACTGTTAGGATCAAACGGTATTTCTTTCTTACCCACTCTGTCTTCCAATCCTTTAGACGGATCATATGATTCTTCCATTGAAAAACTGTAAAGCTCTTCGAATTTATCTGTATCTAAATCTGTAAGTTCGTAAACACGGTGATCGTTTTCATCATGAATATTGCCTATTATACAATAATAATTGCAATTTTCGGGATTGTCGTAATACGCTCTGGCTGAATCCAATTCTTCTGTTTTAAAATATATATTAGGCTTACCATTCCTTGAATAGCAAACTATAAAATCAAACTCTTTACCTTCAAAATTGTAAAAATTATATCCTTCTACTGAGCCCGCCTTGTTTTCCTCATTAAGATCTTCCTGAGGATAAAAATATCCGTTTTCATACGCAAGGCTCCATTCAACACCATCGATATCTACCGCTTCAGGAGTTTTTGTATTACCACCAATCAGTCCACAGGAGCAAAAATTAGCCAATATAAGAACTGAAAACAACACTAATAGTTTTTTCATATAAACCTCGTATACTTCGTCTATATAATTACATATTATTTCAAAACACAATGAAAATAATATTTTCAGCAAAAAGAAATACATCACGCTGAATTTCAACGGGCGTTCAAAGAACGCCCCTACGGGTCAATTGGAATTTACAGCATATCCCATAGGGGCGACAGAGCAAGAATGTTCCATTCAGCTGGGGTCGCTCGTCGGAAATAACAAACATCTTTATTTTATTATATTTCTAACTAACACAAATGCATACATATGATTCATCATTATCTGTCTTGATTATGTACAACACAGAATCTTCTGTTTTAGGATGAGTAGCATCCGTATTCTCCGGATGATCTTTTCCATAAGCAGAATATATGATATTGCCCTTGATTTCTCTTTTTATATGACCTAGTTCCAAAGCTAAACTTTCAAAATACTCTCTACCCAGGTATTCATCATCCATTGAGCAAGAATCTTCGTTGTTGATTTTCATACTACTATCATAACTTTCAATCAAAGCAGTTGGTATTTTGATTTTAATGAAATATGCATATGATGTGCTATCGTTTCCGTCTACCTTGCCATACTCAAAATCTGTAATCTCACCCATATCAGGTAGATTAAATTGAGACAATACACGTGCATCCTCTAAAGATTCTACATTGTATGGACTTAGCTCATCAGTGAAGATAAAATCTATAATAAGTTTACTATGTTCTCCGTATATAACTGTACCTTTTCTATCACCTCTGGGCCAATCTTCTTCATGACCATAAATTGCTGTCCCTGTATACTTTTCACCATCAATATAAAAGTTAATATGAGGTCGTGCAAGAAATGGGGTCTTAGTCGTCCTATGCTCAGTTAAGGGTCTCCAATATTCCACGTTTTCCTCAATTATAATTGATTCGTTAATGACATCAAGTAGACCCGGAATGCAAGAAAAACCGCATATAGCTATGCACAAAGCCAAACCAAAGAAAGTCATCCACCGAACCGTACTTTTTTTATATTTGTTTATCGCAAGCGAACAAACCAATAACACAAATACGGATACTAAAACACAAATTATTAGTTGAGATATGAGATATCCCTTCAAGCTTTCAATATATGCATCAATCATTTCGCTCCCCCTAAAACGCAAAAAGGACAGATGACAGTTCTATGTCTTTCTTAAAATTAATCACGAGCTTCTGCGCCCACTTCTGTACCGACAGGAACAGACACAAGCCAAATTCCCAACTCGATTTGTTCCTCATCAAGTTCAGTCACGACTTTATGAACAGGTATACTTTCATCCACCAACCAAACTTCATTTATATTGGGATTTTTGAATACTGCAACAGAAACTGTATACTTATTTTTAAATTATACGGAAAATCTATAGAATAAGTGGGGTCTTCATCCAAATCGTCACTCTCCACATATATTCTTCCGCTTTGTGTATACGCTTCAAAGAACCAATTAACTTTTGTATAATAATTACAAATAATAGTATCATCATTTGTTTTCAAAATTGCCACAAGACCTTCATGAATTTTCTCATAATAAAGTAATTCCTCATACTTCATACTTGAAAAATCACTGTTTTCCAATAACTTTTCGAAATAAGCTAAATCTATTTCGCCATCAACTCTACCTTTTGTGGCGTGGCTATACCGATTGTATACTAATAGCGCAATTATCACTATAACCACAATTAAGCAAACCTTAAAAAACTTTTTCATAGAACCCTCAAATCACATGTATTCATTAAAATACATCAAGATCCTCATCCACCGCAAGCACGAACCCCTAAAACTCGCTTCGCTCATTTCAGGGAACCCTGCCGCGGTCCCCCTTCTCCCGCAGGAGAAGGCTATACTACTGACAAAACAAGGGGATTTACATCCCCTTGTTTATTATTCAAAATCTACTGCAACTTCGTCTTCACAGCAAGCATCAACCTTCTCAGGCTCGGGGATGGGCTCTGCCTCGTTTGTTACATCGCCGATTCCTGCGCTTTCGTTGAAGATAACGCTATTCTTTACTGCTTCTACTGCGTCTGTGGGGATGATAAGCTTAGATGCTCTACCATCTGCAAGACGAACAAGGGCTTCGTATTTCTTAAGCTCAAGAACAGCTGCATCTGCGCCTGCAGCTTTAAGTGCTGCAAGTCCGTCAGCTTCAGCCTTCTTGGAAAGGTAGATAGCTCTTGCTTCACCTTCGGCTCTTGCAATTCTTGCATCTCTTTCACCTTCGGCTGCAAGGATCATTGCCTGCTTATCACCTTCAGCTCTTGTGATAGCTGCCGCCTTATGTCCCTCTGCCTGAAGAAGAGTTTCTCGTCTGTCGCGCTCGGCCTTCATCTGTTTTTCCATTGCCATCTGAATTTCTCTGGGAGGAATGATGTTCTTAAGCTCAACGCGGCTGACCTTGATGCCCCACTGATCTGTTGCATCGTCAAGGATCTCTGTCATTTTACCATTGATTGTGTCGCGGCTTGTGAGAGTTCCGTCCAGATCAAGCTCACCGATCAGATTTCGCAGAGTTGTTGCTGTAAGGTTTTCAAGAGCGCCAAGGGGATTAACTGCGCCATATGTGTAAAGATGAGCATCGTAGACCTTGAAGAACACAACTGTATCGATCTGCATTGTTACGTTATCCTTTGTGATAACGGGCTGAGGAGGAGAGTCCATAACCTGCTCCTTGAGAGTGATCTTCTTGGCGATTCTCTCGAGGAAAGGAACGAGAACGTGGATGCCTGCGCCCCAGGTGGTTCTGTATTTACCCAAAAATTCAATAACGTATTCCTGCGCCTGAGGAACGATTTTAATATTGGGAATAATCAAAACAAACAAAATTGCTAAAATAATAATCAAAAACGGCATATAAATACCTCCTTTATTTGCTACTCTGATTTTATCATATGCACCAAAGTTTTGCAATATTATAGATGCGAAATTTGTAGAATTTACCAATTGGAAATAATTGAAGGTCGTCTGAACGGCAAAAAAAGACAGCTGATTTTCTCAGCTGTCCTTTCATGGATAAAGTTAATCAAAAAATATTAATAATAAATTTTCATAGGAGACGGGAGCGCGGGGATGCGCGACCGAGCCTCCCCCTTACGGCTTTGCGAGTGTCAGAAGCGCAGCGGATTGGCGCGAGACGCGAGTGAACAAAGCCTTTGTCGGAAAAACCATAGGTTTTTCGACAGCCCGCTTAGTCCTGACTTCTTTCAGCAAGAGCATTATGATACTTCTGATAGAAGCTTTCAAAATAGTCTCCGTCAAGAGCCTCTCTGATCTTTGCCATAAGCTCGTTATAGAAATAGAGGTTGTGCTGAACAGCAAGCATCATACCAACTGCTTCCTTTGCCTTGATAAGGTGGCGGATATATGCTCTGCTATGATGACGACAAGCGGGGCATCCGCAGTTTTCGTCGATGGGACGGGGATCGCGGGCATACTTTTCGTTCATAATATTCATCTTACCGTGCCAAGTGAACACGTTGCCGTGGCGGGCATTTCTTGAGGGCATTACGCAGTCGAAGAAATCTACGCCCATATGAACCGCCTCGAGAATGTTCTGAGGGGTTCCAACGCCCATAAGATATCTGGGCTTATTCTCGGGCATATGAGGCTCAACCGCGTCAATAATTCTATACATTTCCTCAGCCTCTTCGCCAACTGCGAGGCCGCCGATTGCATAGCCATCAAGATCAAGCTTTGCTATTTCCTTCATATGCTCGATACGAAGGTCCTCATATGTGCTTCCCTGATTGATACCGAAAAGCATCTGCTTGGGGTTCACTGTATCGGGAAGGCTGTTGAGTCGATCCATTTCCGCCTTACAGCGATGGAGCCAACGAGTTGTTCTCTCGCAGGACTTCTTCGTATAATTATATTCAGCAGGGTTTTCTATACATTCATCAAACGCCATAGCGATTGTTGAGCCGAGGTTTGACTGGATCTGCATACTTTCCTCAGGTCCCATAAAAATACGGCGACCATCGATATGAGATGCGAAATAAACGCCCTCCTCCTTGATTCTGCGAAGCTCGGAAAGGGAGAACACCTGAAATCCGCCGCTATCTGTGAGAATGGGCTTTTTCCAGCCTGTGAACTTATGAAGTCCGCCCATATCACGAACAAGCTTATCACTGGGGCGAAGATGCAAATGATACGTATTGCAGAGCATAACCTGGCAATTGATCTCTTCAAGATCGTATGCATCAAGTCCGCCTTTGATTGCGGCGCAGGTCGCAACGTTCATAAACACGGGAGTTTCAACCGTGCCGTGAGGTGTTTCAAATCTGCCTCTTCTGGCACGTCCGTCTTTTTTAATTAATGTAAACATATTTATTCTCCAATTTTATTGTAATCTATTAAACTGTCGTTCAATAGAGCTTTTTTTGATTTCAAATGCAACGGGACGTCCGTGAGGACAGGTTTTTATAACCATCCCGTCATCTCCCGGCTTTTTCAGAAGTCTGTCGCAGATCCATTTAATATGATCTTTTGAATAAACTCTGCCGCCTTTAATTGCTGCCTTACAGGATGCCTGATAGAGCTTTGCTTCAAAGAATTTAGCTTCTGTTGCTTCAACGCTTCCCGTTCCCTCGGCAAGCTGAGTTGCAAGCTCTCCTATCATATCGGAAGCCGCTTCTCTTGCCAGTTCGTCCGGAATTTCTGTTATAGAAACGCGTTTTTTATCCTTTTCAACTCTATAAACAAATCCAAGGGATTTTATCTGCTCTGCATAATCCTCCAGAGCAACAAGCTCCTCTTCCGAAAGGAATATATTAAGCGGAAGCATCAATATCTGTGAATGCTTTGCCTTGGATTTCATTCTCTGGCACATCTCGTCAAAAAGGATCCTTTCGTGAGCCGCGTGCTTATCTATCATCAGGATTCGGTCTTCAAGCTGAACGATCACGTAACAATTGAAAACCTCACCTGCGATGATATAATCAGGTATATCCTCTTTGATTTCAGGCTCCGTTGCCTCTGCCTTCGGCACTTCCCTCTCCGGCTTCACTTCAGGCGCAGACACTATTGCAGGCTTCGGATCAACAGCAGCAGGCTGTGCAGGAATATGCTTCACAGCAGGGGCTGCGGGTTTGATCTCCGGCTTCGCAGGCTGTGCCTGACGGATAGCCTCTTCTATTTTTATCTGTGTTTTATCAGGACGATCCTTTGGCTTGTTCTCTACCGCAACAAATGCGGAAAGTACGCGTCGCGCCTCCTCGCCCTGAACGAAAAAGTCGCTCTTTGGGGAAGGCTCTGCCTTGGGAGCAGCCTTTATTTCAGGCTCTCTTTTTGCCGTTATGGGCATTTGCTTCGGCTGCAGCTTTTCAGCAGGATAAACCGTTAATTGAGGTCTTTTCCCCTCTCCCTCAAGGGCAGAAAGCACCGCATAATATATTGCTTCAAAAATAACTCTCTCGTTTGCAAACTTAACCTCAAGCTTTGAAGGATGGACGTTTACGTCTACTGCACCCGGATTAAGCTCAATATTAAGAACGGCAAATGGGAATTTTTCTTTGGGAATTCTCGTTGCATATGCTTGTTCAAGCGATGCCATCGCAGTTTTGCTTTTGACAAATCTGCCGTTTATAAAGAAATTCTCTGAATTTCTGTTTGATCGGATGAGATCGGGCTCGCTTACAAAGCCCCACACTCTTATTCCGTTGCCATCATCGCGGTCAACCTCAACGATTCTTCTTGCAACGTCTTTTCCGTAGATAGAATATATAACGCTGCGAAGATTCCCGTCTCCGTTAGTTACAAATCTAACCTCGCCATCAGTTATATACTTGATTGCAACCGAGGGCTCTGAAAGTGCAATTTTCTCCATGACCGCAGAAACTGCAGCAGTTTCCGTTGCATCCTTTTTGAGAAATTTTCTTCTCGCAGGAACGTTATAGAAAAGCTCTCTTGCAACAACGGTGGTTCCCTTGGCGCATCCCGTTTCCATAACGTCAACTATTTCTCCGCCCTCACATTCCATTTGAGTGCCCATAGGGGCATCAGCTGTTTTGGAAACGATCTTCAGGCGGCAAACTGCGGCTATTGCCGCAAGTGCTTCTCCACGGAATCCCAGCGTGCCGATAGAGGCAAGGTCCTCCGCTTTTGAAATTTTACTGGTTGCATGACGGAGAACGGCCAAGGGCAGATCCTCTGAATCTATTCCGCATCCATTATCCGACACTCTTATATAAGTTGTGCCACCGTGGCGGATCTCTACCGTTACGTTCTTCGCGCCTGCATCTATTGCATTTTCACAAAGCTCCTTTACAACGGACGACGGACGGTCTACAACCTCACCTGCCGCTATAAGATTGGCTATATCAAAGCCAAGGACGTTTATTCTTGCCACGGGGACACCTCCATTCTTACATCAATTTCTTTTTCCACTCGAAAATAAGGTTCATCGCCTCAATTGGAGTGAGTGTGTTAATATCAGTTGCCTTGATCTCCTCACAAACTCTGTCGTTTGTTACGTCGAGCATACTGATTGCCATATTATCAAAGCTTCCCTGATCGCCGAAATCAAGGGCGCTCGCCTTAGGCGCAACACCTCCCTCAGCCTCAAGTCCTGCAAGGATCTCCTTTGCACGCTTTACTACTGAATTCGGTATTCCTGCAAGCTTTGCAACCTCTATACCATAGCTTTCGTCAACGGGACCACGGACTATCTTGCGAAGGAAAGTCAGATCATCTCCGCGTTTTTTAACTGCCACGTTATAGTTTACAACACCTTCGATCTCGTCCTCAAGACTTGTTAATTCGTGATAATGGGTTGCAAACATTGTTTTTGCGCCAAGCTTTTTACCGCTTGTATATTCAAGAACTGCACGGGCAATTGCCATACCATCGTAGGTGCTTGTGCCTCGTCCGATCTCGTCGTAAATGATAAAGCTGCGCTTTGTTGCATTGGCAAGAATAGCTGCAACCTCCTTCATTTCAAGCATAAAGGTTGACTGACCGCTTGCAAGGTCATCAGAAGCGCCAACTCTTGTGAAAAGCTTATCCACAACGCCGACTCTCGCTTCAGATGCGGGAACAAAGCTTCCTATCTGGGCCATGAGCACAATAAGAGCTGTCTGGCGCATATAGGTTGACTTACCTGCCATATTAGGACCTGTTATAAGCATCATCCTATTATATCCCGTATCAAGCATTACGTCGTTTGGAACAAAATATGAATCCTGAACGAAACGTTCAACAACGGGATGGCGGCCATCCTTTATTTCAAGCTTATCAGAATAGTCCACCTCGGGACAAACGTAGTTATTCAGAGCTGCAACCTCCGCAAGACTTACAAATACGTCAAGCTGAGCCAAAGCAGCCGCGCTCTTTCTTATTCTTACGGCATTTTCCGCAACTATATCGCGAACCTCTGTGAAAAGCTCATACTCGAGGTTTTTAACCTTATCAGATGCGCCTACGATAGTTGCTTCAAGCTCCTTTAATTCTTCTGTTATATATCTCTCTGCATTTGCAAGAGTTTGTTTTCTTATATATGTATCAGGAACGAGATCAAGATACGATTTGGTTACCTCAATATAATAACCGAACACCTTATTGTTGGCAATTTTGAGATTTTTGATCCCTGTCTCTTCTCTTTCTCTCTCCTGAATACCGTTGAGATATTCGCCTGCATTTTCCATAATGGAGCGGAGCTCGTCCACTCGGGCATCATATCCCTCACGGATCATTCCTCCCTCTCTCACCTGGAAAGGAGGCGTATCAACTATTGCCCTGGAAATAATATCATGAACGTCAGTGAGCTCGTCTATATCCTTCCAGATAGCCTCAAGCTCCTCAGACTCGGTTCCGCTGAGCATTTCCTTAACTCTTGGAAGAACGGCAATCGTTTGCGCAATAGCACGAAGCTCTCTTGCGCTTGCTGTTCCGTATGTGATCTTCGTCATCAATCTTTCAAGGTCGAGAACGCTTGTAAGCTCTTCTCTTATTTCCTCACGGAGCATAAAATTGGAAAGAAGCTCACCAACAGATCTCTGACGGCTAACTATCTGACGAACGTTTGTAAGCGGATGCTCTATCTGGCTGCGAAGAAGTCTGGCTCCCATCGCAGTTCCCGTTTTATCAAGCACCCAAAGAAGAGAGCCCTTTTTATCCTTTGTGAGCATAGTTTCCGTCAGCTCAAGGTTTCTTCTTGTTGAGATATCCATTTCAAGATACTGAGAGTTCTGATAAAGCTCTATATTCTTGATATACGAGCAATCAACCTTCTGAGTTTCCTCAACGTATGCCATTGCAGCTCCTGCCGCAATTCTTGCGCTTTCAAAATCGGCTCCCTCAGATTCGCTCGGGAAATACTTCTGATACGTTTCCCTTGCCATATCAAACTTAGGCTCCGTTCTTGTTACAACGATATTTCTATCGCGAACGTATGCCAGAACAAGAGGCATCTGCTTCAGGTCGATATTTGTGATAAGCTCTTTGGGAGAAAATGTTGTGAGCTCGTTTGCAATCTCGTTTTCAACGGACGCTCCCGCAAAATACGTTGCGGATATCTGCGCTGTTGAAATATCCGCAAAGCAGATACCTGCGCCGTTTTCATCAATATAAAGAGAGGCAAGATAGTTGTTTTTATTATCTGTCAGAAGGTCTGTTTCGATAACCGTTCCCGGAGTGATCACTCTTACAACCTCGCGACGAACCAAGCCCTTGGCTTGCGCGGGATCCTCCGTTTGCTCACATATTGCAACCTTATAGCCCTTTGCAATAAGGCGACCAATATACCCCTCCGATGAATGAAAAGGCACTCCGCACATAGGCGCTCTCTGAGGCTCTCCGCAATCTCTGCCTGTGAGAGTTAGTTCAAGCTCTCTAGACGCAAGCTGGGCATCCTCAAAGAACATCTCGTAAAAGTCTCCGAGACGGTAAAACAATATATAATCTCTGTAATTATCCTTGATCTGAAAATACTGCTCCATCATCGGAGTCATAATGATGCACCAATCCTTTTGTGATTTTTAATATCTTAATTAGTGGCAACCGCCGCAGGTTGAGCAATCGTGTGTGCAGGAAGAGGGTCTCTGTCCTGTGATTGCATATTCGATTTCTCCGTAAAATGCCTTTGTGAAGGTTTCATATTCCTCGCCTGCCTCGCGGTATGCTACGTATACGGGGCTTTCTGTAATAGCCTTATAAAGCTCGTTGATTCTGTTCTGAATAGAAGAAACAAGGGCCTCGTCTCTTTCCTCAGCGCCGAATGCTTCAGCAAGTGCAGCCTGCTGAACGTTATATTCTGTAAGCGCAGTTGCAATTTCGGGATCCTTTGCATATGCATCTGCTGCCTTTTCAAATGCTACGTATCTTTCGTCAGCGCGTACCATTTCGCCAACCTTTGCAATAAGCTCTACAAGTTCATTTTTAAGTTCGTTCATTATATTCTACCTCTTATTTCTTAATTTCGCCACGAAGGCTGTATTTATCTGCTGATGTTATCAGTATATCTTTATATTCACCTATCATAGAGGAGTCTCCCTCAAAATGAATAGGTCTGGGAGCATCTGCTCTGCCCGTCATCATACAAGCATTGTTTTTGCTTACGTCCTCTGTGAGAACGCGAAGCACCTTGCCAACAAAGCGCTGATTACGCTCAAGGCTGATCTCGTCCTGAAGACGAAGGAGTCGGCTCATTCTCTCGCTTGAAACCTCGTGGGGCACCTGATTTTCCATAGCTGCCGCAGGAGTTCCAACTCGGGGAGAATAGATAAAGGAAAATACCATATCGTATTTAACCTCTTCCATCATCTTAAGCGTTGCCTCAAAATCCTCGTCTGTTTCTCCGGGGAAGCCAACAATTATATCACTTGTGATACTTACGTCGGGCACGCTCTTTTTAAGACGCTCAATGATCCCCATATATTTTTCCGCCGTATATCTGCGGTTCATAGCCTGAAGGATCTTATCTGAGCCTGACTGAACGGGAAGATGAAAATGAGAAACAACCTTCTCCTCCTCTGCCATAACAGCTATAAGCTCATCAGATGCATCCTTCGGATGACTTGTCATAAATCTTAAGCGGAAATCTCCGTCTATCTTACAAATTTCGCGCATAAGCTGAGCAATATTCATCCCACCAGTGTCCTTACCGTATGAATTAACGTTCTGTCCAAGGAGGGTTATATCCTTTGCACCAAGAGCAACAAGCTCTCTTGCTTCTTTTAATATTGCTTCAGGAGTACGGCTTCTTTCTCTGCCGCGAACGTAAGGCACTATACAATATGAGCAGAAATTATTGCATCCATACATAATGGAAAGCCAGCTCTTAAAAGGATTTTCACGATACGTGGGAATGTTTTCCGCAATTTCATATTTATCGCTTATAACAAAGCGACGGCTCTTTTTATTCATTGCGCCCCATACAAGCTCGGGGAGCAAGTGAAGTGCACCCGTGTCAAAGGTAAAGCTAACGTATGGATAGCTATGCTTGATTCTATCCGCTCTGTGCTGCTGAGTTACCATACATCCGCCGACGCCTATGATTGTATCGGGGTATTTATCCTTTATATGCTTATATTCGCCTATAAAGGAAAGGGCTCTTGTTTCTGCATGCTCTCTTATTGCACAAGTATTTATAAAAATCAGTCTTGCCTTTTCGGGATCCGACACCGGAGCATATCCCATAAGGGTGGCAAGTCCCGCCATTCTTTCGCTATCAGCTTCGTTCTGCTGACAGCCGAGAGTCTGAATATAAAATCCGGGCTTTTCATCACCATAGGACCGCTTCAGATTTTCTTCTATTTTTTTACACAGCTCAAGCTGAGCCTGAACTGCGCTATCTTCGATATATTTCGTCATATATTTCCCTTATTTTTCTGTTTCTTCGTACTTCAGATATTCCAATTCATCGGAGGTTTTATAAACCTCGCCGTCATTCCCAATGACCACTGCTTCAAATCTGATAACTCTGGAGTTGTACATTCGTTCAATTTCATCAACAGACATACTATAAAGAACAGGAGCAAGAGCATTTGAAAGTATACCGTCGGAACAAAGCACAACAACTGTATCATGCTGCCCCTCCACTCTCTTGCCTGTTCTGCTGTCAATCACAAGGCTATCCTTATTACAAGTTGTCAAAACAGAATTTTTGAATGATATTATTCCATGGTACTGCTCCTGATCGTCAGACGTATAAACTGCAACGTCCACCTTATTTTCAGACTCCTCATAATTTGCTTCGCCAAAGGTTACAACTGTGTTCTTATAAGTGAGAACAGCATAGTTTACTCCTTTTACGGAGAGCACTGCTGCCGCATCTGCAAGAGCATATCCCGCAGAAATACTGTCATAATCCAGCTTAGCAAGTCTATCGTCTTTTCTGATCGTAGTTCCGTCAACGCTGATATGATCAAGACCTGTATGAAGCATCGCTTCAACCAGATTTGCATCTGTTATTTCCTCGCCGCTTTTATAAAGCTCCGTTACAGAACCAAGAACGGGCTGATATTTTCCGCCCAGCTTTTCACTGATGGAATAGGTGTAGCCAAGAAGTTCAACAAGCTTCTTGCTGCAATCAAAAACTGCATCCACCTCTTTATTGATTTCACCAACTCCTGCTGTATTTTCGGCAGAAAAAATATAAAGGGCCTCAGCGAGCGCTTTAGCACAAGCCTTATCGATCTCAGCCATCTCTTCATCTGCTCGTATCGTTTCTCCGTCTTCACTGACACGATACGTTAAACAGAAGGGCTCGGAATTTACTACTGCCTCATACGTATGCATTTCAATACCATCGTCGCTGCACCCAACAAAAGTGCAGCATATCATAATCACGGATATTACCAAAGCTGTTATTTTAGTTTTCATACAGACCTCTCTTTTACCGTAAATACTCAATACCAATTAATATATTATATAATATATCAGCAAAAAAGTCAACAAAATAGACTCTCAACAGCAAAAAGAAAGCGACTTTTCAGTCGCTTTCCGTGAAATTTATTTAATTGCTGTTTTTTCGAAGAGTTCAAATGCATCAACTGCCTCTTTATCATCGGTGATGATCATAACAAGCGCGTTGCCATATTCTCTCCAGATAAGGTCTTCATTTTCCAGAGCCCATGCCATTTTTGCATATTCCTCAGGCATATACATCTGAAGAGATGACGCCTGAAGCTCAAGATAATCCATCTTCACTTTATCTTTAACGGCAACGATCTCCTCCGCTGTAAGCTCACGGTCAAAAACAAATGCTGCAAACGTGTGGCAGTAATCTGTGGGAACTGTCAGAACGTAATCCTTGATATTCGAAAACACAGGAACTGACTCAGGATCTACACCATACTGCCAGAGGCCGATCTCATCAACGTCGTCCTCCATATATACAACCTCGAGGATATTCGCTTCAAAGCCGACAGCTGCATCAACAGCATCGTAGCCTGCTTTAAGGTCATACTCAGCTACTTTGTTTTCATCTGCCGTTTCATCAGCCTCAGTTTCCTTTACTTCGGTTTCGTTCTTCTCTGTTTCTCTGCCGGGTCTTGTTTCATCACCATCATTTGCACAGGATGCAAATGAAAGCATCATAAGCATTGCAAGAATAAAACAAATCAGTTTTTTCATAATACGCTTTCCTCTCTAATAATTAATCCACAACAGCCTTATTGTTTACGTAGTTTCTGAGATTTCTTTCAGCAACTATAACCATAACAACGTCGGCCTCAGCATCCATTATATCAGACTTATCAAATTCCCACGTCCAGTTATACGTGCTCTTATAGAAGCTATCCTTCATAAAGGGAACAAGAGCGATACTGTAAGAATCTCGCATTACGTATATATTGGGAGCATTCTTGTTCGCTTCATTTGTATATCGGAAATATACCAATCTGTCGCTATATCCCTGAGAATCGATATTGGAGAACTGATACTGGCCGTATTTAACGGGAGTATCCTTCCAGGTAAGCGTTGCAGTCAAGCCGCTCTTAAGTGTATATACAGGTCCGTAATCTGTAACTCTGTCATAGTTGCCCGTATACCAGCAAAGGTCCTTCATATAAGTCTCTGCATAGTTGATCTGATATTCGCTTCTGTCGTGAATCACAACGTTGGGGAAATCCTCATCGATGAGATCCATTGTTGTTCTGTAAGCATGATATCCCGCATGGTTATTCCAATGGGTGTCGTACTTATAATAAAGATTTTCCTGAGGATTTGCTTTTACTGCATTAGCCATCGTTTCTCTAAGGTCAACCGCAGTTATGCCTGCCTCACTGAGAAGCTCTACAAACTGATCGTATCGTCTGTATTCGGCAATCGTATAATCCTCTGTCATATAATCGGGATATACTGTGTTCTTATTGGGAGCTATTACAAAATAGAACTTCATGCCGTTAGCTTCAACCCAATCGTTTCTTGCCTTAAGGTCAGCAACAGCCTTCTTATAAAGAGAGGTTGCCAGCACGCCTATACCCTGAAAGTCATTCAGCGTATCCTTATAGAAAAGATAATCGTCATATCCAAAAAGAACTCCGTAACGCATCAGTCCGGGACGGGCTGTTGCAAGATTTACCTTTTCCTTATTATGATCAGCGCCCCAATCCGCCACAGCATTGGGATCCTTCATAGGAATAAATGCAAGTGTGTTTGAGTTATCGTCAGTTTTGTTAGTTGTTCTGTCAGAAATCGTATGTACAAGCACCTTTCCTGATGCTGTTGTTACAAATTCCAAGGGAATAACCGTATCAAGAGGATAGGTTGTTTCCGTAACAGGCTCTGTCTGAACAGTTGTTACAGTCGGAAGCGTTTCACTTACAGCAGGAGCTGTTGTTTCAACAGGAGGAGCAACAGTTTCCTCAGGAGTTGTTATTTCAACGGAGGGCTCTGTTTCCACAGCGGGCTTCTTCGTCTCTTCCGGAGCTTTGCTTGTATCTGTTACAGGCTTTGTTTCGCCTGAGGGCTTCTTGGTTTCCTCTTTTGATTCAGAGTTTGAGGGCTTTGATGATTCATCATCCTTTTTATCAGACGCATCAGTATCCACCTTGGAGGTTTCCTTCTCGGCAGACGTCTCCTTATCTGAATCTACGATAACGGTGCTGTCAACACCTTCACTGTCAACGTTTCCATCGGAAACAGTGGTATCCTCATTTGCCAGCTCATCATCAGGCTTTTCTGTTTCTTTATCTATAACAGTTTCATCAGGCGCATCAACCTTATCCGTTTCCTTACCAGAAGAGCTGCCTGAGCCGCCATCAACAGAAATATTAACATCAAGGGATCCGCCGCCGCCATCACTTTCGGGAGAAACAGTTGTTTCTGTTGAATCAGTTATCTTATCAACTGTTGTATCCTCTGTTGCATCATTATCAGGGAAGATTTCCTTTGAAACAAGATCAAGCTCATCCTTATCCTCAACCAGAACAAAGCTTTCTTCATCTTCTTTTGTTTCAACGCGATAGATCTGTGCATCTTCAATATCAAGCTCGTCATCTTCAACGGATGCGCCAAGCAATGCAACGTACTTAACACCTTCGATCTCAACCGTGTTTATTATCTGATACACCTTTTCATTACCGTCAAGATCTGTGAGAACCATGGTTTCAACAGCTTCCTCGGGCTCTGTTTCCGTGGTCTCCTCTTCAGGCTCGGTTGTTGTTTCCTTTTCGGTGGTTTCCTCAGTTTCAGTTATTTCAGCTTCTGTTTCTTTAACTGTTGTTTCCTCTTCTCCGCCATTTGCACATGCAGGAAGAAGCATACTTACAACAATCAGCATTGCTATCAATGCTATAAATTTTCTGCTCATAACGCTCCTGACCTTTCATTTATTTTAATTAAAGCGACACTTACCCATTTTGTGTATTTACATAAATTATATCAGTAAATTCACCTCTATGCAATTCCTTGCATTTATTTTATTGTTATTTTTTTGTGAACAACGTGTTTTTTTGAATATCCACTTTCAAAAAACAATCAAATATGTTATTATTGATTTGTATATGTATTTATAAAAGTTACGAAAGGACAACATTATAAATATGAGCGACGAAATCAAGCGTCCCGATATGGACTTTTCGGATATAAGTCTTATATATCCTGATGTAAATAATATAGCTGTCAGCAGCGGAATATCCGAATATGACGCAGGTAGACTTGAGCTTTATGAGCTCATTGACCTCAGATCATCAAATATCGGAGATTATTTCACAAACGATCCCGAAACTATAAGATATCGCCAGCAAACTCTTAAGGATTTGACCGAAATTCCCGAGCTCTGCAGAGTTCTGAACCGTATGCTTCCCTTTCTCAACGATATCATTGAGCTGAGAAGCCTTTCCGAAGATGCGGATTCTGCCGGAGATTCTTATTTATACAGCATAACTGAGGCTGAAATATATAATTCCCTTATAGAGCTTCTCCGAGAGGAGCTTCTTCCCTTCAGAGACAAAATCACCTCTCCTGCCATGACAGCTCTTTGCGAGCGAATCAGCGTTCTTGCTGAAAGCGAATATTACAAAACCATCTCCGAAAAGCTTTCTGAGCTTTCTCAGAGAGTTCGTGATATAAAAAGCGTTACAATGGGTGTCAATCTCGATTCCCGTTTGCAGCCCGTTTCTGCCGGAGTAGTTTCTGTTAACAGCGAGAGCTTTCACAGCGGCGACTTTTTTGAACGCGTTATGCGTCTTGATTTCAAAAAGGACGAAATGACTTGTATTGCCGACCTTGTTCCTTACACCAAAAACCAAAGTGAAAATCGCAAGGCTGCTATGGCAAATGCTTTCAACGCTGCAATCTCCGACGTTTTCAAATCCTCTCTTAAGGATTGGAAGCGCGCATGTAAATACTACGTCCTCGAAAACACAGACTTTCTTCTCAGAATTACGCCTGAAATTGAATTTCTCTCTAAATCAGCTATGCTGGTGAACAAGCTGAGAGATATGGGATGTACGTTATGCACTCCCGAAATCGAAAGCTCTGACAAGAAAATCTTCTCCGCAAAAGGGCTTTGCAATCCTGTAATTGCTTTGAAAACAGGCTCGGATATGGTTCCTAACGACTTTAGCTTTGACCAAAACGGTACCATATTCGTTATAACCGGACCTAACCGAGGAGGAAAAAGCGTTATAACCTGCGCAGTTGGCCACGCCTTTGCAATGGCTCAGCTCGGACTCCCTGTTTGCGCAGAAGCTGCTGTTATTTCTCCCTGCGATAAGATACTTACCCACTTCCCCGGAGACAGCGCCGACACCGTTGACAAGGGACGACTCGGAGAGGAATGTGCTCGACTGAGCGATATTTTCGATCAGGTTACAGACGAAAGCCTTGTGCTTCTTGACGAATCTCTTTCCTCAACAGGATCCTTTGAAGGTTCGTATATAGCTTCTGAAATTCTCTCCGGCTTCAGCCTTGCAGGATGCCGAGCAATTTTCTCAACCCATCTGCATGATCTTGCCGCATCTATTGATAATATCAATTCCAGATGCGCTACTCTTGGCGGAGTTGCCATTGACAGCCTTGTAGCTGAGGTTAAGGACGGCTCCAGAAGCTTCAAAATCCTCAGAAAAAAGCCTGACGGCAAAAGCTACGCTTCCGATATTGCAGAAAAATACGGCCTTTCTTTTGACAAAATAACCGAAAAGCTTTCTAAAAAATGAGTTAAATTGTCGCTTTTGGTGATTGGTGCAAAAAAATTGAAAAAAGCGAAAAAAGGTATTGCAATTATATCTGTTTTATGCTAAAATACATCTTGCTGATTTTGTAAAAAATTATTCATCACTATATATGGAGGTAACTAACGATGGCAAAGTGTGATATTTGCGGCAAGGGCGTTGTTTTCGGTCATAATGTTTCTCATTCTAACCGTAAGACAAACAGAATGTGGAAGCCCAACATCAGAAAGGTTAAGGCTGTAGTTAACGGCACTCATACAACAGTTCATGTATGTTCCCGTTGCCTGCGTTCCGGCAAGGTAGAGCGCGCTTAATGCGATCTTGGTGCTGATATATAGGACGCAAACATATAGCAAACTAATTAATGATTATAGGGAAAGCGGCGAAATTCGCCGCTTTTTTCCGTTTTTAACCCTTAGATTTGGGATATTTAGGTGATTTATGAAAAAATATATGGCAATTTCGGGGACTACGCTCCCAAAGCTTGACGTTTCATTTGATTTTACCCTGCTTCCGCCTGACAGATCAATTTCGCTTCCCGTACAAAGCCACGCGGATATGATACTAACTGTTTTTGATAGCAAAGTTTTCTGCCACAGAAAATATTATGAAAACAACAAAAACATAATAGACCGCATCGCTCAGTACGGCAAGCTTGACGTTACTGCGTCGGATTGTCCGCGCGATAAGCACTATCCTCTTGATGTTGCATTTAATGCTCTCGTTACAGATAAATCTCTTATTTGTAAGAAGGACTCCATATGTCCCGAGCTTGCAGGCTATCCAATAATAAACACCCGTCAGGGCTATGCTGGATGTACAGCCCTTTATGCAGCAGGCGCTGTTATTACGGCAGATGCTTCAACCATCTTAGCCTGTAAAAAAGCAAATTTTCCCGTTTTCGAAATAAGCGGACGTGATATTGTCCTGCCCGGATATGACACCGGATTTATTGGCGGAGCTTGTGGAGTCTGCGAGGACACCGTTTATATTTACGGCGATCCCTCTCTCTCTGAAAGCGGACGTGAGCTAAGTCTTTTCTGCAAGAAAAACGACCTCCGTCTCGTCAGTCTATGCGACGGCCCCGTTACAGATATCGGAGGAATTAAATTCATAGAAAAAAGATAAAAAGATCCTGCTTTCGCAGGATCTTTTTCTTATATCTCATCACAAAGGCGAGCTGTGAGGAAATTATAGAACTTTTCTTTATCGTCCCAGGTGAGCGCAACGTCCATATACTTACCTCTCATAGGATCGATCAGCGTGATGCTATCGTCGTTTGCATATAAGGGCAGACGCTGATAGTTCATATTCTTATGAGTGAACGCGGCATAAACACCTACTGTGTCAAAAAGGCAGGAGGACTGACCGTAGTGATTGAATTCCATATTTTTATACCAGATATCACAATTCTCCATAAGAGCCTTGATGAGCGGATCAGATTCGCTTCTCGCCTTGATCTTTGCATAACGCTCACAATCAAGAATTGTTGCTCCCGTCATATCAAGGGGGACGATTTCAACCTCCCAGCCCTCAACCTCAACAGAACGGCGGTATGCATCCACGTCGCACCAGATGTTGCTTTCTCTGCCAAGAGGGGGATACCAGTTCATACCTCTGAAAGCGCCGTTATAAATATTTGCACAAACGCCGAGAATCTTAGACTTTTCCTTTATACGAGGCTCTCGCTCAACTGCTGCCGCAAGATTTCTGAATGCACCGATTGCAAGAATAGTAACCTTCTCATCACTATTCATAATCGTATCTATCATCGCCTGAACGCCGTCTTCAATAACGTTGGGATAAGAGCTGAGATCATAATCCTCAACCCACTCTCTTATGTTACAACAGCCCTCGTATTTTCCGCTGGAAAGACCAATACCAACGGGAATATCGCTTCTGCCTGCGATCTGAAGCATTTTTGCCGCAAGCTTTGCCTGATATTCAACGTCAAACTCTGTTACGGTTACAAGCTTGATGTCAATTTCAGGGCTTTTAAGAGCCATGGCAAGAGCCCAAGTATCGTCAAGGTCGCTGCCAATATCTGTGTCAAATATTACGGGAACAGGTTTTTTCATAGCATTATCTCCGTATCTATAATATATACGTTAATTTTATCAAACATTTACGCTTTTGTATATAGCTTTTAGAAAATATTTCAAAAATTCAGTTGATTTCTCTTGACAGTCAGCTGAACGTGTGATATAATCATCACATCGGGAGGTGAAAATCACATGAACGCTATGAAATATATTCCAGGAACAGTTTTAGATATTTCTAAAACAGGCGGTGCCATAGGCGGAGATTTTCTCGACAAAATATTTTATATTTCTGATGGAATAATGCTCTCTTACATCAGAGAGATCACCGGAATTGACGGAACGACTCTTCAGAACTGGGTTAAACGCGGTTGGGTTCTCAATCCGAAAAACAAGCTTTATTCAAAGGAACAGCTTGCCCGTATCCTTATTATCAATATGGTTCGCGATACGATGCAGCTCTCAAAAATATCATATTTGCTTCAATATATAAACGGTGATGTTTCAACCACATGCGACGATATCGTGCCGGAATCAAAGCTTTACGATTATATCTGCCAAGCCATAAGCGAAGCAGAGATGTCAGCTGATGATCTTGACACTATCATATCACAGGTTACAAAGGACTATCACGAATGTTTCGACGGCGCTTCTGAAAGACTGAGAAAGGCAATAAAAATAATTCTTCTTTCCTATGAGGCGGCATCGTTCAAAAGCCTTGCAGAGCTTGAGATGAAGGAAATAGAGGGATGATGTATATGAACAGAAAGAACTATATCCGCATTGTCTGCTCAATCGTCGTAACAATCAGCGTTTTTATTATGACGTGCTTTTTTGGCATGTTATTAATCAAAACAACTCTTGGCAGCACGTCTTATGCGGTTTCGATTCCCCTGCTGCTTCCTCTTGCTTTGATTCCAACTTTCATTTCTTCACGAATCTTTTCCGTTACAAGCAACGAAGAAATCGAATACGAGGAAGAAAATGCAGAAACTGAATATGAAGAGACCGAAGAATCTGACAGCATTGTTCTTCCTCAGCTTGACGAAAGCGCCTATCCGGAGCTTTTCCAAAACAAGCAAACACAGGAAGCTGCTCTAAAAACAAGCCGTCCCGATATCAAGGCTCTTCTCCATGAGCAAAGCGGCGAATTTGAAGCTGAAATTATAAAAGAAGAAAAGGAAGAGCTTCCTGATGATTTTCTTCTTAATCTTAAAGAACCCGAAAAGAAATGTTCTTTATATGAAGAACTTCCAACAGAGCTTCCCGAGGATTACGTTCCTTATGAATACGATTCCGAAGAAGAAAACGTTGAGGATTATGAGGAGGAATATACCATCACTCCTCTTCACCGAGTTGTTGCAAAAATCATACTGACACTTGTTTCCGCAGCCCTTGCAATAATACTCCCGATCAACTGTGCAACTGTTTACTCAACCAGCTCTGTTACAGTAAGACGTCCGTTTTCCAAAACAGAATATGTTTTTGAAAATGCTGACTATTACACAGTTGGTGTTAAATTAACCGGAGATATTTCAATGAAGCTCCATTTTAGCGATGGAACGGAGAAAGAGCTTATCTATCCCGACTATGCTGTTACAAGCGAAGGCTTCAAAAACAGCTTCTCTTCCAAATATGCCTATGCCGCATTCTGCAACAGACTTCTTAAACGCTCCGGAGTTGAAAAGAAAATCGGCGATCTTGTTTCTCTCACCCCCTCAGCCGGTCTGTCTCAAAAGGATATAGCTTATATAGAAGAGATCACAGAAGTTGATTTGACCAATTAATTCAAAGGTAATTATTATGAAAAGCATTACTATCACGATAATCGCAGGACTTATTCTTGGCATTATCAGGCTTTGCATCAAAACAAAGCTATTTACAAAAGACGTTTACGAAAAGACCTACGTTTGCCCCAATTGCGGTGAGCATTTCACGGCACGTTGGTATCAGATGATATACAAGCGCGGCTCCGTTTACACCTACAATGCAGCACGGCTGAAATGCCCCTGCTGTCATCAAAAAGATATGTGCAGCGTAGCACGTGAAGAAAGATAATTTTTACGTCAAATGCATCGTCTAAAAGACTTAGCATAAATTATTAATTAAATAAAAGGAGATTTATTATGGCTTATTTTGCACTTGGTTCTATTGTTACACTTATTCTCTTCCTTATCCTCGGCTTCAAAAAGGATGCAAGCGGCTTCAAATGGAAGCTTAACGCAAAGCAGCTTGCAGCTGTTATCGGCGTTCTCATTATGAGCGGAAGCTTTATAGCTAAGGTTCCCACAGGCCACACAGGCGTTGTTACAACCTTCGGCCGCGTTGAAGACTTTACATATGAAGCAGGTATTCATATGAAGAATCCTCTCTCAAACGTTATTAACATGGACAACAGAACTCAGAAGGAAACTCTTGAGCTTTCCTGCTTCTCAAGCGATATTCAGGAGGTTGCTATTACCTACACTGTTAACTTCCAGATCGATAAGGAAAATGCTCAGAACATTTACAGAACTATCGGCGTTAACTACTACGACAAGATCATCGTTGCAAGAGTTCAGGACTGTGTTAAAACAGTTGCCGCAAAGTTCTCTGCTGAAAATCTTGTTGGCTCAAGAAATGAATTTTCTATTCAGATAGAAGAAATGCTTAAGGAAAGTCTTGCCGAGCACAATATCCAGCTTGTAGGCGCTTCCGTTGAAAATATGGACTTCACAGACGCCTTTACAGAGGCTGTTGAAGCAAAGCAGGTTGCTGAGCAGAACAAGCTGAAGGCTCAGACAGAGGCTCAGCAGAAGGTTATTGAAGCTGAGGCAGCAGCTCAGGTTAAGGTTATTGAAGCGCAGGCAGAGGCTGATGCAATTCTTGCCAAGGCAACTGCAGAAGCTGAGGCAAACGCTAAGCTTGCAGCAAGCATCACAGACGAGCTGATTGATTATCAGTACGCTGAAAAATGGGACGGCGAGCTTCCTCAGATCGTTGGCGGCGATTCCGTTATCCCCGTGCTCGACGGCTTCGGCGAAAACGAGGACGTAACAGAAGAAAGCGGGAATTAATTAACAGAAAAAAGACACGCAATATTGCGTGTCTTTTTCATAAAAAAATGTATGCGAAAATCGGCATGATGCCTTCCACAATATGAGAAAATGGCATACCAATGCTGACAAATGAGGTGGTGCTTAAAACACCAATCACTCCTCATCCACCGCAAGCGGTCCCCCTTCTCCCACAGGAGAAGGCATTAAATCACTTAAAAATTTCAAGGAACTGGAGGCTATCCTTGAACCAGGAGGCGATATGGGGATTTATGAGACGTTCTTCTCCCCAGGAGGTCTCTCTCGTTGCAATAGAAAGCCCGTGGTCGCACTTGGGATAGATATGCAATTCAAAATTGATTCCCTTCTCCTTCAGTGCCATAGCATAAAGAAGAGAGTTTTCAACGGGCACACAGGTGTCCTCAAAGGTGTGCCAAATGAACGTGGGCACTGTATTTTCATTAATATTCTTTTCAACGGAATACTTCGCAAGATCCTCCTCGGAAACGTTTTCCGCTTCAAGATCATATCCAAGCACTCTCATTATAGAGTGTTGATGATAATATCGAGGATCGCCTGTTATAACGGGATAGCAGGTGAGCACAGCTGTGGGCTTATTCTCGCCCTCTGCCATATCATCATCCGCTTTTGCCCAATCCTCGTGCCAATAGGTTCCGATAGATGCGGCAAGGTGTCCGCCGGCGGAAAATCCGATTACGTACACTCTCTCAGGATCGATATTATATTTCTCAGCGTTTCGGCGAATATGGACAATCGCTTTAGAAACGTCCTGAACGGGACGGGGGAACGCCGCTTTTTCGTTTATGGAATAATCAAGAAGGAAGCAATTGTACCCCTCGGCAAAATAGTTGATTGCAACGGGCTCGCCCTCTCTGTTGTTTGCAATAAAGCAATATCCTCCGCCTGCAATAACCACCATGGCGGGACGCTTGCCACCGTATACGTTATAAGTTGTATCGTGAACAAAGGTCTGAAGCTTGATATCGGGATCGTTTTCTCTGAGATAAATAGTTTCTGTTGTCATAAAACGCACCTGCCATAAATTTTATACCTTAATATTATCATATCCTCGCTCTGTTTTCAATAAAATTTACTGTTCTCTGCCCTTTTTCAAAAAAATTAAAAAATTTTAGAAAATGCTAATAATTCCTATTGACAAATAAAAAAGAGTGTGATATTATATGAACGTAAACAGTAATCATTCGCATTTAGGAGGTAAGAAATGGAGAAAACAAAGCACTTCAAAAAAAGAGATGCCATTCTCACCTGCCTGCGAGGAACAACCACACACCCATCGGCAGAATGGATCTATATGCAGCTAAAGGATGAGATTCCGAAGCTGTCGCTTGGAACTGTGTATCGCAACCTGACATACTTCAAAGAGGTTGGCGAAGCAATCAGCGTTGGAACAGTTAAAGGAATTGAACGATTCGATGGAAACACTTCCCCTCACGTTCACTTCATTTGTAACGACTGCGGCGCGGTGATCGATCTTCCCAAGGTTGCAGTTCCCGAGGAGCTGAGAGCATCAGCTGAATATGATTGCGGCGGTTCTGTTTGCGGATGCCAATTAACATTCAACGGCATCTGCTCAAATTGCAAAAAATAAAAATTAAAAAATTACTTATTTATTATTCGGAGGAAATTAATTATGAAAAAGTGGAAATGTTCTATTTGTGGAGAAATCGTTGTTGGTGAACACGCACCTGAGGCTTGCCCCCTTTGCAAGGCTCCCGCAGAAAAGTTTGTTGAAGTTGTTGAAAACGGCGAAATGACTTGGGCTTGCGAGCACGAGGTTGGCGTTATCAATGGTGTTCCTCAGGAAATCATCGACGGTCTTCGCGCTAACTTCCAAGGCGAGTGCACAGAGGTTGGTATGTATCTTGCAATGGCAAGAGTTGCTCACAGAGAAGGCTACCCTGAAATCGGTCTTTACTGGGAAAAGGCAGCATACGAAGAGGCTGAGCACGCTGCAAAGTTTGCAGAGCTTCTCGGTGAGGTTGTAACACCCTCTACAAAGAAGAATCTCGAAATGAGAGTTGAAGCTGAAAACGGCGCAACAGCAGGTAAGTTTGAGCTTGCTAAGATGGCTAAGCAGCACAATCTCGACGCTATCCACGATACAGTGCACGAAATGGCACGCGACGAGGCAAGACATGGCCGCGCATTCCTCGGTCTTCTCGAGAGATATTTCGGTAAATAATTCAATATGAATAAAAAAGAGGGAGATTTTATCTCCCTCTTTTTTATTTATCAATTATGAAAAATCGCACAAGCATAATACATATCATTAGCAAATATAACACTTATGGAAACGTGAGTATAAACGCTATTCATAATAGCAGACTTATGGCTGGGAGAATTCATCCATGCATCAAACAAAGTTTCAGAATCACTGCTTGCAGCAAGAATCTCTCCGTGAGACTGATATGCAGCAATACCGCTTCCGCTTGCGATACCTATTTCAGCAAAAACTGTATAATACTCCTGATCGTTTGGTCTGTGATGCGGATTTACTGCTCGATCACCCTCATTTCCCCAATATCTGTATTCATTGGCGCGAATATCTGTGCCGGGCTTCAATGCATTATCAAACGCGAGAGTACAAGCTCCTGCAGCGGCGCGCACACTATTCATACTATTAAGAATCTGCTGCTCTACGTTGCCAACGGTCGGATAGCTTCCTACGTTAGGATTCTTGGGAACGCTCTCCCCTTTTTTGATCAGTTCGTTGCAAGCAACACAATACGTATCTCCGGTATATCCGTCAGCGTTACTTGTGGCTGCAATTTCTCCGCGAATGGTCAGATTTTTATGTCCTTCTGCTTTTATAACGTTACCTTTGCTGATTTCCATATTACAATAGCTGCAATATACGTCGCCGCTGTATCCGTCAGATGAGCACGTTACTTCCTTTGCATTTTTCGTTACAGGATTATGCGAAAGCTTGGGAAGCTCGCTTCCCTTTGAAAGCTCTGCACCGCACTTGGTGCAAGAAACGTCGCCGCTATATCCAACCTCGGAACAAGTAGGATTTTTGTGATTCTTGGTTTCTGTAACGTGGCCCTTGGGGAGAATGGTTCCGCCTTCAACAACGTCTCCGCATCTGCTGCAGGTTCTGTCTCCGCTATATCCATCCTCGGTGCAGGTTGCTTCCTTAAAGCCGTTTGTTATAATATCATGATCGAGGATTTCAATTTCAACGCCCTCGGACAAAACTTCTCCACAGCTCTCACAAACAACGTCTCCGCTATATCCTTTTTCCTTGCAGGTTGCCTCTACTGTATTGATACGCGTTTCACTATGTCCCGTTGCAGCAATAGCTGATGCTTCGTTGATAACCTCATTACACACGCTGCATATTCCAAGGCCTGTACTGCCATCAGCTGTGCACGTAGGTGCCTCTGCGCCTGAAACCTCGATCTGATGTTCAAGCGGTTCTACTGCCTCGCCGACTTTGACAGTTGCGTTGCAATCGACACACACACAGTCGCCTGTATAGCCGCTCTCCGTGCAGTTTGCTTCGACCTTGTTTACGATCTCCACGTTTTCGTGCGTACACTCTTTATTGCATCCGCATAAAAGTACAGCCAAAAGAATCAGACTCACAACAAAAAACTTCTTATACATTTTCTCTCCTCTATTCTTAATCAGCACGTTATATATCTGCTGTGATTATACACCTTTTCCCAGAAAAAGTCAAAAGAGGGAGATAAAATCTCCCTCTTTTTTATTCTGCATCATTTGTCTCTTCAGTTGCTTCAGCCTTGGGTGCACACTTATCAGCGTTTCTTGCCACAAGCAGATCACATAACGTATAATACATTTTATCTCTGTTTTTCAGCAGCACAAATACAAGACGACCGGAGGGAGTTGACACTGAGATCGTGCCTTTACGTACCAATCCGATGGAAGTTATAGAATCGAGAGGAAGATCCACTCTGGTTCTCTTTGTTACGCCATAAACTCTTCTGTTTGTTATAACAAGCTCTTTGTTACGGCACATAAGATGGAGCACCAAGAAAATAACAGCTAACGTAAAAGGAATAACAGAAACTATAACTAAAAATGCTGCGATACCAGCTGCCGCCGCTCCTGCTTCTTTATAACGCTGCCACAAAGCCTCAGCTTTCTCATCAAGATAGTCTCTTTCTTCTGCATAGTAATCATAGGAATCAAAATCGTAGGAATCAAGACTACTCAACTCCATTTCTGCAGCCTGATATTCCTCATACGCTGCAGATTTCTGAGATCTTGAAACAATCGTGCATACAATTACCACTGCAATAATAGCAAGAAATGCGACAAGCATTTTTACAAATCTGCTGATCGGATAATTGCTTTCGCTTCTTATCAAAATCTTTTCGCCCATAATTCGTCGCCTTAATTTACTCGAATAAAGTCTAATATTAGAATATCATAGTATTTTTACAAAGTCAAGTTTTAAGAGATAATATTATTGTAAAATTTGACCAAGAGGATGCTATGTTAGGGCTTCGAATTAATGCATTACGCAAAAAAGAGGTTGGAGTCAGGTGGATCTGGCAAAACGCCTCAGCATAACCAAGCAGACAGTTTTCCAATTGGGAAAACGATAATATTCAGCCTTCCGTTGAATTGCTCATAAACATTTCCAGAGTTTTTGGCGTTTCAACAGACTATCTTCTTGTCCTTGATAAGATTCCCCGCCTTGACGTCAGCAATCTTTCCTCCGACGTCATAGCTCATGTCTCACTTCTGATTGATGATCTTAAAAACAAGTGATTTTACATATTTCTAAAGGCGGGATTTCCCGCCTTTTTTGATAGTCGACCACGGGTTTTTACTACAGATTATCGCTAAATTATCGTTTAGCGCATTACACGTCGTAGGGACCGACGTCCTCGGCGGTCCGTTTCTAACGTATGACCATATTTCAAACAGACGACCAATGGTCGCACCTACGGGTTGAGCGGTTAATTATCGTTTAGCGGTACAATAAACCTTCTCCAGCGGAGAAGGTGTCATCGAAGATGACGGATGAGGAGAAAAG
>JAZORY010000058.1:0-2650 GCA_045656825.1 Candidatus Avispirillum sp.
GTCATTGTTGTTCAATTTTCAAGGAGCTTCGCGCACCTCTTGAGGTGCAGCTTTGTTATTATATCAAAACCGCTTTCCCTTGTCAATACTTTTTTCAAAGTTTTCTCAAGTTTTTTCTAAGCTTTCTTTTCAGCTTCCTGCCTTGCTCCTGCAGTGCTTCTCTTACTCACTTTATTCGGTTTCTTTCGCCTCAGCTCTCGCTGTCAGCTTTGTTATTATATCAATACGCTTCCCCATTGTCAACTACTTTTTTCAACATTTTACCGCTTCTATGTTTTTAACAACTCATATTATTCTTCACCTCGCTTTTTGTGCATTTTGACACGTACGCCTCGGGTATGCTAAAAGGAGCTCGAAAGAGCTCCTTTAATTACTTATTTATTAAATCTCGGGGGCATTCTTCCTTCGGGCGGTTTGAAGCCTTCGGGCAACTTTCCATCGGGATGCATAGGCGGTCTTCCACCGGGAAATGCAGAAGGCGCTCCTCGGAAACCAAACCCATCGGGCATGGGAGGCATCATAGGATTTTCTTCCCTCTCCGCTTCGCCCTTAGACTGATATCTTGCAGCCTGCGTTGAGAACAGCTTGTAATATTTTCCCTTCTGAGCCATAAGCTCCTCATGGCTTCCCATTTCCGCAACAGCGCCATTTTCAAGAACTACCACTGTATCCGCGATTGTTGCGCTGGAAAGTCTATGAGAAACAAACACACTGGTTTTTCCCTCGCGCAATCTATCAAACTGCATATAGATTTCCTGCTCTGCAATTGCATCAAGAGATGCTGTTGGTTCATCAAGAATGAGAATATCCGCATCTGAATAAAAGGCTCTTGAAACGGACAGCTTCTGCCACTGACCAACAGACAGCTCCGTTCCGTTCTTTTCAAAATATCGGGTCAGAGGAGTTTCATATCTGTTGGGCATTTTTTCAATAAACTCATCAGCGCCGGAATTTCTCGCAGCGTTCTCAACTGCGCCCTCAAGCTTCTCTTTGGAAATATCTCCAAAGGCGATATTATCTCCTGCCGTTTCTGCATATTTGCCGAAATCCTGAAAGATAATTCCATAGAGCTTATAAAGCGCCCTTGTATCGTACTCCCTTATATCTCTGCCATCCAGCAAAATAACGCCGGAGGTTGGATCATAAAGCCTCGTGATAAGCTTTATAAGTGTTGTTTTTCCCGCTCCGTTAAGACCAACCAGAGCAACCGTGGAACCCGACTTTATCGTCAGATTCATATTATGTATTACGTCGCGATCCGCTCCGGGATAGCGGAAGGTTACGTTTCTCAGCTCTATGGTATGTCCACAGCGGCTCTCAGGAATTATCGGCGCTTCAACGATCGGCTTTACAGTCTGCTTCTCGTTCATAAACAATATCATATTATCTATAAACAGCGAGCCCTCATAAATACCCGAGGTTGCTGTGATTATGGCAGCAAGAGCGCCTGAAATCGAATTAAGCGCACCTGTATACACAGAATAATCACCAATCTGACTGACGTTCGTTGCGATCATATAGAAAAGGACGCCGTTCATAACGGCTGTTGCAAGAGACAAAAGCAAATTCCAAGCGCCTTCCTGCCAGATAAGAGATTTTATTCCCTTAAAATATTCTGCAAACACTTCCTTATATTTACCTATAAGTAGATCTGACAAATCAAACAGGCGAATTTCCTTAACCATATCCTTATTCACTATCAGCTCACTATAATAGTTCATCTTACGGCGGTCCTTCGAGCGATGGAACATATAGTTGAAATTCTTACGTCGGAAGCGGAAGGACACGACCGCGCTGGATACGGTCAGCGCTATAAATATAACAAAAAATAAGATACTATAATAAGGTAAGGTTTTCAAAATAACAACAAGAACAGCGAAATAGCTGAACATTGAAATTATCTTTGACACAAGCTCGAAGCTGGAACGAAGAATATGCACAGGGCGCATTCCCGCCTCGCGATTTGCATTTTCCAGTCTCTCATAAAAATCAGGCATATCAAAGGAAGCAAGATCTACCGTTTTTGCCTTGTTCATTATTTTTATCTTAACGTGATTGGTTACTTTCTCGCCCGCAATCTGCGTTATCATATTAGAAAGGCTTCCCGTCAGAGTATTAAGAAACAGATATCCAAACTGCAAAACAAGAGGGATAATCAAATTCACTTCCGATGAAAAGCTTCTTACTATACAGTCAAGCAGGTTTGCCGTTATGAGAGTTCCCACCAACGGCATAACGCCGTTATAAACCGTCATAAACATCATAAATATAAGCAGCAGCGGCTGCGTTTCCCAAACAAGCTTGAAGATATAGAAAAGTCTGTATATAGTTCCGCCCACGGTCTTTTTCAGATAGGCGGGCACCTCGGCAAGACTTTTGGGCTTGGGTGCTTTGAGGCGATCGTTTATTTCAGCTGAAGGAGGTCCAAATCTTGGTCCCATAATCAAAAATACCTTCTTTCATAAATCTACATTATATTGTAGTTATATGAAAGAAGATATTCAAGTCAATTATATTTAATTTTCTATTAACTGTTTCCTTTGGTAAACAATTCTTTTATCTCATTTTCGCAAGCTCCATCGCTTCCTTGCCGGTTACGTGCTCAGGGGCCAATGCCATTACGCGAAGAAATTTGAAATCGCGTTCTATC
>JAZORY010000059.1:0-7916 GCA_045656825.1 Candidatus Avispirillum sp.
CATTTTCAGCGCCGATTGAAGTTTTCAGCTTTGTTACTCTACCAAGTGAATCGTACTCATATTCGTACATTTCATGGTTGACGTTAAGCCTATAAAGCGCTTCGGCGCCGCCTGAAGTCATAGGATTGCAATAGGAATATACGTAATTTAAATCGTTTGCAACTGAGCCATCGGAATCAAAGATAGTCGCACGCTGGGTATAGACAAATCCTGTTCCGTTCTGATACTGGGTTGACACCTTTGCAACCTGATCGTATACGTATTCTCCCGTTACTGTTGAAGAAACGTTTCTTCCCGCAAGGTCGTATTCATAATACGTTGTCTGCCCGGCGATCCCGTCCTTCAACCTATATAAATAACCGTTTATGTTGTAGAAATATTCTACATATTTAGCAACATTATTATACCACTTGGGGCTTGGGAAGGCGGATTCCCGCCTTCCCTTATCTTTTCTTAGCTGTCGCTGTCAGTAGACATAGAACCGTCCCCTGTCTTTTTATGTCTTTTCTAAAGAACCATCAGAGTACCGTATTCTACCTAAACCTATATCGCTACGAATTTGTAAGGATTTAGTTTTTTCACCCATAAATCTTTTCGCGTTATTAAAAATATTTTTTTCATCTCCGATTTTTTCCAACACAGAAATTGTTAACAGATTTATCAAATACGCATCATCTATAAGTGATATTTCCTCAAGGTAATCAAATAATCTCACTAACATAGCTTCATCATTAGTGCGAATAACTTTGATAATCTCTGGCATTATTATATCTTCTATAACAACACTATCTAATCGACCATCATATTCACGGATGTGTGCATCATATTCTTGAATAGTTTGGGGAAACATTTTCAACATTTCCTCAAAAAATAAATCAATACTATTATACATACTACACCTTTCTTTATTTAGAGGACAGGGGAACCTAAAACCTTTTAACCGACTCAAAACCAATTGATTTAATTCAATTCTTCATTAACCATTTTAGTAAATTCGGTTATCAAATAATTCCAATCCGCTTTATCGTAATAATAATGCCCCGAATGTTTAAGCGTGTTTGTCGTAATGCACGAATTTTGCTTTAAATATTTTTCACTCTTTTTAGAGACCATTTCATCTTTTAAGGATTGATATACCAAACAAGGTGTATGCAATGTGCTTATTGTTTTTCGAGTTTGTCTGATTTTTGCAAACAATTCTAAAAATCTTGGTATCCATCCAATGTAGTTGAAAGGGTTTTTATCTTTCCCAATACCATAACATTTTTTCGCCGCTAGTGCTTCATAATCATAGGAACTAATTTTATCAAAATAAACTTTCAACGAATTAATTAGCATTTTAGGCTTTATCGCTAAACTTAACGGAACTGCGAGTAAAAACAATTTGCAAACCGTTTTATTTTTAATCGCTTGTTCAATCGCCAAGAGCGTTCCTAAAGAGTGAGCAACTATATATATTTTTTCGTGGGTTGCAGATAATTTTTCAACAACGGAAGCAACTTGAATTTTCCACTTTTCCATTGATGTTTTTGAAAAATCTTTAACACCTTTTCCATGACCATCTAAAAGCATGTTATATACCGAAAACGTTTTTGGTATTAAAGGTATGAAATCATTAAAATGATTTGGAGTTCCGACAATTCCATGAATAAATAGAATAGCAGTAGTTGAGTCCTCATGTATATTTATGTATTCTTTGTGTTCCAAATCATCACCACCTTTAATTTATTATATCACAATGGTGGCACGAGCACAACATGAAACAACAAAATATGCGTTGTGTCCTCACGGATACAACGCATAAACGGCAGCTTTTATTTTTCAATTATACAAGCTCAGCAAATCTTTCGATGATAGCATCTGCAATTCTTTCACTTGCGTGGCCATCGCCGTAGGGATTGGAAACTGTGCTCATCTTCTCATATTCCTCGCGGCTGCCGAGAAGCTCGTCTACGATATTGTAGATAACCTCTTCGTCTGTTCCGGCAAGCTTAAGTGTTCCTGCAGCAACGCCCTCGGGACGCTCTGTTGTGTCGCGGAGAACTACTACGGGCTTTCCAAGGCCGGGAGCCTCTTCCTGAATTCCGCCGCTATCTGTGAGAATGATATACGCTCTGTTCATAAAGTTATGGAAATCAAGAACGTCAAGGGGCTGGATAAGCTTGATTCTGTCGCATCCGCCGAGGATCTCGTTCGCTACCTGCTGAACGCGGGGGTTAAGGTGAACGGGATATACAACCTTAATATCCTCATATTTATCAAGAATTCTTCTGATTGCCTTGAACATATGGCGCATGGGCTCGCCAAGGTTTTCTCTGCGATGTGCTGTGAGAAGAACGAGGCGGCTATCGCCGATCCAATCAAAGATCTCGTTCTGATAATCAGCGCGAACTGTTGTCTTAAGAGCGTCGATGGCTGTGTTACCTGTAACGAAAATGCTGTTATCGTCTCTGTTTTCACGAAGGAGGTTTTCGCGGCTAAGCTGTGTGGGCGCGAAGTTCATATCTGAAACGAGAGTTACGAACTGGCGGTTGATCTCCTCAGGGAAGGGAGAATATTTATCATATGTGCGAAGGCCTGCTTCAACGTGGCCAACGGGGATCTGCTGATAGAATGCAGCCATTGCAGCCGCAAAAGCAGTTGTTGTGTCGCCGTGAACAAGAACAATATTGGGCTGGCACTCCTTAAACACCTCTTCAAGCTTCATAAGCACGTCAGCTGTGATGGAGGAGAGTGTCTGTCCCGCCTTCATAATATCAAGGTCGTAATCGGGGGTTACGTCGAAAGCCTCAAGAACCTGGTCAAGCATCTGTCTGTGCTGAGCTGTTACGCAAACGATAGTTTCTATCTCTTTTCTCTTCTGCAGCTCTTTAACCAGAGGAGCCATTTTAATAGCTTCAGGTCTTGTGCCGAAAACTGTCATAACTTTGATCATATCAACGTCCTCTTTTCTATCTTCATACTGTCATTATACACTAAACTTTTCAAATAATCAAGTGCGGTTTTTTACAATGTTTCATTAAACAGCTCAAGCCACATGGAAACAACGTTTTCCTTGGAATAGTCCATAGCGCGAGCAAGACAAGCCTCTCGCATTTCCGCCATTTCCTCTTCGCTCTTATTAAGCAAAGAAATCAGCTTTTCGGCATAGTCCTCGTCGCTGCGCTGAGGGATCACAAAGCCATTGACACCGTCGTTTATAATAGAGCCTGTTCCAACTCTCAATTCAAAGGCGATGGGAGGCGTTTTGCAATACATAGCCTCAAGAAGAACCATAGGAAGAGCCTCGGAAACGGAGGTCATCAGATATGCCTTCGAGCGACACATTTCCTGAAGAAGCGCCTTATGAGGAACGGGGCCCATAAAGCAGACCTTATCCTCAATTCCAAGCTCCTTGGCATATGCCTTGAGGGAAGCCTCCTGCTCTCCCTGACCTGCGATTTTCAGAGTGTAGTCCGGGCACTTTTCGCAAACAAGACGCCAGATGCGAAGCATTGTGAAAAAGTCCTTATCCGGATGGAGACGACCTGCGGCAACCACCTGCTTTTCCCTTTCCACTGTGCGGTCGACCTCCTCAAAGGTGAGGAAATTGGGAACAGTTACGCATTTGGTGTGTGCGTTATGCCCCTCCATAATCTCTTTTATCTCTCCCGTTACCTTATCGGTCAAAAGAGTGTAATAGTCTATATTTGAGTAGTTATTTTTGAAATCCGAAACAAGCTGAGGATCGAACTTATGGTCGAAATGAAGCTGCGCTATCTTCAGCACGTCCTTTGAGCCGTACTGAGAAAGCCACATATTGTGATCGTGGCGAGTTGAAATTATAGCGCCCTCTTTTATATTCTTAATAGCATTGACCATAGTTGACTTACGAAGACGAAGGATCTTCACAGCCTTCAGACCCTCACTGAGGATTCGGAAGGGATTCTTGCTTCTGATAGCCGCGGAAAATTCCTCTCTGTTGGGACGAAGGTCTGTAAGATAGGTTATCTTAACTCTTTCGTCCATAGGATAAGCAGGCTCGTTATAGCGATATGTAGTTAAAACCTCAACCTCGAGGCCCTTTTCAACAAAGGCGTTTGCAAGAGAAGCAATAACCATCTCAACGCCGCCGTGATTCAAATGAAGCGCCGTTATATACACCTTAGAAATATCCATACAATCCTCCAAGCTGTTTTGGGACAAATGTCGTATAAACAGATTTTATATATAGTTATAGTATATCCCCAAACCGATTTTTTTGCAAGGGATATTTCGTTTTAAGAAGCAAAAAGCGCCCGGCAAATATTTACCGGGCAGCTTATTATTTTGTTGTATCATTCAAGGTGGGGATGAGATTTCTGGCAATTCGCCCCTTTCCCCTGCTCTTTACGTAGAAAAAGCCTATAACAGAGAAGATCAGCGCGCCGATGAAATTGACAATAAGGTCCTTCATAGTGTCGATTATGCCAACGTCAACGTACCCGCAGACACCAAGCTCCGACAGGGTATAACCGGTGCCATCGCCGCAAAGGAGAATAACGTCCCTGATATCCTCTATTGCCACCACCTGATTTGTCAGGCTGACGTCCAGCATAACGCTATTTATAGAATTTATGACCGTGTCCTTTTGCATATCAAAGCCAAGGAGCATATCCATGCCGAATTCAAAAAATTCCCAAACAACGCCAACCGTCATGGAAAAGCAAAACGCCATAACCGCCAGATAGAATGGTGAGAGATTGAATTTAACCTTGGAGCTACGATTAAGAACGTCCACCATAGCAAAGCCGATGGCGGCGAAAAGAAATCCGTTCACTGTATGCAGCATGGTGTCCCAATGGGGCACGCGAACGTAAAAGCTTGATATCTCGCCCAATATCTCCGCTGCAAAGATAAACAGAAGAACTATTATCTCCAGCGCATCGGGCAAATCTATTTTAAGCTTTCGCTCAACAAAGGCAGGGAGCAAAAACAAAATCAGCGACAAAATACATAAAAAGAAATTTTCAATATTCCCCGATATAAGACTGACCACGGCAACTGCAATAACCAGAATTCGCAAGGTTATATAAACTGCAAAAACGTTTTTGTTTTTCTTTATTTCTTCACGAAGCTCGCTTGCAAATCGCCTTCCTTTGCTTTTTTTCATATAAACACCTCCTCTGCCAATTCATACTAATTATAAGCTTCGATTGTTAAGATTCAACGCTTTTGTTTTGAATATTTTATGGAGAATTGATGAGCAAATTGTTATATATCGGTGGTTACAAATATGGTTCGGCATATAGCCTTCTCCTCCAGGAGAAGGTGGCATCGGAGATGACGGATGAGGAGAAAAATATTAATGTAAGCTTCTCCTCACCCACCATTTTGCAAAGCAAAATGGTCCCCCCTCCCCGCTGGGGAGTGTTTGAGATAACGTAAATTGTCGTTTAGCAGATCAGATGCCCGTAGGGACCGACGTCCTCGACGGGCCCCCAAAAAACTCGTCAAGCTCGTTTTGGGGAACCCCTACGGCGGTCCGTTTCTAATGAATGATTATATCTCGAACGTACGACCAATGGTCGCCCCTACCATACGTGATATCTCCTTAGGGAGCCTTTAGCCTTCGCCTCTTACGGCGACCACGTTTGTGCTTTTTATAATACAATCCTCGGGATAAACTCCTCTGAGGGACGTCAGCGGATAGGCTGACGTGTTTTTCCCCACAACCGTTCCCGGATTGAGAACACATCCGCAGCCTATGTCGGCACCGTCCCCGAGAAATGCGCCAACCTTTCTCATTCCCGTTTCATAATCCTTTTCCCCGTGGACAACAACTGCTTTGCCGTCCGACTTCAGATTGGAGCAAACCGCTCCCGCACCCATATGCGCTTTATTTCCTAAAATCGAATCGCCCACGTAATTATAATGAGGCACCTGCGCTCCGTCGAGCAATATACAATTTTTCAATTCCGTTGAATTTCCAACAACGCATCCTTCTCCGATTATGACGTTTCCCCGAAGAAACGCTCCGCATCTGATTTCCGTGCCGCATCCGATAACTGCGGGAGGCATAATAACAGCTGACGGATGAAGCTTTACACCCTCTGCCACCATCACTCCGTCGGAAATAAAGCTATATCCATACGGTTTCATTTTCTGCAATTGCATAACTATTTCGCCTATTTGGGGCAGTATTTGCCACGGGAAGCGGTTTTCTTCAAAAAAAGCCTTTAGATACGGGCTTTTACACTGAAAAAGCTCCTTTGTTTCAACCGCCTTATTCAAGGATATATCCTCCCTTAGCTATAACCTCTTCGATTTTTTCTGCATATTTTAGGCAATCGTCTTTTCTTTTTGCCTCTATCATTATCCGAACAACAGGCTCTGTTCCGCTGGCGCGAACCATAGCTCTTCCGACTCCGCCCAAAAGCTCCTCTATCTCTGCGATAGTTTCCTTTACCAACGTATCAGATGCGACCGCATCCTTATCTCTTACGCGTACGTTCTTTACGTATTGCGGATAGATTTCAAGCTCGGAACACAGCTTTGAAAGCGAAGTCTTTCTGTCGCACACCTCCTCGGCAACCATAATAGCCGTTAAAATCCCATCGCCCGTTGTTGCATATTTCCGAAGGATAATATGCCCTGATTGCTCTCCTCCAAGAGAATAATCCTTTTTTTGCATAAGCTCGTAAACGAATCTGTCCCCCACAGCCGTTTGCTCACATCTGAGCCCAACCTTCTCAAGAGAGGCTGTCAAGCCGCTGTTTGACATAACCGTTGCAACAACAGTGTCCGAATTAAGCATCCCTCTGCTCTTCAGTCTTCGCGCGAGAAGATACATTATAGCATCGCCGTCCACAACTCTTCCCCTCTCGTCAACTGCAAGACATCTGTCGCCATCCCCGTCAAATGCAAATCCAAGATCAAGATGCTTTTCAAGCACAAGACGGCACAGCCGCTCCATATGAGTTGAGCCGCAGTCCAAATTCACGTTGAGCCCGTCAGGCTCGTCGCCTATAACGTACAGCTCAGCCCCAAGCGCGCCGAAAACTGCCTTTGCGATATTCCACGCCGCGCCGTTTGCAGAATCGATTCCTATCCTGAGCCTTTTATATGAGTTTGACGCAAGAGAAATAAGATAGCCGATATATCTGTTTCGCCCCGAGGAATAGTCTACAATGCAGCCGATTTTTTCCCTTTTTGCAAGAGGAAGATCCGCTTCCTCTATATCAAGTGCCCTCATATCACCGTCTATATAAGACTCCACCAGAAGCGTTGTTTCGTCATCCAGCTTTTCGCCATAGCGATTTATAAGCTTGATTCCGTTATCATAAAACGGATTATGGGAGGCGGTTATCATAACACCGCAATCAAAGCCATCCTGACGAGCCACGTAGGAAACGCTTGGCGTTGTTGTTACGTGCAGCATATATGCATCTGCTCCCGATGCCGTTAATCCTGCCGCAATTGAATACTCCAGCATATAGCAGGAGCGGCGCGTGTCCTTTCCTATCACTATTCTCGGGCGATAGCCCTTTTTATTGCAACCTGAAAGCCGACTGCCATAATACCATCCGAGAAATCTGCCGATTTTATAGGCATGCTCTGCCGTCAGCTGAAGGTTTGATTCGCCTCTGAAGCCGTCCGTGCCGAAATATTTGCATTTTTTCATAATATCATCTCCTTCTTTGGTAAATATATATTATGAAAAAGCAATGGAATTTATCCGTAGGGTGATAAATTATCTTTTAGCTAACTGAGCCTACCCTTGATTCCCAGTCCCCAGGAATCTACGATTCCACGGTGCCCCTTGGGGCGGGGAGGTGGATTGCCGAAGGCAAGACGGAAGGGTATAAATAGATTGATTATGTTAAAATCTACCCTTCAGTCAGCTTCGCTGACAGCTCCCCTAAGCAAGGGGAGCCTTTAGCCTTCTCCAGTGGGAG